>RFGB01000154.1 GCA_003697125.1 Alphaproteobacteria bacterium
CGTGATCGCCGCCGTCAGCGTCGTCTTCCCGTGGTCGACGTGACCGATGGTGCCCACGTTCACATGCGGCTTCGTCCGCTCAAACTTCGCCTTAGCCATTCGCCTCGATCCCGGTTGGTCCGGCCGCCAGGGGGCCCGGAGGTTAGACGCCGGTCACATAAGGGGATTGCGCCCGTGACGCAACCGGATTCCGGGCGCGTCGCGGCCGCCGCCGGCCCGTGTCAGGCCAGCCCGAGCCAGCCGCGCAGCACCGCCGCCACCCGCCGCCGGATCCGCGCGGCCTGCGTCTCGCCGCCCTGGCGCGCGGCTTCGGCCTGCGCCCCCTGAAGGGCGCGCAGATCGGCATTGACGCCGCGCTCCTCGGCCAGGACCCGCCCGTCCCGCGCCACGATCGCGACATCGAAGTTCACATCGTGCCAGCCGCGCCTGCCCGAGGCCAGCGCCACCGGGGTCAGCGCGTGGAAGCGGTTCACCCGGAGCCGCATCGTCACCGGCTCCGGCCCGTCGAGATCGGCGACCGCCTCGCGCGCGGCCGCCTCCATCACCCGGGCGACCTGGGCGCGGCGGTCGCCGGGGGGATCCTCCCACCAGACGATGTCGGTGGCGGGATAGCGCACCGAGGGATCCTCGGAGACCGAGAGCGTCTGCGGCACGTCGACCTCGATCGCGGTCACCGTCCAGCCGCGCACGGTTTCGGCCGGCAGGCCCGCGCCATGGCGGAAGGTATCCGCATCCGGGCCGATCCCCGACGCCCCGCACCCGGCGACGGCAAGCGCGAGGGCGGTTGCGAGAAGGGTGCGGCGATGGAGCGGGCAGCGGGAATCGAACCCGCAACAAGAGCTTGGAAGGCTCGTGTGATACCGTTTCACCATGCCCGCCTCCTTGGCCGCCCTCTAGCATCCTTCGCCGTTCCAGGCAATCCCGCCCGCTTCGCGGTTTGGGGCTGGCCAGAATCGGGCGCACCGCCTATGTCGCGGCGCAACAGGCCATCCGGGCCGGCGGGAGCCCCCATGTCGCTGCGCAACATCGCCATCATCGCCCATGTCGATCACGGCAAGACGACGCTGGTCGACGGGCTGCTGCGCCAGTCCGGCGCCCATCGCGCCGGCGCCCAGATCGCGGAGCGCGCGCTCGATTCCAACGACATCGAGCGCGAACGCGGCATCACCATCCTGGCCAAGTGCACCTCGGTCGAATGGCAGGGACACCGCATCAACATCGTGGACACGCCCGGCCATGCCGATTTCGGCGGCGAGGTGGAGCGCATCCTCGGCATGGTCGACGGGGTGGTGCTGCTGGTCGATGCCGCCGAGGGGCCGATGCCGCAGACCAAGTTCGTCACGCAGAAGGCGCTGGCGCTGGGGCTGCGGCCCATCGTGGTGCTGAACAAGGCCGACCGGCCGGATGCCGAACCGGACCGGGCGCTGGACGAGGTGTTCGACCTGTTCGTGGCGCTTCAGGCGACCAGCGAACAGCTCGACTTCCCGATCCTCTACGCGTCGGGGCGCGACGGCTGGGCCGACCGCAGCCTGGACGGCCCGCGGCGCGACCTCTCGGCGCTGTTCGACACCATCCTCGCTCATGTCCCCGAACCCGCCCAGGCCACCCGGGCGCAGGCGCCCTTCGCGCTTCTCGCCACCATCCTGGAACATGACCCCTATCTCGGCCGCCTGCTGACCGGACGGATCGAATCGGGCCGCATCCGCGCCGGCCAGCAGCTGCACGCCCTCTCGCGCGGCGGCGAGGAGATCGAGCGCTTCCGCGTCACCCGGGTGCTGGCGTTTCGCGGCCTGTCGCGTCAGCCGGTCGAGGAGGCCGCGGCCGGCGACATCGTCGCCATCGCCGGGATGGAGCGGGCGACCGTCGCCGACACCCTCGCCGACCCCGCCATCGACCGTCCCCTGCCCGCACGGCCGATCGACCCGCCGGTGATCAGCGTCACCATCGGGATCAATGACAGCCCGCTGGCCGGGCGCGACGGCGACAAGGTGCAGTCGCGCGTGATCCGTGCGCGGCTGATGCGCGAGGCCGAATCGAATGTCGCCATCCGGGTCGAGGAGAGCCCGGGCGGCGAGGCCTTCGTCGTCTCGGGGCGGGGCGAGCTTCAGATCGGCGTCCTGATCGAGAACATGCGCCGCGAGGGATTCGAGCTGTCGGTCTCGCGCCCGAGGGTGCTGTTTCGCGAGGAGGACGGCCGGCGGCTGGAGCCGATCGAGGAGGTGACCATCGATGTCGATGACGGCTTCGCCGGGGTGGTGATCGACAAGCTGGCCCAGCGCCGCGGCGAGGTGACCGAGATGCGCCCCGCCGGCGCGGGGCGCACGCGCATCATCGCCCTCGTGCCGGCCCGCGGCCTGATCGGCTATCACGGCGAATTCCTCACCGACACGCGCGGAACCGGGGTGCTGAACCGCGTCTTCCACGGCTGGGCGCCATGGAAGGGCCCGATTCCGGGGCGGCGGCAGGGGGTCCTGATCTCGACCGAGGACGGCGAGGCGGTGGCCTATGCGCTGTGGAACCTGGAGGAACGCGGGCGGCTGTTCATCGGCCCCGGCGAGCGGGTCTATCGCGGCATGGTGATCGGCGAACACAGCCGCGACAGCGATCTGGAGGTCAACCCCCTGCGCGCCAAGAAGCTGACCAACATCCGCGCGGCCGGCAAGGACGACAACGTGATCCTGACCCCGCCCGCGCGCCTGACGCTGGAATCCGCGATCGCCTATATCGACGATGACGAGCTGGTCGAGGTCACCCCGAAGGCCATCCGCATCCGCAAGCGGCATCTCGACCCGCACGAGCGCAAGCGCGCCGCCCGCAGCCCGGCCGCCGGCTGACGCCCTTCGCAGCCTGCATTGCATTCTGCAACTCAATCCAGAATTGAGCTTCGCGACCTGCACCTTTCCCGTGGGCTGAGCGGCGCCCGCCCCGGCGCAATGCCCCGCCCCGCGCCCCGCGGCCATGCACGGCGCGACATGGCACGGATCATGCATGGATCCATGCGGCAATGTGAGCAACAACGCATGGCGGGTGAAGCGGCCCGCCCGGGCGCAGTCAGGAGCAGGCTCAGATGAGGCATCCCGTGGACGTGCATGTCGGCAGGCGGATCCGCTACCGGCGCTGGATGATCGGCATGACCCAGCAGCAGCTGGGCGAGCGGATCGGCATCAAGTTCCAGCAGGTCCAGAAATACGAGACGGGGATGAACCGCGTCAGCGCCTCCCGGCTGTGGGACATCGCCAATGCGCTGGAGGTCCCGGTCAGCTTCTTCTTCGAGGGGGCGGCCGAAGGCGCGGGCGAATCGATGCCCGCCGGGGCGCCCGACGATCCGCTGGCCGACCGCGAGGCGCTGGAGCTGATCCGCTCCTACTACGCGATCCCCGAGGAACAGCGCCGCCGTCTGTTCGAGCTTGCCCGCGTGCTGAGCGCCGCCGCCTGACCGCGCCCGACCTTGCCCGCAGGCCGCATCCGGCGGCACTGACCATCGCGCGGCATTGACCGCGGCATTGACCATCGCGCGCGATGGTGCGATCCCGCCCCGGATCCACCTCATGCGAGGATCCGGGACGTGACGCGACCGGCAGCGATTTCCCCGGCTCAGGCCCGCGCCATCACCGCCACCGCCCATCGGCTGGCCGATGCCGCGCGCGCGGCGACACTGCGCCATTTCCGCAACCCACACCTTGCCGCCGACAGCAAGACGGCGCAGGGCTTCGACCCGGTCACCCAGGCCGATCGCGAGGCCGAGGCGGCGATTCGCGCCATCCTTGCGCGTGAGCGCCCCGAGGACGGGATCCTGGGCGAGGAGGAGGCCGCCCGCCCCGGCCGCAGCGGCCTGACCTGGGTGATCGACCCCGTCGACGGAACCCGCGCCTTCCTGTCGGGAACCCCGACCTGGGGCGTGCTGATCGCCGTCGATGCCGGGGCGGGGCCGGTCTGCGGGCTGATCGACCAGCCCTGGACGGGGGAACGCTTCTGGGGCGGGTTCGGCCGGGCGGAATTCACCCGCGGCGCGCTGCGCCGGCCGCTCGGGGTGCGCCCCTGCGCGGAACTCGGATCGGCGATCCTGTTCACCACCTTCCCCGAGATCGGCAGCGCGGCCGAGCGCGCGGCCTTTGCCGAGGTCAGCGCCCGCTGCCGGCTCACCCGCTACGGGCTTGACTGCTACGCCTATGCGCTGCTGGCGCTGGGCATGATCGATCTGGTGATCGAGGCCGGGCTTCAGCCCTATGACGTCGCCGCCCCGATCGCGGTGATCGAGGCCGCCGGCGGCATCGTCACCGACTGGCGGGGCGGGCCCGCCCATGGCGGCGGACGGATACTGGCCGCGGGCGACCGGCGCCTGCACGAACGGGCGCTGGCCATCCTGTCCCGGGTCTGACCCCGCGCCCGACCGCGCCGCCGGCGGGGCC
>RFGB01000155.1 GCA_003697125.1 Alphaproteobacteria bacterium
ACCTCGTCGCCCGGGCGCAGGTAGCGCGGGGGCTTCCTGCCCATGCCGACGCCGGGGGGCGTGCCGGTCGAGATCACGTCGCCGGGCTCGAGGGAGAAGAATTCCGACAGGTAGGAGATCAGGAAGGGCACCTTGAAGACCATCGTCGCCGTCGAGCCCGACTGCATCCGCTCGCCGTTGACGTCGAGGAACATCTCGAGGGCGTTCGGGTCGGCAATCTCGTCGGGGGTGACCAGCCACGGGCCGATGGGGCCGAAATTGTCGCTCGACTTGCCCTTCGACCATTGCCCGGCGCGTTCGATCTGGTAGCTGCGCTCGCTCACGTCATTGGCGACGAAATAGCCGGCGACGTGCTCCAGCGCCCGCGATTCGGGAATGTAGCGGCCGCGCTTGCCGATCACGAAGGCCAGTTCCACCTCCCAGTCGGTCTTTTCCGAGCCGCGCGGAATGATGATCGGATCGTTCGGACCGCAGACCGCCGAGGAGAATTTCGCAAAGGTGATCGGCTCGGGCGGCAGGTCCATGCCGGCCTCGGCGGCGTGGTCGGAATAATTCAGCCCGATGCAGATGAACTTGCCGACATCGCCGACGCAGGCACCGATGCGCGGGTTGCCCTCGACGAGCGGCAGGCTCTCGGGGTCGAGCGCGGCGAGCGTGTCGAGCCGGCCGAGCACCTCGCCGGCGATGTCGGGGACATGGGCGGAGAGGTCGCGCAGGCGCCCCTGCCCGTCAAGAAGCGCCGGACGCTCGGCGCCGCGCGCGCCAATTCTCAGGAATTTCAAGGCAATCCTCCGTTTTGCGCGCAGGTTTGCGCGCCCGTCGGCCGGTGTCAAGCCGGGCAGGCGGCGGGGGCGCGGCGGGCGAGGTCGCTCACCGCCTCGGGCAGCGCGAAGATCTCATCGAGGGCGCGGTTGTTCTCGACAAGATCGGCGAGGGTGACCTGATCGAGCTCGCCATAGAAGGCATCGAGGGCGCGCGAGATCGCCCCGCGCAGGCGGCAGGCGCTGACCAGCGGGCAGGTGTTGGTCTCGAGCGCGAAACACTCGGTAAAGGGCACGTCGGCCTCGAAGGCGCGGAACACGTCGCCGATGTTGATCGCCTCGGGCGGACGCGCGAGGCGCACCCCGCCGCCGCGTCCGCGCAGCGCCTCGATGAAGCCCGCCGCATGCAGCTGGTTGATGACCTGGGCGAGGTGGTTGGCCGAGCAGTTGCAGGCCCGGGCGATTTCGGCCGAGCGGCTGAGGCGCGCGCCCCGCGTGGCCAGATACATCAGCGCGCGGATCGACAGGTTCGTGCGAACGGTCAGACGCATGGCACCACTCCCGGGCGGCAGGAATGGCCCATTCGACACCGCCCGGGCGCGGCTGTCCTTGATCGAGATCATGGCGAGCGCGCGCGGCCCGCCCGCCCCTGCCTGCCCTCAGGCGCGTGTATAGGCCTCGAGCGCGGCCACGGTGCCCTTGTCCCAGATCATCGTGAGCCAGCGGGTGAAGGCCTCGGCAAAGCGGGCGTTCTCGGCCAGATCGCCGTAGATCGCCGCCTGTTCGAGCCACGCCGCCGGGCGGGTGCGGGCCGCGGCGGCAGCGGCGGTGAGGCTCTCCCAGATCGGATCGTTCGGCTCGATCGGGCTGCCGTCTTCGCGGGTTCCCGCGCACATCCGCGCCCACAGCGCCTCGACGAGGCTCAGCCCCTCGATGCTGCCCCCCGCCGCCAGCGCGTCGCGCAGGATCGGCAGGACGAAGCCGCGGTGGCGCGATGCGCCGTCGAAGGCCACGCGCCGGGTGGTATCGACGATCTCGGGGTTGGAGAAGCGCCGCTCGATGAGGTCCACATAGGCCTCGGGCGTCATGCCCGGCACCGGGCGCACATGGGGCACGATCTCTTCGTGTTCGACCTTGCGGAACAGCGCCCCGATCAGCGGATGGGCGATGGTGGCCGAGATGGTGCGGGTGTCGAGCAGTTCGCCGGCATTGACGATCACCTGGTGACCGGCATTGAGGATGCGGATCTTCATGGTTTCGTAATCCTGCACCCGTTCGGTGAGAGTCGCCCCGACCTTTTCCCACGGCGGGCGACCGGCGCAGAAGGCATCCTCGATCACCCATTGGCGGAAATTCTCGTGGGTGACGGGGGCGTCGTCCTCGATGCCCATTTCGCGCACCAGCGCCAGTTCGTGCGGGCCGGTGGCCGGGACGATGCAATCGACCATCGAATCGGGGAAGGTGACGTTGGCCTCGATCCAGTCGGCCAGTTCCGGGTCGGACAGGCGGGCGAGCGAAACCACGGTCTGCCGGGTCACATGGCCGTTGCCCTGCAGGTTGTCGCAGCTTTGCACGGTGAACGGGGCGTGGCCGGCGGCACGGCGCGCGGCGAGCGCCGCGACGATCGCCCCGAAAGCGGTGCGCGGACGCGAAGGGTTGGCGGCGTCGTGGCGGATGTCGTCATGGCTGGCGTCGAAACCGCCGCTGGCGGTGGTGAAATAGCCGCCCTCGGTGACGGTCAGCGAGACGATGCGGATGTCGGGCCGGCTCATGCGCGCGATCAGCGGCCCGTTGCCCTCTTCGACCGGGACGTAATCGATCATCGAGCCGATCACCTCGGCCGAGCGCCCGGACGGGTCGAGCTCGATGAGGGTGGTCAGATAGTCCTGCGCGGCAAGGCGCCGGCGCATGGCCTCGTCCTGCGGGCGCACCCCCGCCCCGACGATCGCCCAGTCATGGGCCAGCCCCTGCTGCATCAGCCGGTGCAGATACCAGGCCTGATGGGCGCGGTGGAAGTTGCCCAGCCCGATGTGGACGATCCCGGCGGTGAGCCGCGCGCGGTCATAGCCGGGGCGGGCAATGCCCTCGGGCAACGCCGCGAGGTTCTTTTCGTTGAGTTTCATCCGGGCACCTTCCCTTGCGTGATCGTCCATCGTCAGCTCATCCATTGCCCGCCGTCGACGTTGAACGTCTGGGCGACGATGTAATCGGCCTCGTCGGTGGCGAGGAACACCGCCATGCCGGTGAGGTCTTCCGGCCGGCCCATCCGCCCGTAGGGCACGGCGGCGCCGACCTCGCGTTTCTTCTGGCCGAGGGGCTTGCCTTCATACCTCGCGAAGAAGGCATCGACCCCGTCCCAGTGTTCGCCGTCCACCACGCCGGGCGAGATGGCGTTGACGTTGATGCCGTGCCGGATCAGGTTCAGCCCCGCCGACTGGGTGAGGCTGATGACTGCCGCCTTCGAGGCACAATAGACCGCCACAAGAGGCTCGCCCCGGCGCCCGGCCTGGCTGGCCATGTTGATGATCTTGCCGCCCTTGCCGCGTTCGATCATGTGGCGGGCGACGGCCTGCAGGGTGAACAGCACCCCGGCGACGTTGACGGAAAAGACGCGCTCGTAATCCTCGCGGGTGATCTCGACGATGGGGGCGGCGGTGAAGAGGGCGGCATTGTTGATCAGGATGTCGATGCCGCCGAGACGTTCGGCCGCCTCGTCGACGCCGGCGTCGATGCTGGCCTGCCGGGTCACGTCCATCTCGAGGGCAAGGGCCGCCGGCCCGAGCGCGCGCGCGCTTTCCCGCGCCCGCTCGATGTTGACGTCGGCCAGCGCCACCCGCGCGCCTTCTGCGACATAGGCCCGCGCGAAGGCAAGGCCGATGCCCCGGGCCGCGCCGGTGATCAGCGCCGTCTTGCCCGCCAGCCGCGTCATTCGATGCGCAGGCCGGCCGCGTCGAAGCGGTGCAGATGCTCCGGGCGCGGGGTCAGGAACACGTCCTGCCCGTATTCCAGTGCCTTCTCGCCGGTGGTGCGCACGGTGATCGGCTCGGGCGAGGCCTCGGTCTGAACGTGAAAGAAGGTGTCCGACCCGAGATGCTCCGAGACCCCCACCCGGCCCTTCCATGTGCCTTCGGTGTCGGAAATCTCGATATGCTCGGGGCGAATGCCGATGGTGGCCGCGCCCATCTTCTCGGCCTCGGCGCCGCCGATCAGGTTCATCTTCGGGCTGCCGATGAAGCCGGCCACGAAGGTGTTGCGCGGGCGCTGGTAGAGCTCGAGCGGGCTGCCCACCTGCTCGATCACGCCGGCCTGCAGCACGACGATCTTGTCGGCCATGGTCATGGCCTCGACCTGATCGTGGGTGACGTAGATCATCGTCGTCGCAAGGCGCTTGTGCAGCTCGCTGATCTCCAGCCGCATGCCGACGCGCAGGGCGGCGTCGAGGTTCGAGAGCGGTTCGTCGAAGAGAAAGGCTGCCGGCTCGCGCACGATCGCCCGCCCGATCGCCACCCGCTGGCGCTGCCCGCCCGAAAGCTGGCCCGGGCGCCGGTCGAGGTAATCAGTGAGGTTCAGCACCTCGGCCGCCTGCATCACCCGCTTTTCCTGCTCGGCCTTGTCGAGCCCGGCCATGCGCAGCGGGAAGGCGATGTTCTTGCGCACGCTCATGTGCGGGTAGAGCGCGTAGCTCTGGAACACCATCGCCAGACCACGCTTGGCCGGCGGAATTTCGGTGGCATCCTTGCCGTCGATGCTGATGTGGCCGCCGCTGACGTCCTCCAGCCCGGCGATCAGGCGCAGCAGGGTGGACTTGCCGCAGCCCGAGGGCCCGACGAAGACGACGAACTCTCCATCGTCGATTTCGAGGTCCAGCGGTGGGATTACCTCGACCTCGCCAAAGCTCTTGGTCACTTTGTCCAGTATGATACGCCCCATGGTCGCTACCCCTATTTCACCGCGCCGAATGTAAGGCCGCGGACAAGTTGTTTCTGGCTGAACCAGCCAAGGATCAGGATGGGCGCGATTGCCATGACGGAGGCTGCGCTGAGTTTGGCGTAGAAGAGCCCCTCGGGGCTGGAATAGGACGCGATGAATTGGGTTAGCGGCGCCGCTCTGGCCGCCGTCAGGTTGAGCGTCCAGAACGCCTCGTTCCAGGCAAGGATGATGTTCAAGAGAACTGTCGATGCGATACCGGGCACCGCCATCGGGGTAAGCACGTAAAGGATTTCCTCACGCAGCGTCGCGCCATCCATCCGGGCCGCCTCGAGGATCTCGCCGGGGATCTCCTTGAAGTAGGTGTAAAGCATCCAGATGATGATTGGCAGGTTCATCATCATCAACACGAAGACCAGGCCGGAACGCGTATCCAGAATGCCGAGATCGCGAAAGATCAGGTAGATCGGAACAAGAACGCCCACGGGCGGAAGCATCTTGGTCGAGAGCATCCACATCAGCAAATCCTTGGTGCGCTTCGCCGGTACGAACGCCATCGCCCAGGCCGCCGGCACGGCGATCAGGAGGCCGAAGAAGGTGGATCCCACCGAGATGATGACCGAGTTGGAGAAGTGCTTGAAATAGTCCGATCGCGCCTGGACCGTGAAGTAGCTCTCGAACGTCCAGCCGGACCCGAACAGCACTTCCAATGGCGCCCGGATCGCATTTTCTTCGGTCTTGAACGACAGGATAGCGATCCAGAGTATCGGAAAGAATACCAGAAACCCGAGTGTTCCAACGATTGCGGTGTTGATCACCTTGGTTTTGGTCGAGACAGCGCGCGCCATGGCACCCTCCTCCTCAAGCGTCGAGGTTCTTGCCGATCATCCGCATCAAGAAGATCGCAACGATATTGGCGAGAATGATGGCGATGACGCCCCCGGCGCTTCCCATGCCCACGTCGAACTGCAACAGCGATGACACGTAGATCAGGTACGTCAGGTTGGTCGATGCCGTACCAGGGCCGCCATTGGTGGTAACGAGGATCTCGGCGAAGACCGACAGAAGGAAGATTGTCTGGATCAGGATCACCACTGTGATCGCACGCGACAGGTGCGGCAAGACGATGTAGATGAAGCGGGACGGCCACCGGGCGCCATCCATCTCGGCGGCCTCAAGTTGCTCCCGGTCGAGCGACTGCATCGCGGTGAACAGGATCAGCGTGGCGAAGGGCAACCATTGCCAACTCACGATCAGGATGATCGAAAGCAATGGAATTTGCCCCATGAAGTCTATGGGTTGAAACCCGAAGGCCTTGGCGATCTGGCCAAAGATCCCGTTCACTGGGTTCATGAGCATGTTTTTCCACACCAGGGCGGACACCGTCGGCATGACGAAGAACGGTGCGATCACCATGATGCGGATAATGCCTTGGCCGAACATTGGCAGGTCCAACAGCAGCGCGAAAATAACCCCCCCGACGACCGTGATCAGCAGCACGCCGCCGACCAGCTGGAGCGTGTTCACCATTGCCACCTTGAAGCTCGGGTCCGTCACGAACCAATAGTAGTTCTCCCAGCCCACGAAGGGGTGGGCGCCCGGCGTGATCAGGTTGTAGCGCAAGAACGAGAAGTACAGCGTCAGCGCCAGCGGCACGATCATCCAGCCTAGTAGCAGCAGAACAGCCGGGGAAATCATCAGCCGCGCAGCGGCCCGTGAGGCTTTGGTGGCCATGGTCGTCGCCCTCCCAAAGGATTGGCTCTTGGCGAAGCGCCGCGCAAGGCGCTTGGCAAAAAGCCGAGTGTAGGTTGGTGCGAAGCGGGGTGCACCCTTTAGGCGCACCCCACCCCGGGAGGTCCGGTTACTTGATGTAACCAGCCTTGGTCATTTCGCGGACCGCGAATTTCTGGGCGTTCGCCAGAGCCTGCTCGACGGTCACCGTACCGGCCAGAGCCGCTGCGACCTGCTGACCGACATAGTTGCCAATGCCCTGGAACTCGGGGATCGCCACAAACTGAACGCCGGTGTAGGGAACCGGCAGAAGCGTCGGGTCGGCCGGGTCGACCGAAAGGATGGCATCGACGATGGTTTTGGCAAAGGGCGCTGCCTCAAGACGGCGCGGGTCCGTTTCGACCGACTTGCGCGTTCCGCTGGGAACCGCGACCCAACCCTTGGTCTCGCCAACCAGTTCGAAGTACTCCTTCGAGGTCGCCCATTTCAGGAAGTCCTTGGCGACATCGACCTTCTGGGAGCTAGCAGGGATGGCT
>RFGB01000156.1 GCA_003697125.1 Alphaproteobacteria bacterium
GACCGGGGCCTCTGGCGGGGCGGGGGCGGGATGGGCCGGCAGGGGATCGGTCAGCGGATCGCCCGGCATCGGCGGCAGCGATGCGCGCATCTGCGCGAAACGCGCCCGGTAGCGCAGATTGAACCGGGGTGCGCGCGAATGGTAGAAGCCCGCCGCCTTCTCCCAGTCGCCGGTCTCGGCATGCAGCCGCGCCAGGAAGCGGGCCGCATAGCGGGCGCTCTCCAGCGGATCGATCATCGCCGCAAGGTCGGGAAAGTTCCGCCCGTGCCAGCGATAATTGACCTGAAAGCAGCCCATGTCGAAGCTGGTGGTCCCGGCGGCCAGCGTCTTCTCGGCATGGGCCAGCGCCTCGGCCCGGCTGTCGAACCAGATCCCCTTGCCCTCAATGTTCATCGTCCAGGGCCAGGGATGGAACCCGCCCGCCAGGCGGCGGCCGGTCTCGGTGCGGGTGATGGCGCGCAGCACGTCAAGGGGAACGCCGGTCTCGGCCGCGGCGGTCGCCGCGGCACGGTCGCACAGCGCGGCGGTGGCCAGCGGATCGGCCGCGGGGGCCGCGGCGGTGGTGACGGGGGCCGTGGCGGGGGGCGGCGCCTGTCGGGCCGTGACCGGCAGCGCGGCGATCAGCGCCACGGCCACCGCCGCGCGCAGGGCGGCGGGAGGCGGCATCATCGCGCCCCGGCTATGGCGGGCAGCACGCGGTCATGCCAGAAGGCGGTCAGCGTGCCGGTCATGAAGCCCATCGCGATCCAGTAGGTGACCAGGATCGCGCCCAGCTTGGGCACGAAGGTCAGCGTCATCTCCTGCACCGAGGTCAGCGCCTGGAACAGGCCGATGGCCAGCCCCACGATCAGGGCCGCCGCCAGCACCGGCAGGCAGACCAGGAAGGTGACCCAGAGCGTGCCCTGCATCAGGTCGAAGATCTCGGTCTGCGAGAGCATGGCCCGCCCTCAGACCGGCATGCGCAGGATTTCCTGATAGGCCTCCACGACCTTGTCGCGCACGGTCACCGCCGTCTCCACCGCAAGTTCGGTGGCCGCCAGCGCCATCACCACCGACTGGGGATCGGCCCTGCCGGTCAGGCCGCGGATCGCCGTCGCCTCGGCCTCGCGCAGGCTGGCCATGAAGTCCGCCGCCTTCTCGGCAACGCCCGGGCGGGGGGCGGTCGCGCTGGCCGCGGGGGCGGGATCGTCCATCGCGGTGCGGGCGCGGGCATAGAGGCTGGCGATCAGGTTTCCGGGCGAGATGTCCATGGTGCTGTCCCTTCTGGATCATCGGGGGGATGGCGCCCCCGGGTGGTGGGCGCCGTCTCAGCGGCGCAGCAGGTCGAGAAGGCCCGCCGCCATCTGGCGTGCCTGGTCGAGCATGCGCAGATTGGCCTCGTAGCTGCGCTGCGCCTCGCGGGCGTCGGCAACCTCCAGCATCAGCTCGACATTGGAACCTTCGTAATAGCCCTCGGCATCGGCCATCGGATGGCTGGGGTCGTGGATGCGCGGCAGCTCGGCGCGGCTGAAGGTGACCGGGCCGGGCAGGGGCAGCGTGCCGCCATCGCCCGTCGCCACCGTCTCGAAGGTCAGGATCTTGCGGTGATAGCCGGGGGTGTCGGCATTGGCCATGTTCTCGGCCGTCACCCGCAGCCGCGCCGATTGCAGGGAAAGGCCATGGGCGGCGGTGGCCATGCTGGCGATCAGCTTCTCCATCGGATCTCCTCCCTTCAGCGACGGCCGAGACCGGCGCGCAGGATGGCGAGGGACTTGGCGTAGACGCCGAGGGCGAGGTCGTGCTGCAGCTTCAGTTCGGCCGCGCGCATCATCTGATCCTCCAGCCCCACGGTGTTGCCGTTGGGACTGGCGGTGCCGGGGGCGTGCGCCTCGCGCAGGGGAAGATCGGCATTGCCGGAGGCGAGGTTGAAATGCCCCGGGCGGGTCATGGCCGGGGCGAAGGCCGGCTCGGCCCGCGCGGCAAGGATGTCGGCGAAGGGCACCAGATCCCGGGCGCGATAGCCCGGGGTGTCGGCATTGGCGATGTTCTCGGCGATGACGCCCTGTCGCACCGAGGCGTAGGAGGCGAGCGAATCGGCCAGGCGCAGGATGGCGATGTCCAGGGTCATCGTGGGATTCTCCCGCTAGCGCGCATGGGGCGGGCTTAACCCTTCTTTGTTGATAAAGTGTTCTGTCCCGTGGGGAGGGATGGATCGGGTTGCGGCATGTTCGAGGCGTTGATCGAGGAGCTGGGCGGCGTCGCGCCGCTGATGCGCACCGGGCGGCTGGTCGCGGCCGATACCGGCGCGATCTCGGTGCGCGGGCTCGAGGTGGCGGCGCGTCTGGGCGACCGCATCGCGGTGGCGGCGGGCCATGGCTGGGCCGAGGGCGAGATCGTCGCCCTGTCCGAATCGGGGGCGCGGGCGATGACCTATGCGCCGACCGAGGGGCTGGCGCTGGGGGCCGAGGTGCGGCTGCTGCCCGAACGGCCGGTGCGACCGGGGCCGGGCTGGGCGGGCCATGTGATCGATGCCTTCGGCCGGCCGGTGGCCGGGGGCACGCTGCCCCCCGGGCCAACCCC
>RFGB01000157.1 GCA_003697125.1 Alphaproteobacteria bacterium
CGCCCCGCCCGCCCGGGGGCGGGGCGGCCGCGGGCGATGCGCGGCCCACCCGCGTCCCGCCGGGGCGGGTCAGCCGGGCAGCAGCGCCTCGGTCTCGCGGCGCAGGCGGAAGGCGGCGCGGCTGTCGTCGGGGGCCACATCGGCCCAGGTCAGGATGCTGTCGGCGCGCACCGGCCGCGTGACCCTGGCCCCGGCGGTCAGCCCCAGCGGCAGCGCGCCCATCGCCACCGATTGCGCGGCGGGGCGAAGCTGGCCGGCGACGCTGCGGCCGCCCTCGCCGTCCAGGATCTCGCCGGGCGTCAGGTCGCGCTTGGCCACCGCCACCACATCGGCGCGGAAGGCGGTGGCGGTGCCGGTGGCCTCGCCGCGCAGGGCGACATGGGCGACCGACATGCCGAGTTCGAGCCCGATCAGGTGCCAGCGCTGGAAGGCGGCGAAATAGCGCCCGGACGGGTCGGTGGCCACCTTGTATTCGCCCAGGCAACGCGCCTGATAGTCGTCGCCGGCCATGGCGACCACCCAGACCCCCATGCGGATGTCGTCGGGGATCGGCCGGCCGTCGGGGTCGAGGCTGTTGACCACCTCGACCATGCCGGGCCGCGCGAGGATTCCGCCCTCTGCCCGCGGGCGCATCAGCCGCGGCAGATCCCTGATTGCCCCCGAGGGATAGGCAAGCCCCTGTTCGGGCGCGTCCAGCCCGCAGGCATTGGCGATCGCCGCGCTTTCGATCGCGGGCTTGCTGCCATCGAGGAAGCTGTTGAACATCTTGGGGTTCAGCCGCCCGCGGGCGGCCTCCTGCGCGCTCAGGCCCCAGTGCTGCCAGACCGTTTCGGGCGTCGAGAAGCGGTATTCCGGCCGCCATTTGTGCCCGCGCCCGGCCGCGACCACCTGAAAGCCGCAGCTGCGCGCCCAGTCGACAAGCGCGCAGACCATCGCCGGCTGGTCGCCATAGGCCATGGAGTGGATCACCCCGGCCGCGCGCGCCCGCGCGGCCAGCGCCGCGCCGCACAGGGCGTCGGCCTCGACCGTGGCTTTGATCGTGTGCTTGCCCGCCGCGAAGGCGGCGAGCAGGTGATCTACCGCGGCCAGGGGATCGCCGGTGGCCTCGATGACGATCTCGATGGCGGGATGGGCGATCAGCGCCGGCGCATCCTCGCCAAGATGGGTCCGCCCGCTGGCTGCGGCCTGATCGAGGTCGGGCGCGAAGCGTTCCTCGCCCCAGCCGGCGAGCGCGAGACCGTCCCGCGCGCGGGACGGGTCGAGATCGGCGATGCCGACGACATGGATCCCCGGCAGGCGCCGGGCCTGACTGAGGAACATGGTGCCGAACTTGCCGGCACCGATCAGGCCGAGGCGGATCGGGCGGCCCTCGGCCGCGCGCGCGAGAAGCTTCTGATGCAGGCTCATCGGTCCCCTCCCGCACCCTGCCATGCCCGAGCCGGCCGGGCGAGGCAAGGCCCGCCGCGGTGGGCGCTCAGAAATCCCATCCCGGCTGATTGGGGTCGGGCAGCGGGATCGCGGCCAGAAGCTCGCGCGTGTAGGCCGCCTGGGGATCGGTGAACAGCCGGTCGGCCGGGGCGAGTTCGACGATCTCGCCGCGATGCAGCACCATGATGCGCCGGCACAGCCGGCGCACCACCGACAGGTCATGGCTGATGAAGGCCAGCGTCAGCCCCATCTCGGCCACCAGCCGTTCCAGCAGCGCCAGAACCTGGGCCTGGGTCGAGACATCGAGGCCCGAGACGATCTCGTCGGCCAGGATGAAGCCCGGTTGCAGCGCGATGGCCCGCGCGATTCCGACCCGCTGGCGCTGGCCGCCGGACAGTTCGTGCGGATAGCGCGTGGCGAAGCTGCGCGGCAGGCCGACCTGCTCCAGCGCTTCGGCGACGCGGGTCTCGATGCGGTCGAAGCCGTGCAGGCGCAGCGGGCCGGCGATGATCCGGCCCACCCGATGGCGCGGGTTCAGCGAGGACATCGGGTCCTGGAAGATCATCTGCATCCGCCGCCGGGCGGGGCGCAGCGCCGATTCGGGCAGGTGGGTGATGTCGCGCCCCTCGAACAGGATCCGGCCGCCGCCGGGTTCGATCAGCCGCAGCATGGCCCGGCCCAGGGTGGTCTTGCCCGAGCCCGAGCCTCCGACGATGCCGAGGATGTCGCCGCGGGGGATCTCGAAGCTCAGCCCCTTCAGGATCGGCATCAGCGGTGCGCGGCCGATCAGCGGCTTTCGCGCCAGATCGGGCAGCGCCAGGGTCAGCCCTTCGACCGAGAACAGCGGCTCAGCCATGCTGCCACTCCGCATCGGCGGCGGCGACCTCGGCGCGCACGGCCGCGATCACCTCGGCCGGCACCGGGGTCAGCGAGGCGGTGGGGTCGTCATGGCGCGGCATCGCCGCCAGCAGCGCGCGCGCATAGGGATGCGACGGCCCGGCGAAGAACCGCCGCACCGGCGCGGTCTCGACCACCAGCCCGGCATAGAGGACGCTGAGCGACTGGCACACCTTGGACACCACCCCCAGATCATGGGTCACGAACAGCAGCGCGGTGCGATGGACCGACTGCATCCGGCGGATCAGCCGCAGGATCTCGCGCTGCACGGTGACATCCAGCGCCGTGGTCGGCTCGTCGGCGATGATCAGCTCGGGCTCGGCCGCGAAGGCCGCCGCGATCAGGACGCGCTGACGCATGCCCCCCGACAGCTCGTGCGGAAAGGCGCGCATCACCCGTTCGGGCTCGGCGATCTGCACCTCGGCCAGAAGCTCCAGCGCCCGCGCCTCGGCCGCCCCGCGCGTCCAGCCCAGGATGTCGACCAGCCGCGCGGTGATCTGCCGGCCGATCCGCCGCGAGGGATTCAGCGCGGTCATCGGATCTTGCGGGATCAGCGCCGCGCGCGCCCCGATCAGCTGCCGCCGCTGCGCGGGGGGCATGGTCAGCAGATCCTTGCCGTCGAGGGTGATCCGCCCGGCCACCACCTCGACCGCCCGGGGCAGGATGCCGAGGATCGCCTTGCCGATCATGCTCTTGCCCGCGCCGGATTCCCCCACCAGCCCGTGCACCTGCCC
>RFGB01000158.1 GCA_003697125.1 Alphaproteobacteria bacterium
CGCCCGAACATCCCGCCCCCCGTGGCGAAGATCTTGGTCAGCCCCGCCACCTCGACCAGCGGGGTCATTCCGCGACCCCGGGAAACCGATAGTCCCAGGGCCGGATGCAGGCCACGCGCCGCCCCGGCCCGGCCTCGGCCAGCGGCGGCAGGCCGCGGTCGCAGGCCGGGCGGGCATGGTCGCAGCGCGGGGCGAAGCGGCAGCCCGGGGGCAGGTCGAAGATCGGCGGCACGCTGCCGCGGATCGCGCGCAGGCGGCGCTGGCGTTCGCCGATGCGCGGGATGCTGGCCAGCAGCGCCTCGGTATAGGGATGCAGCGGCCGGGCGAACAGCTCCGCGGTCGGGGCCTCCTCCATCACCCGGCCCAGATACATGATCATCACCCGCTCGCAGAAGGCGGACACCACCCCCAGATCATGGCTGATCAGGATGATCCCCATGCCGTATTCCTCCTGCAGGTCCAGCATGAGGTCGAGGATCTGCGCCTGGATCGTCACGTCCAGCGCGGTGGTGGGCTCGTCGGCGATCAGCAGCCTGGGGCGGCAGACCAGCGCCATGGCGATCATCACCCGCTGGCGCATCCCCCCCGACAGGTGATGGGGATAGTCATGCGCCCGGCGGGCGGGGTCGGGGATGCCGACCCGGGCCAGCGTCTCGACCGCCCGCGCCCAGGCCGGGCGCGCCGCCAGCCCCAGATGCCGCCGGGCCACCTCGGCGACCTGCTCGCCCACCGTCAGCACCGGGTTCAGCGCCGTCATCGGCTCCTGGAAGATCATGCCCATGGTGGCGCCGCGCAGATCCTCCAGCCGCGATTCCGGCGCGCTGGCGATGTCCTCGCCCAGAAGCCGCAGCGCCGCCGCCTCCAGCATGCCGCCGGGCGGCAGCAGCCGCATGATCGCCAGCGCGGTCATGCTCTTGCCCGAGCCTGATTCGCCGACGATGCCGAGGATCTCTCCCTGGCGCAGGCTGAGCGCCAGCCCGTCGACCACCCGCGCCCCCCCGAACGAGACCGACAGCCCCGCAACCTCCAAGAGCGGCGCCTCGCGGGCCGCGGCATCGGCCATCCTCTCGCCCGGCGGGTCTTGCACCGTGGTCATGGCGGGATGATCGTATACCATTATACGATTTGCAAGCCATCCCGGAGCCGCCCATGCCCGCCCCCAACATCCTCGTGGTGCTCGTCGACCAGATGCGGCGCGACGCGCTGTCATGCTGCGGCGATCCCAATCTCCGCACCCCGCATCTGGACGCGCTGGCCGCGCGCGGCACCATGTTCGAGGCGGCGGTCTCGACCTTCCCCGCCTGCGTCCCGTTCCGCTTCTCGCTGATGACCGGGGCCTTCGCCCACAGCCGGAACGTGCCGGCGCTGGGCTACCGGCTGTCGCCGGCGGAACGGACGCTGGGCGAGGCGGTTGCCGCCTGCGGCCACGCCACGGCCTGGATCGGCAAGTGGCACCTCTATTCGGCCTATGGCGTCACCGGGGGGCTCACCCTCTCGCAGGCGGCGCGGACCCCGGTCCCGGCCAGCCACCGGCGCGGCTGGCAGCGCTGGCTGGGCTTCGAGCTGCGCAACCACTACCACGACAGCTGGATCTTCGAGGATGATTCCCCCCGGCCGCGGCGCCTGGCGGGCCACCAGACCGATGCGCTGTTCGACCTCGCCATCGCCCATCTGCGCGGGCGCCCGCGCGAGCGGCCCTTCTTCCTGGTGCTGTCGGTCGAGGCGCCGCACCCGCCCTTCATGGCCACCCCGGCCCATCTGGCCCGGGTGCGGGCACGCGGACCGCTGCGGCCCAGGCCGAATGTCGATGTCGACGCGATCCGCTTCTTTCCCCCCGAATGGTACGAGCCGACGGGCCCCGCGGGGGCCGTCGATCCCGCCGATCGCGACGCGCGCGCCCGGGTGTTCACCGCCAACATGCAGGCCTGGTATGCGATGATCGAACAGATCGACGACAACATGGGCCGGCTGGACGCGGCGCTGGCGGCCGAGGGGCTGCGCGAGGAGACGATCGTCGTCTTCCTGTCCGATCATGGCGAGCTGGGGGGCAGTCACGGGATGCTGGGCAAGGCCCAGCCCTGGGAGGAATCCTGCGGCATCCCGCTGATCGTGGCCGGCCCCGGCATCGCGGTCGGGCGGCGGGTCGGGCTGCCGGTGGGAACCGAGGATCTGTTTCCCACCCTTGTGGGCCTGGCCGGCGGCCGGGAAGGGGGGCCGGGGCTGGATCTCTCGGCGATGCTGCGTGGCGGGCCCGAGCCCGATCGCGCGGGCGTGCTGCTGGAATTCGTGCTCGAGACCCGCCCGGGCCGCGACTGGCATGATGCCACCTGGCGCGCGATCCGCACCCGCCGGCACAAATACGCCGTGCAGGGCGACCGGTCGGGCGCGCGGCCATGGCTGCTGCACGACCTTGCCGCCGACCCCCATGAACAGCGCAACCTGATCGACGATCCCGCCGCGGCGGCGACGGCGCGGGCGCTGCACGGGGCGCTGATGCGTCTTCTGGACGCCACGGGCGACGATTTCGCCCTCGCCCCCGCCTGGGGCCTGCCGGGGCGGGCCTGCGTGCCGCCCTGACCCCTCAGCCGGTCCGGCGCCGGCCCTCCTCGATGCGCCGCAGCTGGGCGACCAGATCCTCATAGTCGACCGCGCGGGTATATTCCAGGATATGCACCTCCATCAGCCGGTCGAAACCCGCCCGGTCGCCGGCCTTCAGCGCATCGACCACCGCGTCATGCTCGGCGACGATCTCCTTCAGCGGCTTGCGGAAGGTGGCCAGCCCGAAGATGATCGTCAGCTGGCGCGACAGCGGCTCCCAGCTGCGCACCAGAACCTCGTTGCCCGACAGCTGGCACAGGCAGCGATGGAAATCGGTGTCCAGCCGCGCCACCCCGTAGCCATCCGCGGCATCGCCCGCCGCATGCATCCGCGCCAGCGCCTCCTCCAGCGGCGCAAGATCGGCCTCGCCCGCCGCGATGCGGTCCATCGCCTCGGCACCGGCCAGCTTCTCCAGCGCAAGACGCACCTTCAGGATCTTCTCCAGCCCGGCAATGTCCACGCTCATCAGCCGCATGCCGCGATAGCGCTCGCTCACCACCACCGACTGGCTTTCCAGAAGCCGCAACGCCTCGCGCACCGGAATGCGGCTGACCTTCAGCGCCCGCGCCACCTCGGCCTCCACGATGCGGTCGCCGGGCAGGAACACCCCGCGGGCGGTGGCCTCGACGATCGCCTCGACCACCTGATCGACCAGCGTGCGGGCCGACAGCGGGGCGAGGGAAGTCAGTGCGGGGCGGGGCGAGGGGTCGGCTTGTCCGGACATCGGTTGCAATTTCCTTGACATATGGGAGAGCGTCAAACATCGTATACGATTATACGATCCTCTCCCACGGCGAGGATATAGCCCCGACATGGGATCGCGGCAAGAGCGACCGTCAGGGGAGGGGGACAGCAGCAGGGAGCGCGCAGACCCATGAGACGGCCCGGTTTCCCCGATTCACTGTTCAGGCTGGCGGCCGCCGCCGCGCTGGCCATGGCCGCGGCCGGTTCGCCCGCCACGGCCCAGACCCGCGGCGGCGAGCTGATCGTCGTGCAGGGTTCCAACCCGCCCAGCCTGGACGCGATGACCACCTCCTCGCAGGCATCGCGCAACATCAACATGAACATCTACGAGACGCTCTACGGCTTCTCGGAGGGGGTGAAGCCGATCCCGATCCTGGCCGAGGGGGTGACGATCTCCGATGACGGGCTGACCTATGTCTTCACCCTGCGCAGGGGCGTGAAGTTCCACAACGGCAAGGAGATGACCGCCCGCGACGTCAAGGCGTCGCTGGAACGCTACCGCCGGGTGGGCGCCACGAAGAACCTGCTCGATCCGGTCGCCGACATCGCCATCACCGGCGATTACGAGGTGACCTTCACCATGAAGAAGCCCACGCCCACCTTCCTCGAGGCATTCTCCTCGCCCCGGGCCCCGGCGGTCATCATCCCCGCGGAGGAGGCCGATGCCGAGGCCGGCAAGACCAGCTTCACCGGCAAGGGCCCCTACCGTTTCGTCGAATACGTCCCCGACAGCCATGTGACCCTGGAACGCTTCGACGGCTATGTCGCCGACACGCGCCATGACGGGCCCGACGGATTCGGCGGGCGCAAGACCGCCTATCTGGACCGCGTGATCTTCCGCATCATGCCCGAGCCCGGCGCGCAGGTCGCGGCGCTGGAGGCGGGCGAGGTGCATCTGCTGGAACAGATTCCGGTTCCCGCCGCGCGGCGCCTCGAGAAGAATCCCGACATCCGCCTCTACGAGAACATGCCCTGGGCGTTCCTGACCTTCATCCTGAACATCGCCCAGCCCCCCGCCGACAACCCCAAGTTCCGCGAGGCGGTCCAGGTGGCGCTGAACATGGAGGCGATCCTGGCGATCGCCACCGAGGGGCTCTACCAGCTCGACCACCGCTGGCAGTATCCCGGCACCACCTATGACCCGGGCGACATCGGCGCCGATCTCTACAATCTCGGCGATACCGAACGCGCCAGGCGCCTGCTGAAGGAGGCGGGCTACAAGGGCGAGGAATTCTCGATCCTGACCGACAGCAACTATCCCCAGCACAACAAGGCCGCGGTGGTGATCGCCGAACAGCTGCGCGCGGCGGGAATCAACGCCAAGGTCAAAATGGTGGACTGGCCCACCGCGCTGAATCTGCGCCTGCAGGACAGCGGCTGGAACGGCTGGACGCTGATGATGGGGATCGAGCCCTATCTCGGCCCGGTGGGGCTGATCGCCACGCTGACCTCGCCCGCGCGGCCGCATTTCGTCAAGCCCGATCCCGAGCTTGATGCGCTGTATCAGGAGCTGATCTCGGGCCCGACGGTCGAGGCGCGCCAGGCCACCTTCCGCAAGATCCAGGCACGCCTGTACGAGCTGAAGGCGATCATCAAGATCGGCGATGTCGGGCTGATGCAGGCGGCGCGGGCGAATGTGAAGGGTTTCCGCCCGTTCCGTTTCCCCCGCGTCTATGATGTGTGGCTGGAGGAGTGATCCCCGGCCCGGGCGGGCGGGCGGCGGCGTCGACCGCAGGCGCGCCGCCCCTCCCGCGCCCGCCAGGATGAGCCCATGCTGCGCTTCCTGACCCGACGCCTGCTCAGCGCGATCCCGGTGCTGTTCGTCGTCTCGCTGGTCGCCTTCGGGCTGATGTGGCTGGTGCCCGGCGACATCGCCGCCGAGATCGGCGGCACCGACGCCACGCCCGAGGATCTGGCCGCGATCCGCGAGAGGCTGGGCCTCGACAAGCCGGTCTGGGAACGGGCGGTCAACTGGTATGGCGCCCTGCTGCAGGGCGATCTGGGCTATTCCTACCTGCTGAACCGATCCGTGGTCGATGCGGTGATCGAGAGGCTGCCGGTGACGCTGTCGCTGGCGGGGCTGTCGCTGGCGCTGGCGACGCTGACCGGCATGCTGCTGGGCATCCTGGCGGCGGTGCGGCACAACACGCTTCTCGACCAGGGCGCGATGATCGTGGCGCTGATCGGCCTGTCGGTGCCGGAATTCTGGTTCGGCATCCTGATGATCATCATGTTCGGGGTCTGGCTGGGCTGGTTGCCCACCGGCGGCTTCGTGCCCCTGTCCGAGGATCCGGTCGGCTGGGCGCGCAGCATGGTGCTGCCGGCCTTCTCGCTGGCCGTGTCGCAGATGGGGGTGATCGCGCGCATGACCCGTTCGGCGATGCTGGACGTGCTGGGCCAGGACTATATCCGCACCGTGCGCGCCAAGGGCCTGCGGGCGCGGGGGGTGGTGTTCCGCCACGGGCTTCCCAATGCGATGATCCCGATCGTCACCGTGGTGGGGGTGATCACCGGGGTGCTGCTGTCGGGGGCGGTGGTGATCGAGACGGTGTTCTCCCTGCCCGGGGTGGGGCGGCTGATCGTCGGGGCGATCCAGCGCCGCGACTTCCCGGTGGTGCAGGGGGGGCTCCTGGTCACCGCCGGCATCTTCGTCTTCGTCAACCTGCTGGTCGACGTGCTCTATGCCGCCTTCGACCCGAGGGTGCGCGATGGCCGGGGCGGCTGAGGTCCCGCTTGCCGCCGAGATCGCCGCCGGCCGGCGCCGGCGCCGCGCGGCCTTCCTGCGGCGGCTGTTCGGCCATGGCTCGTTCCTGATCGGCTTCGTCATCATGGCGCTGTTCGTCGCGATCGCGCTGGCCGCGCCGCTGATCGCGCCCCATTCGCCGATCGCCTCGGACTACCGCAACCTGAACGCGCCGCCCTCGGCGCTGCACTGGCTGGGAACCGACGCCTTCGGCCGCGACGTGCTGAGCCGGATCATCTACGGCATGCGCGTCTCGCTCAGGATCGGCATCGCGGTGGTGCTGGTGACCGGCCTGTTCGGCACCGTGCTCGGGGTGCTGGCCAGCTATGTCCGCTGGCTCGACGGGCTGGTGATGCGCATGCTGGACGGGCTGATGGCCTTCCCGGGCGTGCTGCTGGCCATCGCGCTGGCCGCGGTGCTGGGCCCCTCCGAGGCCAATGCGGTGCTGGCGCTGTCGATCACCTTCACCCCGCGCACCGCCCGGGTGGTGCGCGCGGGCGTGCTGGTGGTGCAGGGCATGCCCTATGTCGAGGCCGCCCGGGCGATCGGCGCCGGGCATGGCCGGATCATCCTGCGCTACATACTCGCCAACGCCCTGTCGCCGCTGATCGTGCAGCTGACCTATGTCTTCGCCGTCTCGGTGGTCGCCGAGGCGATCCTCAGCTTCCTCGGCGTCGGCCCGCCCCCGCCGGCCCCGACCCTGGGCAACATCATCGCCGAAGGGCGCAGCAGCGTGCAGGAGACCTGGTGGCTGGTCACCTTTCCGGGCATGGTCATCGCCGTCGCGGTGCTGGGGCTGAACCTGATGGGCGACGGGTTGCGCGACGTGCTGGATCCGCGCCAGATAGCCCGGCGGGAAGGAAACTGAGGATCGGCGATGGGGGCCGGAGGCTGCTGCGCGCCCGCGCGCGACGGGCGGGGCGGAAACGGGCGGGCGCTGCCGGCGCCAGGCGGCCGGCCCGAGGGCGTGGTCTGGCTGCCGGGCGGATCGGGCTTCGTCGGCACCGATCGCCCCTTCCTGCCACAGGATGGCGAGGGGCCGCGGCGGCCGGTGCGCCTCGCCCCCTTCGGGATCGAACGCGCGGCGGTCACCAACCGCCGCTTCGCCGCCTTCGTCGCCGCCACGGGCTATGTCACCGAGGCCGAGGAGATCGGCTGGTCCTATGTCTTCCGCGGCTTCCTGCCGCCCGAGCTGGCCGCCTCGGCCCCGCCCTCGACCGAGGCGCCATGGTGGGCCGGGGTCACCGGCGCGTCCTGGCGCCACCCCGAAGGCCCGGGCTCCGACCTCTCCGGGCGCGAGGATCACCCGGTGGTGCATGTCTCCTGGCGCGATGCGCGCAGCTTCGCGGCATGGGTGGGCGGGCGCCTTCCCACCGAGGCCGAATGGGAGCATGCCGCGCTGGGCGGCGGCGACGGCCCCTTTCCCTGGGGCAGCCGCGAACCCGACGACAGCGGCTTCTTCCCCTGCAACATCTGGCAGGGCCGCTTTCCCGATCACGACCTGGGCCGCGACGGCTATCGCGGCACGGCGCCGGCGGTCTCGTTCCCGCCCAATGGCTACGGGCTCTACAACATGGCAGGCAATGTCTGGGAATGGTGCGCGGATGCGTTCCGCATCCGCTCGGTCTCGCGCGCGGCACGGGCGCGCAACGCGCTGGCCCGCGCCGGCGGCTGGCGCACCCTGAAGGGGGGCTCGCATCTGTGCCACCGCAGCTACTGCTACCGCTACCGCATCGCCGCCAGGATGGGTCTGCCCCCCGACAGCGCCACCGGCCATCTGGGCTTTCGCGTCACCTATGACGCGCCGCCGGGCCAGGTTGCCGGGCAGCCCGGGGCGGGCTAGGCTCGGCCCCGGTCAAGGCAGGACAGGAGGATCGCGCGATGCGCGAGGCCGTGATCGTCGCCACCGCCCGCACGCCGATCGGCAAGGCCTATCGCGGCGCGTTCAACGACACCCAGCCCCAGGCCCTGGGCGGCCATGTCATCCGCGCCGCCGTGTCGCGCGCCGGCATCGACCCGGCCGAGGTCGAGGATGTCGTGATGGGCGCCGCGCTGCAGCAGGGGGCAACCGGCTTCAACATCGCCCGGCAATGCGCGCTGGCCGCGGGCCTGCCCGACTCGGTCCCCGGCATGTCGGTCGACCGCCAGTGCGCCAGCGGGCTGATGGGCATCGCCATCGCCACGCGCATGGTCCAGACCGAATCGATGCGGATCGCCATCGGCGGCGGGCTGGAGAGCATCTCGCTGGTGCAGAACGAACACATGAACCGCTACCGCGCCGAGGATCCCGACCTGGTCGCCCGGGTTCCGGCGATCTACATGCGCATGATCGAGACCGCCGAGATCGTCGCCGCGCGCTATGGGATAAGCCGAGAGGCGCAGGACGCCTTCGCCCTGACCTCGCAGCAGCGCACCGCCGCCGCCCAGGCCGCCCGCGCCTTCGACGACGAGATCGTGCCGATGCCCTCGGTGATGCTGGTCCAGGACCGGGCCACGGGCGAGGTGTCACGGCGCGCGGTGACGCTCTCGCGCGATGAGGGCAACCGCCCCGACACCACCGCCGAGGGGCTGGCCGCGCTGAAGCCGGTGTTCCGCGACGGGCTGGTGGTGCGCGAGGGGCGCTTTGTCACCGCGGGAAATGCCAGCCAGCTGTCCGACGGCGCCTCGGCCTCGGTGATCATGGAGGCGGGCGAGGCCGCCCGGCGCGGCCTGTCGCCGCTTGGGGCGCTGCGCGGCATAGCGGTGGCGGGCTGCGCGCCCGACGAGATGGGCATCGGCCCGGTCCTCGCGGTCCCGAAGCTTCTGAAGGCGCATGGCCTGAAGGTCGACGACATCGACCTGTGGGAGCTGAACGAGGCCTTCGCGGCGCAGGCGCTCTACTGCCGCGACCGGCTGGGAATCGACCCCGCGCGGATGAACGTCAATGGCGGCGCGATCTCGATCGGGCATCCCTATGGCATGTCCGGGGCGCGGATGGCCGGGCATCTGCTGATCGAGGGCCGCCGGCGCGGCGCGCGCCGGGGGGTGGTGACCATGTGCGTGGGCGGCGGCATGGGCGCGGCGGGCCTGTTCGAGATCTTCTGACCCCCGCCGGGGTTCAGCGGGCAAGCCCGGTCGCGGCCAGATGGGCGAGCCCCGCCTTCAGCTGCGCGTCGTCGCGCAGCTCCATCACCAGACGCGGCCGGTGCGGCAGCGCGACCAGCGCGCGCAGCACCGCCGCCCAGGGCACCGAGCCCTCGCCCGGGCACCAGTGCCGGTCGGCGGCACCGTCGCTGTCCTGAAGATGGACATGGCGAAGCCGCCGCGCCACCATCTGCACATGCCGGTCGACCGCCGGCGCCCCCAGCCGCCGGTGCGCCCAATGGGCATGGCCGGTATCCAGCGACACCGCGACCGCCGCCGCGCCGAAGCTTTCGGCCAGGATCAGCCGGTCCATGGGCTGGCTGTCGGAAATGTTCTCGATCACGATCTCCACCCCCAGCGTCCCCGCCCGCTGCACCGCACGGCCCAGCGTGGCGTGAACCGCCTCGATCACCCGCGCGCGCGTGGCGGGGTAGTTGTCGAGGTTCTCGCTGTCCCAGGTGGTGTAGGGGGAATGGATCACCATCTGCGTGGCGCCCAGATGGGCGCAGACGTCAAGCCCCTGGTCGATGCGACGCGCCGCCACCGCCCGCACCGCGGGATCGGCCGAATGGATGGTGAAGCCCAGGAACGGGCCATGGATGCCGATCCGCCCGCGATAACCGGCCAGCAGCGCCCGCGCCCGATCGGCCAGCGGCCGCCAGTCGCCGTCCAGCACCGCGGCGGCGTGAAAGCTCTGCAGTTCGAGGTCGCGATCCACCTCCCACAGCCAGTCGCGCCACCGGCCGAGCCCGTCCACGGTCAGCGACGCGCCGATCACCAAGGGTTCCGCCATCGCCCCGCCCCCCTGCCCCGGCCCGGCTCAGCCCGGATGCGCGGTCACCGCGGCCCGCCGCCGCGCGACCCGGATCACCCAGTGCGCGGAGATCGCCGCGCCCAGCGCGCAGAACAGCATCGTGCCCAGAAGCGGCCAGGCGGTGC
>RFGB01000159.1 GCA_003697125.1 Alphaproteobacteria bacterium
GCCCGAGCCCGTGCAAACTGTGGGAACGATTGTGGGGACCGTTCCACCCCGGTTTCCTGCAAGCGATTGATCTGATTAAGTTTCACGGATGCTGTGGCGGAGACGATGGGATTCGAACCCACGAGAGCCTTTTGAGCCCTACTCCCTTAGCAGGGGAGCGCCTTCGACCACTCGGCCACGTCTCCGCCGGAGGGTGTAGCGGCTGCGCGAGGCGGGGTGCAAGGGGTTTTTCGCCGCCGGGCGCCGGCGGGCGGGCCTTCAGGGCTGCGCCAGCGGCCGCTGCTGCCCGCCGGCACCGCGCGAGCGCAGCAGGATCATCCCGATGATCGCGATGTTGAGCAGGTTCCACGCGATCCCGTTCAGGAACGCCACCCGGTAGGAGCCGGTGAGATCGAAGATCGCCCCCGACAGCCAGCCGCCCAGGGCCATGCCGACGATCGTCGCCATCAGCACGAAGCCGATGCGGCTGCCCGCCTCGCGGCTGGGCATGTATTCGCGCACGATCAGCGCATAGCTGGGCACGATCCCCCCCTGCGACAGACCGAAGATCAGGCTGATGGCATAGAGCGCGGCCATCCCGTCCCATGGCAGGTAGAGGGTGAGCGCGAGGAGCTGTCCGGCCGAGGAGATCAGCAGCGTGCGCACGCCGCCCAGCCTGTCGGCCAGCAGCCCGAATGCGAGGCGCGAGATGATCCCCGCACCCAGCATCACCGACAGCATCTCGGCCCCCACCGCCGGACCGTAGCCGAGATCGGTGCAGTAGCTGACGATGTGGACCTGCGGCATCGACATCGCGACGCAGCAGCCGACCCCTGCGAGCCCCAGCAGCAGCGCCAGGCGCCGCGGCCCGAAGGCCGTCGCACGCAGCCGCGCATCGGCCTCGGCATCCACCCCGGCGGTCACCGTGACCGGCAGGCGCCGGCGCAGGAACAGCGAAAGCGGCAGCATCGCCGCCACCGAGATCGCCGCCAGCGCCAGATAGGCCGCGCGCCAGCCGGAATCGCCCAGCATCCATCCCAGGGCCAGCGGCCAGACCGCGCCCGAGATGTAGTTGCCGCTTGCCGCGATCGCCACCGCGATGCCGCGGCGGCGCCGGAACCACAGCGAGACATCGGCGATCAGCGGCCCGAAGCTGGCCGCGGTGCCGAAGCCGATCAGAAACTGCATCGCGGCCAGCACCGGGATCGACGGCGCCAGCGCCGCCAGGGCGAAGCCCGTGCCGTTGAGCAGCCCCGCCCCGATCAGTGCCGATGTGATCCCGTACCGGTCGACCACGCGCCCGATCAGCAGGTTGCCCAGCGCGAAACCGGCCATGGTCAGCACATAGGGCAGGGCGCTGGTGCCGCGGCTGGTGGCGAATTCGGCCTCGACCCCAGGCATCACGACGATGATCGACCACAGGCCGGCATTGCCCACGGTGGCGATCAGCAGGCTGACGGCAAGCCGCAGCCAGGACTGCCGACTGTCGAGAATCCCGGCCCCCCGCATGGCGCAACGCTACGCAAGGGCGGGGGAATTGTCCAACCCGCCCCGAACCCGCCCGGGCCTTCCCCATGCCCGGGCGCGCGGCTAGTCTGGCGTTCATGCAGCAGGTCTCGATCCTCGATCTTTCGCCCGTCCCGGAAGGCGGCAGCGTCGCCGATGCGCTGCGCAACACCGTGGACCTGGCCCGCCATGCCGAGGCGCTGGGCTATCATCGCTTCTGGCTGGCCGAACATCACGGCATGCCGGGAATCGCCAGCGCCGCCACCGCGGTGGTGATCGGTCAGGTCGCGGCGGCCACCCGGACGATCCGCGTCGGTGCGGGCGGAATCATGCTGCCCAATCATGCTCCGCTGATCGTGGCCGAGCAGTTCGGCACGCTGGAGGCCTTCCACCCCGGGCGGATCGATCTCGGCCTGGGGCGGGCGCCGGGCTCGGACATGGCGACGCTGCGCGCGCTGCGCCGGCCGGCCGCGGCGGCCGACCGCTTCGCCGAGGATGTGGCCGAGCTCCTCGGCTATCTGGGCGATCCCCAGCCCGGCCAGCCGGTGCAGGCCGTGCCGGGGCAGGGCAGCCATGTGCCGGTCTGGATCCTGGGCTCCTCGCTGTTCGGCGCCCAGGTGGCGGCCGGATTCGGCCTGCCCTATGCCTTCGCATCCCATTTCGCGCCCGCGGCGCTGGATGCGGCCTTCGATCTCTACCGCCGCAGCTTCCGCCCCTCGCGCTGGCTGGACCGGCCCCATGCGATGATGGTGGCCGGGGTCTTCGCGGCCGATACCGACGAACAGGCGCGCTTCCTGCGCTCGTCGCAGATCCTGGCCTTCGCCCGGCTGCGGATGGGCCGGCCGGGACGGCTGCCCCGCCCGGTGGCCGATCCCGCCGCCGAGATCGGCCCCGCCGCGCTGGCCCAGGTCGAGGCGGCGCTGTCGGTCTCGGCCACCGGCAGCCCCGAGACGATCCACCGCCAGCTTGCCGCGCTGATCGCGCGCCACCGGCCAGACGAGCTGATGATCACCGCGGCGATCCATGACCACGGCGCGCGGCTGCGGTCCTTCGCCATCGCGGCCGAGGTGCTGGCGGATCTGGTCGGGCGCGCGGGCGCGGCGGCACGATAGGGTTTTCCTATGGCGGCGATCAGAAGATCCAACTTAACCTTATGCCCCCCCTCTGCTACACCCTAGCCCGACAGGCATCGGACCCGCCGGGTCTGCCGCCCACGGGGCCGCGCGCCGCCCGCGGCCGGCAGCAGGGAACCGGCGTGCCGCGATGCGGCGCCCGGGCCGGGCCGGCCGACCAGCACAGGAGGAAGACGCAATGGACGGAAACGACGCTCCGGGCAAATGCCCGGTGGTTCACGGGGCCACGCATCTCGGGATCCCCTCGAACCGCAACTGGTGGCCCAACCAGCTCAACCTGAAGATCCTGCACCAGAACCCGCCCGCGGCCAGCCCGATGGACCGCGGCTTCAACTATCGCGAGGCCTTCCGCAAGCTTGACCTGAACGCGGTCAAGGAGGACCTGCGCAAGCTGATGACCGACAGCCAGGACTGGTGGCCGGCCGATTACGGCCATTACGGCGGCCTGTTCATCCGCATGGCCTGGCATGCGGCGGGCACCTATCGCATGGCCGACGGCCGCGGCGGCGCCAGCCGGGGCAGCCAGCGCTGCGCCCCGCTGAACAGCTGGCCCGACAATGGCAACCTGGACAAGGCGCGCCGGCTGCTGTGGCCGATCAAGAAGAAATACGGCAACGCCCTGTCCTGGGCCGACCTGATGATCCTCGCCGGCAATGTCGCCATCGAATCGATGGGCGGGCCGGTCTTCGGCTTCGGCGGCGGGCGCGAGGACATCTGGGAGCCCGAGGAGGACATCTACTGGGGCGCCGAGACCGAGTGGCTCGCCACCTCGGACAAGCCCAACAGCCGCTATGGCGGCAAGCGCGACCTCGAACATGGCGACGCCGGCGCCTCGCGGCTGGAAAACCCGCTGGCCGCGGTGCAGATGGGGCTGATCTACGTCAACCCCGAAGGCCCCGACGGCGTGCCCGACCCCAAGGCCCACGCCCATGACGTGCGCGTCACCTTCGCCCGCATGGCGATGAACGACTACGAGACGGTGGCGCTGGTCGCGGGGGGCCACACCTTCGGCAAGATGCATGGCGCGGGTCCGGTCAGCCATGTCGGGCCCGAGCCCGAGGCCGCGCCGATCGAGGCGATGGGCCTGGGCTGGCTGTCCAGCTATGGGTCGGGCAAGGGCCGCGACACCATCACCAGCGGGCTGGAAGGCGCCTGGACCCCCACCCCCACCAAGTGGGACATGAGCTATCTGGGGGTGCTGTTCAAGTATGAGTGGGAGCTGACCAAGAGCCCCGCCGGCGCCTGGGTGTGGACGCCCAAGAACCTGGCGCCCGAGGACATGGCCCCCGATGCCGAGGATCCCGCGAAGAAGGTGCCGATCTTCATGAACACCGCGGACATCGCGCTCAGGGTCGATCCGTCCTACGAGAAGATCGCGCGGCATTTCCTGAACAATCCGGACGAGTTCGCCGACGCCTTCGCCCGCGCCTGGTTCAAGCTGACCCATCGCGATATGGGGCCGAAGTCGCGCTATCTGGGCCCCGACGTGCCCGAGGAGGATCTGATCTGGCAGGATCCGGTGCCGCCGGTGGACCATCCGCTGGTCGATGCCGACGACATCCGGGCGCTGAAGGCGCGCATCCTCTCCAGCGGGCTGAGCCGGTCCGAACTGATCCAGACCGCCTGGGCCTCGGCCGCCACCTTCCGCGGTTCCGACCGGCGCGGCGGGGCCAATGGCGCGCGCATCCGCCTGGCGCCGCAGAAGGACTGGGAGGTGAACCAGCCCGAGCAGCTGGCCCGGGTGCTGAAGGTCTATGAGGGCATCAAGGCCGAGTTCGACGCGAAGGGCGAGAAGAAGATCTCGCTGGCCGATCTGATCGTGCTGGGCGGCACGGCGGCGGTCGAGGCTGCGGCGCGCGAGGCGGGTCATGACATCGAGGTGCCCTTCACCCCGGGCCGCACCGATGCCACCGCCGAGCAGACCGATGCCGAGAGCTTCGATGTGCTCGAGCCGGTTCACGACGGCTTCCGCAACTATCTGAAGACCCGCTTCACCGTGCCCTCCGAGGAGCTGCTGGTCGACAAGGCCCAGCTTCTGAACCTGTCCGCGCCCGAGATGACGGTGCTGATCGGCGGGCTCAGGGTGCTGGGCAACAACCATGGCGGTTCCAAGCACGGCGTGTTCACCGACCGGCCGGGGCTGCTGACCAACGACTTCTTCGTCAATCTGCTCGACATGGGCACCGAATGGCGCCCGATCGACGATGCGCACGAGGTGTTCGAGGGCCGCGACCGCCGGTCCGGCCAGCCGCGCTGGACCGCGACCCGGGTCGATCTGGTGTTCGGGTCGAACTCGCAGCTGCGCGCGCTGGCCGAGGTCTATGCCCAGGACGACAACGGCGCGAAGTTCGTGCGCGACTTCGCGGCCGCCTGGGTCAAGGTGATGGAGCTCGACCGCTTCGACCTGCACGACTGACCGGCCCGCAGGCCGGATGTGCAGGGGGGGCCGCCACCGGCCCCCCCTTTCTTGCGTGCGCGGTCAGGCGCCCCGCGCGGCGCGGATCGCCTGCCAGATGCGCGCCGGGGTGGCGGGCAGGGCGATGTCGTCCACCCCGCATTCGGCCAGCGCGTCCAGCACCGCCGAGATCACCGCCGGCGTCGCCCCGACCGTTCCGGCCTCGCCCGCGCCCTTGACGCCCAGCGGGTTGGTGGGCGTGGGCGTGGACAGGGTGGTGACCGAGACCGGCGGGATGTCGCTCGCCCGCGGCATCGCATAGTCCATGAAGCTGCCGGTCAGAAGCTGGCCGCTGCCGGGGTCGAAGACCACATCCTCCATCAGCGCCTGGCCGATGCCCTGGGCGATGCCGCCGACCAGCTGGCCTTCCAGCAGCATCGGATTGATCACCGTTCCCACGTCGTCGACCGAGACCAGCGAGACGATCCGCGTGCGCCCGGTCTCGGGGTCGATCTCCACCTCGGCCACCTGGCAGCCATTGGGAAAGGTGAAGCCCTGCAGCAGGAAGTCGCCCTGGCCGGAAAGGCCCAGCCCCAGCTCGGGCGGCAGGATCGGCAGGAAGGACATCGCCGCGACCTTCGCGATCGGCATCGCGCGGTCGGTGCCGGCGACGCGGAAGCTGCCCGCCTCGAAGGTGATGTCGGCGGGGGACACCTCCATCAGATGGGCGGCGATGGCGCGGCCCTTCTCGATCACCCGGTCCGCGGCGACCTTCAGCGCGCCCCCGCCATTGATCATCGAGCGCGAGGCGACGGTGCCGCGGCCGAAGGCGACGGCGTCGGTGTCGCCCTGAAGGATGCGGATCGCCTCGAAGGGCACGCCCAGCCAGTCCGACACCATCTGGCGGTAGACCGTCTCGTGCCCCTGGCCATGGCTGAAGGTGCCGACCAGCACCGTGACGCCGCCGCCCTGGTCGAAGCGGATCTCGGCCGCCTCGTTGACCAGCCCGGCATTCTCCATGTGCAGCGCGAGCCCGATGCCGCGCCACAGCCCCGCGCGCCGCGCGGCCGCCTTGCGCGCGGGCGCGCTCTGCCAGTCGGCCAGTTCCAGCGCCCGGTCCAGCACCGCGCGGTAGTCGCCGCCGTCGATGGTGTAGATCAGCGGCGTGCGGAAGGGCATCGCCTCGGCCGGGATCAGGTTGCGCCGGCGCAGCTCGACCCGGTCGATGCCCAGCTCGCGCGCGGCGCGGTCCATCAGCCGCTCGATCAGATAGCTCGCCTCGGGGCGGCCGGCGCCGCGATAGGGCTGGGTCGGGGCGGTATTGGTGTAGATGCCGCGCGCCAGCGCATGGGCGACCGGCACGCGGTAGCACCCCGTGGCCAGCGCGGCGGCGAACATCGCCGATACCCCGCCGCCCGAGGCGAGGAAGGCGCCCTGGTTGTAGTCCACGCGCAGGCGCAATGCGGTGATCCGTCCCTCGGCATCGAAGGCGAGCTCCGCCTCGGCCCATTCATCGCGGCCGTGATAGTCCGCGATCAGCGATTCCCCCCGGCTGGCCTGCCACAGCACCGGCCGCCCGGTGCGCCGTGCCGCCGAGGCGACCAGCACGTCCTCGGGATAGACGGCGCCCTTCATCCCGAAGCCGCCGCCGACATCGGGGGCGATGACCCGGATCGCGGTCTGCGGCAGGCTCAGCGCCGCGGCGATTTCGGCGCGCACCGAATGGGGCGCCTGGGTCGAGGCATGGACAACGATGCGCCCCTCGCGCAGGTCGGGCTCGGCCAGGGTGGCGCGCGGCTCCAGCGCATTGGCCGAGACCCGGTTGTTGTGGATCGCGAGCCGGGTGACGTGGGCGGCCGCCGCGATCGCCGCCTCGGTGGCCGCCGCGTCGCCCATCTCGATCTCGAAGGCGAGATTGTCCGCCGCGCCTTCATGCAGCACCGGGGCGTCCGGGGCCATCGCCGCGGCCGGGGTCAGCACGGGGTCGAGATCCTCGATCCCGACCTCGATCGCCTCCGCCGCGTCGCGCGCCTGCGCGCGGGTCCGGGCCACAACCACCGCCAGCGCCATGCCCGGATGCAGGATCCTCTCCGCGGCCAGCACCGGCATCGCCGGGGCGTGGCGCACCCGGTGCAGCCCCGGAAACAGGGTGTGGCAGGCAAGTCCGCCGACCCGGTCGGCCGCGGCCTCGGCCGCGGTCAGCACCGCGACCACGCCGGGCATGGCGCGGGCGCGCGCGGCATCGAGCCGGACCAGCCGGCCATGCGCCACCGGGGCGCGCAGGATCTCGGCATGCAGCAGCCCCGGCGGTGCGATGTCCGCGACATAGCGGCCGCGGCCGGTCAGGAAGCGGGGATCCTCGATGCGCGGAACGCTCTGGCCGATGCCGAACTTCATGCTGTCCTCCCAGTGGCCCTGTCGTCGAAGCTGGCGCCATTTGGGCCGATCGGGCCGGGGAATGGAAGGGGGCAGGGCGCTGGCCTTCGATGCGGAATCGCGCGATAGATCGCCCTTCGGGATCGCCGATCGGGGCCCCCGCCGCGCAGGATCGGGCACAGGATGTCGCCATCGCTTCAGCTTCTCAATCTGGTCGGGGCGGTCGCGCTGCTGCTGTGGGGCCTGCGGATGATCCGGACCGCGGCCGAGCGGGCGCTGGGCAGCAATCTGGACCGGCGGCTGGGGTGGCTGGGCCGGTCGCGGCCGCGCGCCTTCCTGGCCGGTCTGGGCGGCGCGGTGGTGATGCAGTCCTCGACCGCGGTGGTGCTGCTCCTGTCGGGGCTGGTCAGCGGCGGCCGCCTGGCGCTGGCCGGGGCGCTGGCCGCCGCGCTGGGGGCGGATCTGGGTTCGGCCATCGCGGCGCGGATCCTGGCGCTTGACATCCGCGAGATCGCGCCCGCGGCGGTGCTGACGGGCTATGCGCTGTTCCAGCTCGGCACCGGCAAGGGGATGCGCAATGGCGGCCGGGCGCTGATCGGGCTGGGGCTGGTGATGCTGGCGCTGCGGCAGGTGGGGCAGGTGGCGGCGGAGGCGACCCATTCCGACGGGCTGCGGGTGGTGGTCGAGGCGCTGGCCGCGGATCCTGTCCTGGCGATCATCGGCGGCACGCTGCTGGTGCTGGCGACCTATTCCTCGATCGCGGTGGTGCTGCTGGTGGCGACGCTGGCCCAGGCGGGGCTGCTGGCGGGGCCGGCGGCGCTCCAGCTGGTGCTGGGGGCCAATCTGGGCGCGGCGCTGCCGGCGCTGATCTCGGCGCTGTCGGGCGGGCCTGCGATGCGAAGACTGCCCCTGGGCAACCTGATCTTCCGCGCGGGCGGCGTGCTGGCCGCCGCGCCCGCGGCGGCGGGGGTTCACCGGCTGCTCGGTGGGGCGGGGCTCGGTGACGCCGAGATCGCCCTGGCCGGGCATCTGGCGTTCAACCTGGCGCTGGGGCTTGCCGGGCTGCCGCTGGCCGGCGCGGTGGCCCGGCTGGTCACCCGGCTTCAGCCGGTGCCGCCGGCGCTGGTCCGTCTTGCGCACGAGCCGCGCCATCTCGACCGCGCGGCGCTGGCCAATCCCGGCCAGGCGCTGATCGCGGCGCGGCGCGAGGCGGTGCGCCTGTCCGAGCTGGTGCACGAGATGCTGGACCACAGCCGCGCGGCGCTGGGCCCGGGTGCGGACGAGGCGCCGCTTCTGGCGATGGACGCGGCGGAGGAAGCCGTCGACCGGCTGCACAACGCGATCAAGTTCTATGTCACCGAGCTGAGCCGCCGCCCGCTGAGCGGCGAGCAGAGCCGGCAGGCGCAGGTGATCATCGCCTTCGTCGTGAACATGGAGCAGATCGGCGACATCCTGCACCGCAACATCCGCAGGCTGGCCGAGCGCAAGCGCCGGCTCAAGGTCGAATTCTCGCCCGCCGGCCAGGCCGAGATCGCCGAGATCTATGACCGGCTGGATCGGGTGATGCACATGACGGTTGCCGCCTTCATGGCCGATGACGAGGCCCTGGCCGAGGAGGTGATCGCCCAGAAACGGGAATTCCGCGACGACGAGCTGCAGGCCAACCAGCGTCACCTGGAACGGCTGCGGGCGGGAAACGAGGCCTCGATCGAGACCTCGGCGATCCATCTCGACCTGCTGCGCGACCTCAAGCGGGTGCATTCGCATCTGGTGGCCATCGCCCACAGCATCCTGGAACGCTGACGCGCCCGCGCCGCGGACCGTCGCAAATCTGTTGCGAAGATGCGCGAAACGGGGCTAGCGTTGCGGCATCCCGACGCCCGGCACGGGGCGCGGGCGGTTCCGCCGCGGCGCGGGGAACCGCAGACAGGGAGCCAAGAGGGATCCTATGACACACAAGACCGGAATGGGCCTGGTGCTCGGAACGGCACTGGCGGTGACGATGTCGCTGCCCGCCGCCGCGCAGGGAATGGATGATCTTGTCGCCGCGGCGAAGGCCGAGGGCATGCTGACCACCATCGCCCTGCCGCACAGCTGGTGCAACTATGGCGAGGTGATCGCCCGCTTCAAGGAGAAGTATCCCTTCCTGACGGTCAACGAACTGAACCCCGATGCCGGCTCGGCCGACGAGCTGGAGGCGGTGCGGGCGAACAAGGACAATCGCGGCCCGCAGGCGCCCGACGTGCTGGATGTGGGCTTCTCGTTCGGCCCGGTGGCCAAGGACGAGGGGCTGACCCAGCCCTACAAGGTCGCCACCTGGGACACGATCCCCGACAGCGTGAAGGATCCCGAGGGCCACTGGTACGGCGACTATTACGGGGTTCTGGCCTTCGTCGTGAACCGCGACCTGGTCGACAACGTGCCCCAGGACTGGGCCGATCTGCTGAAGCCGGAATACGCCAATGCGGTGGCGCTGGCCGGCGACCCGCGCGCCTCGAACCAGGCGATCCTGGGGGTGATGGCGGCGGGGCTCGCCATGGGCGGCGATCCCGGACGGGATTCGGCCGAGAAGGGGCTGGAGTTCTTCCGCAAGCTGAACGAGACGGGCAACTTCGTGCCCGTGATCGGCAAGGCGGGCACCCTGGCGCAGGGGGCGACGCCGATCGTGATCGCCTGGGACTACAACGGCCTGTCCTGGCGTGACGAGCTGGCCGGCAACCCGCCGCTGGAGATCGTGGTGCCGAAGTCGGGCGTGCTGGCCGGGGTCTATCTGCAGGCGATCTCGGCCTATGCGCCCCATCCCAACGCGGCCAAGCTGTGGATGGAATATCTCTACAGCGACGAGGGGCAGCTGTTGTGGCTGAAGGGCTACTGCCACCCGATCCGGTTCAACGACATGGCCGCGCGGGGCGTGATCCCGCAGCAGATGCTGGACGCCCTGCCGCCCGCCGCCGCCTATGAGAAGGCGCTGTTCCCCACCCTCGACCAGCTCGTCGCCAATGCCGACGTGGTCAAGGCCGGCTGGGACAAGGTGGTGGGCGCCAACGTCCAGTAGCCGCCCCTCTTCCGCCCGGCGCGCCGCGGCGCCGGGCGGGACCGCATCTTCCTGACGGAACCGCGCGCCAGGCCATGACCCAGTCCGCCGCAGCCCGCCGGCCCGGACGCCGCCTGCCCCTGCACTGGCTGGGGGTGGCACCCTTCGTGCTGTTCGCGCTGATGTTCCTGATCCTGCCCACGCTGCAGATCGTGGTCGGCGCGTTCCAGGATGGCCAGGGCCGCTTCACGCTGGGCAACATCGCGGGGTTGTTCAGCCCCTCGATCATGGCCTCCTACTGGATCTCGATCCGGATCTCGGTCGCCTCGGCGCTTCTGGGCTGCCTGTTCGGCTTCGCGATCGCCGCGGCGGTCACGCTGGGCGACCTGCCGCGCTGGCTGCGCGGGCCGGTGCTGACCTTCTCGGGTGTCGCCTCGAACTTCGCCGGGGTGCCGCTGGCCTTCGCCTTCCTGGCCACGCTGGGGCGGCTGGGGCTGGTGACGATGCTGCTGAAGAACTGGTTCGGGATCAACATCTACGCGATGGGGTTCAACCTGCTCAGCTTCGGCGGGCTGACGCTGGTCTATCTGTTCTTCCAGATTCCGCTGATGATCCTGATCATCACCCCGGCCCTTGACGGGTTGCGGCGGGAATGGCGCGAGGCGGCCACCAGCCTCGGCGCCACCGGCTGGCAATACTGGCGCATGGTGGCGCTGCCGATCCTGTTCCCCTCGCTGCTGGGCACCTTCGCGCTGCTGTTCGCCAATGCCTTCGGGGCGGTGGCGACCGCGATCGCGCTGACCGGCTCGTCGCTGTCGATCGTGCCGATCCTGCTGTTCGCGCAGATCCGGGGCGACGTGCTGGGCGACCCGAATCTGGGCTATGCGCTGGCCTTCGGGATGATCGTGGTGACGGCGGTGGCGAACTTCGCCTATGTCTGGCTGCGGGCACGGTCCGAGAGGTGGCTGCGATGAAGCGGCTTTGGGCCTGGATCGCGCTGGCGCTGGGGCTGGTCTATTTCTTCCTGCCGCTGATCGGCACGCTGGAATTCAGCCTGCGCAAGCGGCGGGGGGAATACTCTCTGGACGCCTATGTCGCAGTGCTGGAGGATCCGAAGTTCCAGGAGACCTTCAGCTATTCGGTGATCATGGCGCTGTTCACCATCGCCTTCGGCGTGCTGCTGGTGGTGCCCACGGCCTACTGGGTCAGGCTGCGGCTGCCGCGGGCGCGGCCGGTGGTCGAGTTCCTGACCCTGCTGCCGCTGGTCATTCCGCCCATCGTGGTGGTGTTCGGCTATATCCGGCTCTACAACACCTCGTCGATCCTGCCGCTGACCGGCAGCGCGATGGGCACCAATGTCCTGCTGATGCTGGGCTATGCCACGCTGTCGCTGCCCTACATGTATCGGGCGGTGGACACCGGGCTGCGCACCATCGACGTTGCCACCCTGACCGAGGCGGCCCAGAGCCTGGGGGCGGGCTGGGTCACCATCCTGGCCCGGGTGATCCTGCCCAACGTGCTGGTGGCGGTGCTGTCGGGGGCGTTCCTGACCTTCGCCATCGTGATCGGCGAATTCGTCATGGCCGCGCTGCTGAACCGGCCGGCCTTCGGCCCCTACATGCAGCTGATCGGGGCGAACAAGGCCTATGAGCCCGCCGCGCTGGCGGTGATCGCCTTCGCCATCACCTGGGCCTGCATGGGCCTGATCCAGCTTCTTACCCGGTTCCAGAGACATGTGAGGGTTGCGCGCTGATGGCCTATCTCGACCTGCGCAATCTTGAGAAGTCGTTCGGCGCCAATCGCGTGGTGCGCGACTTCACGCTGGGGGTCGAGCAGGGCGAGTTCGTCTCCCTGCTGGGCCCGTCGGGATGCGGCAAGACCACCGTGCTGCGCATGGTCGCGGGTTTCGAGCAGCCCTCGGCGGGCAGCATCCGGATCGATGGCCAGGACGTCACCGCGCTGCGGCCGAACCAGCGCAACATCGGCATGGTGTTCCAGGCCTATGCGCTGTTTCCCAACCTGACCGTGGCGCAGAATGTCGCCTTCGGGTTGCGGGTGAAGGGGATGAGCCGGCGCGAGATGCGCGCGCGGGTCGAGGAGATGCTGGCCCTGATCGGGCTGCCCGACCTGGGCGGGCGCTATCCGTTCCAGCTCTCGGGCGGCCAGCAGCAGCGCGTGGCGCTGGCCCGCGCGCTGGCCCCGCAGCCGCGGGTGCTGCTGCTCGACGAGCCGCTCAGCGCGCTGGATGCCAAGATCCGCGTCGCGCTGCGCGAGGAGATCCGGGCGATCCAGCAGCGGCTGGGAATCACCACCATCTTCGTCACCCATGACCAGGAAGAGGCGATGGCGCTGTCCGACCGCATCGTGGTGATGTCGGGCGGCGCGGCCGAGCAGGTCGGCACGCCCTTCGAGATCTACAACCGGCCCGCGACCCGCTTCGTGGCCGAATTCGTCGGCACCCTCAACATCCTGCCGACCACGGTCGAGGATGCCGCCGCCGGCCGCGTGCGGCTTGCCGGCCAGGCGGTGGCGCTGGACCGGCCGCTGCCCCCAGGGCCGGTCAGCCTCGCCATCCGGCCCGAAGCGGTGCGGCTGGGCCGCGCGCCGGGCCATGACGTGGTGCTGCCCGCCCGTATCGCCGAGGTGCATTTCCTGGGCGCGGTCATCCGGCTGCGCGCCGATGTCGACGGCACCCGGGTGGCGCTGGACAGCTTCAACACCTCGGACATGCCGCCGCCGAAGGCAGGCAGCGCGGTGGAACTGTCGCTGCGCGCGGCGGACCTGATCGCGCTGCCGGGCTGACTGGGGGCGGGGTCAGCCCGTCGCGTCGGGGTCGCGCGGCCCGCTCTCGCGGTCCGGGGGCGCCGGCGCATCCCGCCCCGCCGCGCGGCCCTCGGCCAGGGCATCGGCGATCCCGGCCAGGATGCCGCTTGCCACCGCGGCCAGTGTCGCCGCGCCCTGCCGGGCGGACCGCACCACGCCCTCGGCCAGCGCGCGGGTGTCGGCGCGTTCCAGCTGCGCCAGCGCCGCGCGCACCGCCCGGCCGGTCTGCGTGCCGCTGTTGCGCATGTGGCGGGCCAGATCGTCGAGGATCGCCGCGGCGGTGCGCCCGGCGCCGCGGGCGACATTGCCCAGCGATTCAAGCAGCAGATCCTCCAGCGCCGCCAGATCCTGCCGCGCCCGGCGCAGGTCGCTCTCGGCAAAGGCCGACAGGCGGCCCTGCGCCTCGGCAATCGCCAGCCGCGCGGCGATCGCCGCCTGTTCCAGCGCATCATCGACGCCGGCCGCCGCCGCGCGCAGCGCCTCGCGCCCGTCGGAACCGGCATCCTCCACCGCCGCCGCCGCGCCCTCCAGCACCGTGCGGGTCACGGCACGGACCTGCGCGGGATCGAGCGGCCGCCGGGTCAGCGCGCGCAGCACGATGTCGCGCACCGCCTCGCGCGTGGCCCGGCCGTCCGCGGTCGCCCGCCGCGCCGCCTCGCGCAGCGCCTGCAGATCGCCTTCCCCGTCCGGGGCGGCCCCGGTCATGGCGTCATTGTCGGTCATCGCCGTGCTTCCCTGCTGCGGTCCGGCGCCGATCCTGCCCGTTGCGGCGGGCCATGTGAAGGCCGTCATGCGCCCCCGGGGCGGGGCCCGGGGCGGCCTTGCCAAGGTTGCAGCGCCATTCTATCAAGCCGCTGTTCACATGTGGATAGCAAGGGCGGCGCGATGGCCGATGGGGGCGAGGAGAGCGGGGCGCGGCCGGACTATTCGGTTCCCCCCGTGCGGCGGGCGATCGCGGTGCTGCGCCACATTGCGGCGGGCAACCGCTGCCGCAATTCCAGCCAGGCCGCGCGCGAGATCGGCATCAACCGCACCACGCTGATCCGGATCCTTGCCACGCTGGAGGCCGAGCGCCTGATCGAGGCGCTGCCCGAGGAGGGGGGCTATCGTCTCGGCACCGGGCTGATCGCGCTGGCCAGCAAGGCGCTCAACCAGCGCGACCTGATCCCGACCGCGCGGCCGGTTCTGGCGCGGCTGGTCAGGCGGCTGAACCTTTCGGCCCATCTCGGGGTGCGCGAGGGGCGCGAGATCGTCTATCTGGCCCGCGAGACGCCGAATTCGCATCTGGCCAGCACGGTGCGCGAGGGAACGCATCTGCCGGCCCATGCCACCACCATCGGGCGCATCCTGCTGGCCGAGCTGAGCGGCGAGGAGCTGCGCCGCCTCTATGCCGACCAGCCGCTTGCGGCCTATACCAGCAAGACGCGCACCAGCCTCGAGGAGCTGGAACGCCAGCTGGCCGACGACCGCGCCCGCGGCCTGTCCTGGAGCGTGGAGAACTTCGAGCCCGGGATCGGGTCGGCCGCGGCGGCGATCTACAACCACCGCGGGCGCGCGGTGGCCGCGATCAATGTCACCGGCCATGCCAGCGTCTTTCAGGGCCCGACGGCGCAGCAGCGCCGCATCGAGGAGGAGCTGAAGGCTGCCGCCCGCGAGATTTCCGCGGCGCTGGGCTTCAGCGGCGCGCCGGCGCCGGGCGGTCAGCTCCAGACATAGCCGAAGGCGATCGCGAAATCGGCGGCGCGCAGTGGCCGGTCGCCGCGCCGCGCCCCGCGCAGCCACAGCCGGCCGTGGATCTCGGTCCCGGACAGGTCGGCATCGGCGGGCAGCCGCGCATCCTCGCACCACAGACCGCCCATCAGCTGCGCGCCGCGCAGGCTGACCGGCCCGTCGAACCGTGCCCCTTGCAGCGACAGGTTGCCCAGCGCCACGCAGCCGGCGAGGCTGGCCCCGGCGGCGAAGCCGGCGCGGTCGAAGCGGGCGATGCCGCGGAACTCGGTCGCCGCGAAGCCGGCATGGCCGAGAAACCGCGCATCCTCGAAACGCGCATCATTCATGAACACCGCGTCCGAGAAATCGGCGCCGGCGCCGAAGCGGGCGCCGGCGAACCAGCTGATGCCGAGAAAGCGCGCGCCGCGCGCGTCCAGCCCGTGGGGGAAATGCGCCCCCGACAGGTCGACCCCGGCCAGATCGCAGCCCGACAGGTCGGCCCGCCCGGTGCAGGTGATCCCGGCCAGGGCGGCGTGTTCGCCATGCCGCCAGGGACGGGTCAGCCTTGCGCGCAGCGCCGCGGGGGTCAGCGGCTGCGGGGCGGCGGTCGCGGCCATGGTCACGCCGCCTCGCCCAGTCTTTCCCGCGCGGCGGCGACGACCGCCTCGGCCCAGGGCAGGGCCAGATCCTCGGCCAGATCGCCGCCGGAGGCGTCATGGGCGATGCGCTCGCCGACCTGCCGGGCACCATGGGCGGCCATCAGCTCGGCCAGCCGCTTCGGCCCGTGGTTGAAGGTCTCCGCATATTCGCTGTCGCCCAGGCCGAAGATGGCGAAATGGATCGCCGAGAGATCGGGCCGCGCCGCCGCCACAGCCTCGGCAAAGGGCCGGGCCGAGGCGGGAAGCTCGCCCTCGCCATAGGTCGAACAGACCAGGATGTAGAACCGGGCGGGGTCGAAGGCGCGGGGGTCCATCTCCGAAAGGTTGCGGCACTCGACCTCGTGCTCCGCGGACAGGCTGGCGGTGATGTCCTCGGCCAGCATCTCGGCATTGCCGGTCTCGGTGCCATAGAGGATGGTGATCTTCATGATGCGTTCTCCCGCTCGCGCGCGATGCGCAGCATTTCGCCCCGGGTGGGGATCTTGGCCCTGACCCGGTCGGGCGGGGCGGCGGCGCGCTCGCGCGCATCGATCCGCCGCCAGCCCTGCCAGTCGACGATGTCGGCAAGCCCGGCCAGCGCCGCGGCCCCGGCCCGGCCGGGATCGGGGGCAAGCGCGGCAAGGATGCGCCCGGCCAGCGCCTGCGCCTCGGCGCGGGCATCGGGTATGGTGCCGCGCGGTCCGCGGCGGAACCAGCCCGCGGCGAACAGGCCCGGCGCGATCAGCCCGGATTCGGCATCCGCGGCCGCGCCGATCAGCCCGTCGCGCCCCAGAAGCCCGGCATCGGCAAAGCCGATGGCGGTGATGATCGCCGAGCAGGCGATCCGTTCCTCGGCGCCATCGGGACGGACGACGCGCAGCGCCTCGACCCGGGCGCCGCCCTCGACCGCGACCGGCCGCAAGGCGAAGCGGAAGCGGATCCGGCGCGGGCCGGCGCCGTGCCCGTCGATGGCGGCCAGCGCGGCAAGCCGGGCCGCGGCCTCGGGGCCGTCGGCGTCGCCCCCCCGGTCGCCGACCGAGATCCGCACCGCGCTCAGCCGCCCGAGCTCGCGGATCATCGCGGGATCGAAGCGCGCCCGGCCGGCCGGGGCGCGGCCGATGACGGTGATGGCGCCGATGCCGCCTTCCGCCAGCCAGCGCCCCGGCGCGCTGCCCAGGTCCGAGCCGGCGAACTCCTCCGGGGTCTTGGACAGCAGGCGCAGGATGTCGATGGCGACATTGCCATTGCCGATGATCAGCGGGGCTGGGCCGAGATCGGGCAGCGGATCGGCATCGGGATGTTCCAGGATCGCGCGGGTCAGCCGCCCCGCGCCGATCACGCCGGGCAGGTCGTCGCCGGGGATGCCGAGCCGGCGGTCCCCGGCAAGCCCCGCCGCCAGCACCACCGCGTCATGGCTGGCGCGCAGGGTGTCAAGCGCGATGTCGCGCCCCACGGTGACATTGCCGAAGAAGCGCGCGCCCTGCCGGTCGAACAGGCGTTCGAACTGCCGCGTCACCGCCTTGGTGCCCTGATGATCCGGGGCGACGCCATAGCGCAGCAGCCCGAAGGGCACCGGCAGGGCGTCGATCAGGTTGACCTCCAGCCCCGGCGCCGCCCGCAGCAGCGCCTGCGCCAGATAGCAGCCGGCCGGCCCCGCGCCGACAATGGCGATCCGCCCCGCCGGGCCGCCCCGCTGCCCCTCGCCCGCCTGCGCCATCAGATCGCCATCCAGCCGACGCGGTTGCGGATCTCGCGCAGCACCGACAGGATCGTCGCCATGCTGGTGCGCGGATTGCCCGGCGCCGCGACATTCTCGATCTCGACCCGGCACCGCGCCACCGGCGAATGCAGCTCGAAGACATGGCTGTTGCCGGCCGCGCCGGGGTCGGCGACCAGCTCGACGCGCGTCGCATCGAGCCCGGCACCGGCCAGGGCGATGGTCGCGGCGACATTGGCATTCTTCGGATAGTCCCGCGCCGCCTCGCGCGCGGTGCCGGTGAAGAAGACCGTCGGCCCGGTCAGGCGGTCGAGCGCCACCGCCCGTTCCGCGGCCGTGCCGGCCCAGGCCCGTGGCGGCTTGGTGCCGCGATAGGTCACGCGGGCGTCGCCCGCCGCCGCGACCGCGGCCAGGATGTCGATGCCCCCGACCGCGCCGGCGGGCAGGATGACCCGCGCGCCGCCCGCGCGCGCCGCCTCGCCCAGCCCGGCGCGCAGCGCGTCATCGGCCAGCGCGCCCACCGAGACCACGATGCAGTCGATGCCGGCGCGCAGAAGCGGCGGCACATGGTCGGCCACCGCGCCGTGGCCGGCGCATTCGGCGACCAGGTCCGGACGCGCGGCGACCAGGGCCCCGGTCTCCTCCACCACCCGGATCGCGGCCCGATGGCCGGCCAGCGCGGCGGCGGCCTGCGCCGCCCGGCCGGGGCGGACCAGCAGGGTGATCTGCCCGGGCGCGGGCGCATCCGCCGCGCCAAGCCCGTCCAGCACGCCGCGGGCGATCGCGCCAAAGCCGATGATCCCCAGATGCATCGCCTCACCCCCCCTGGGCGGCGCCCGCGGGCGGGCCGGCAAAGGCCTCGGCGAAGGGGCCGATCGCGCACATGTCCACCTCGATCAGCTGCGGTCCCTCGGCGGCCAGCGCCGCATCCAGCGCGGCGGCGAAGGTGGCCGTGTCATCGACCCGGCGATGGGCCATTCCGATCGAGCGGCAGAACAGGGCGAAATCGGGCACCCGCAGCGCCGAGTAGTGCCGCCGCCCGCCATACTGGGCATCCTGGATGTTGCGGATCACGCCATAGGCGCGGTCATTCATCAGCACATAGACCACCGGCGCATTCTCCTCGACCGCGGTGATCGCCTCGGCAAGGCCCAGCATCATGCCGCCATCGCCCAGCAGCGTGATCGCCTTGCGCCCCGGCGCGCAGGCCAGCGCGGCGCCGATGCC
>RFGB01000160.1 GCA_003697125.1 Alphaproteobacteria bacterium
CGAGGTGGTGCGCCGGCTGCAGGAGGCGGTGAACAAGGTTCCCGAGGCCGCGCGCGCCCGGGCCGCCGCCGCCGCCGCGCGCGAACCGGCCGCGGAAAGCCGTGGCGCGCTGAACCGCCTGATCCACCGCATGACCGGCCAGAGCACGCCGCTGCGCGAGGTGACCGAGCGCCGCGCCCCGGAACTGTCCGCCGCCCCGCAGCGCCGGCTGGACCCCGACGAGCAGGCGCGCATCGACGTGCCCGCCTTCCTGCGCCGTCAGGCGAACTGATCCCGCTCTCCCTGTCGAACTGGCGCGGCCGCCCCCGGGCGGTCGCTCTTTTTCCGCGCAACCCCCGGGCAGACGATTGTTGCAGCGCGTCACAAAGAGTGAATTGAGGCGAATTGATGGCGCCCCTAGGTTTAGGCTCTGGGGAACGGCGCCACGCCCCGCGCGGGACCAGCCCGCGCCGGGTGCCCGCACGGCGGCGCCGGCACTGGGGGACAAGACGATGCAGACCACACTCCGCCGGCCCGTCGGCTTCGTCGGCACCGGCCTGCACTCGGGAAGGCCCGCACGCCTGACCTTGCGCCCGGCAGGTCCCGAGCATGGCATCTGGTTCAAGCGCACCGACGTCACCGGGCGCGATCCGCTGATCCCGGCGCTGTGGGACGCGGTCTGCGACACCACCCTCAACACCTGCATCGGCAATGCCGACGGGGTGCGGGTGGCGACGATCGAACATCTGATGGCCGCGCTGGCCGGCCTCGGCGTCACCAATGCGCTGATCGAGATCGACGGGCCCGAGGTGCCGATCATGGACGGCAGCGCCCGACGCTTTGCCGAGGGCATCGCCCGGGTCGGGCTGCGCACGCTGGACGCGCCGCTGCGCGCGCTGCGCATCCTGCGCCCCGTCGAGGTCACCGACGGCGACGCCCGGGCCGCGCTGCTGCCCGGCGACGGCCTGCGCATCGATTTCGCCATCGACTTCCCCGACCCCGCCATCGGACGGCAAAGCCGCAGCTTCGCATTGCGCGCCGACAGTTTCCGCCGCGAGATCGCCGACAGCCGCACCTTCTGCCGCGCCGCCGAGGTGGCCGCGATGCGCGCGCGCGGCCTGGCGCTGGGCGGAACGCTCGACAATGCCGTGGTGATCGACGGCGACAGGGTCCTGAACCCCGGGGGGCTGCGCCACCGCGACGAATGCGTCCGCCACAAGATCCTGGATGCGCTGGGCGATCTGGCGCTGGCCGGCGCGCCGCTGATCGGCCGCTATGTCGGCGAACGCGCCGGGCACGGGCTGACCAACCGCCTGCTGCGCCGGCTGTTCGTGACCGATGGCGCGGTCGAGGTGGTGGCGCTGCCCGCGCGCATGGCGCCCGCCGACGAGGCGCTGGGTCTGGCCATCTGAGCCCTGGCCGCCATCGCCGCACCGCCGGGCTTCCGCCGCCCGCGGGCACATGCTATCCCCGCTGACCGGGATCGTCGGAGCGGAAGGGAAAGGACCGATGCGCTGGGGAGGGATGATTGCGGCCGCGATTCTGGCCCTGACGCTGGCGGCCTGCGGGCGCGATGACGGGCCGCCGATCGAGGACCGTCCCCCCGACGACATCTTCACCACCGCCCAGGCCCAGCTGGATCAGGGCAATGCCGAGGAGGCGGCGCGGCTGTTCGACGAGATCGAGCGGCTCTATCCCTACTCGCCATGGGCCAAGCGGGCGATGATCATGTCGGCCTATGCCTGGTACAAGGCCGGCCGATATGATCAGGCCGAGGCGGCGGCGCGGCGCTATCTGGAATTCTACCCCGCCGACAAGGACGCCGCCTATGCCCAGTATCTGATCGGGCTCAGCTATTACGACCAGATCGTCGATGTCGGGCGCGACCAGGAGCTGACCCTGAAGGCGCTGCGCGCCCTGCGCGAGACGATGCTGCGCTATCCCGACAGCGAATACGCCCGCGAGGCGAAGCTGAAATATGACCTTGCCCTCGACCATCTCGCCGGCAAGGAGATGACGATCGGGCGCTACTACCTCAAGCGCGGTCATTACCTGGCCGCGATCAACCGGTTCCGCGCCGTGGTCGAGCAGTATCAGACCACCAGCCACACCGCCGAGGCGCTGCACCGGCTGGTGGAGGCCTATCTCTCGCTGGGCCTGACCGACGAGGCGCAGACCGCCGCGGCCATCCTCGGCCACAATTTCCAGGCCAGCGAGTGGTATCGCGACAGCTACGCCCTCCTGACCGGCCGCGGGCTGGAGCCGCGCGCCACCGGCAAGGGCTGGCTGCGGGCGATCTACGACCGGGTGATCCTCGGGCAGTGGCTCTGAGCGGCCGACGCGGCGGGAAGGCGGGCGCCGGGGGGCGGGCTCCATGCTGCGCGGGCTGACCATCCGCGACATCCTGCTGATCGAGCAGGCCGAGATCGCCTTCGCGCCGGGACTGAACGTGCTGACCGGAGAGACCGGCGCGGGCAAGTCGATCCTGCTCGACGCGCTGGGCTTCGCGCTGGGCGCGCGCGGGCGCGGCCAGCTGGCCCGCCCGGGCGCCGGGCGGGGCGAGGTGACGGCGGTCTTCGAGCTCCGCCCCGGCCATCCCGCCCGCGCGATCCTCGAGGAGGCCGGCCTGCCCGCCGAGGAGGAGCTGGTGCTGCGCCGGCTGATCGATCCCGACGGGCGCAGCCGCGCCTTCGTCAATGACCGCCGCGCGGGTGTCGAGACGCTGGCGCGCCTGGCCGCGACGCTGGTCGAGGTGCACGGCCAGCAGGACGAGCGCGGCCTGACCGACCCCAGGGGCCACCGCGCCCTGCTCGACGCCTATGCCGGCGACGATCCCGCCGCGCCGGTCCGCGCCGCCTGGGCCGGGCTGGCCGCGGCGCGCAGGCGGCTGGAACGCCGCCGCGAGGAAGCCGCCGCCGCCGCCCGCGACGCCGATTTCCTGGCCCATGCGGTCGAGGAACTGCGCCGGCTGGATCCCCAGCCCGGCGAGGAGGCCGAGCTCGACGCCCGGCGCCGTCGCATGCAGGCGGCGCAGCGCATCCGCGAGGATGTCGCCCGCGCCGCCGAGGCGCTGGGCCCGCGCGGCGCCGAGGGGCAGATCACCGACGCGGCGCGCTGGCTCGACGGTGCCGCCGCCCAGGCCGGCGGCGCGCTGGATGCGGCGCTGGCCGCGCTCGACCGCTGCCTCGAGGCGCTGGGCGAGGCGCAGTCGGGCATCGAGGCGGCGCTGGAGGCGATGGCCTTCGACCCCGCCACGCTGGAACAGGTCGAGGAAAGGCTGTTCGCGATCCGGGCGATGGCGCGCAAGCACCGCGTCCTGCCCGGGGAACTGCCCGCCCTGGCCGGCGAGCTGGCCGCGAGGCTGGCGGCGATCGAGGATCTGGAGGCCGATCTGGCCGCGCTGGAGGCGCAGGTGGCGCGGGCCGAGGCGGCGTGGGAGGCGGCCGCCGACGCGCTGAGCGCCACGCGCCGCGCCGCCGCGGCGCGGCTGGATGCCGCCATGGCCGCCGAGCTGCCGCCGCTGCGGCTGGAACGCGCGCGCTTCGTCACACTGGTCGAGCCGGGCTCGCCGGGCCCCGAGGGGCGCGACAGCGTCACCTTCGCCGTCGCCACCAATCCCGGCGCCAGCCCGGGCCCGATCGACGAGATCGCCTCGGGCGGCGAACGCGCCCGCTTCCTCCTCGCGCTCAAGGTCTGTCTCGCCGGGCGCGGCAGCGACATCGCGATGATCTTCGACGAGATCGACCGCGGCGTGGGCGGGGCAACCGCAGACGCCATCGGGCGCAGGCTGGCGGCGCTGGCCCGCGGCGGGCAGGTGCTCGCCGTCACCCATTCGCCCCAGGTCGCCGCGCGCGCCGATCATCACTGGCGCATCGAGAAGGTCGTCGCCGGGGGCGCCACCCATACCCGGGTGCTGCGTCTCGATCCCGCCCAGCGCATCGACGAGATCGCCCGCATGCTGGCCGGCGAACGCCTGACCGAGGAGGCGCGCGCCGCGGCGCGCCGGCTGATCGCCGGCTGATCGCCGGGCGCGGGGCGGGGGCTTGCCAGCCGCGCCCGCCGGCGGCAGGATCGCGACGTCAGGGGGGGGCGCGGATGCGGACAGGGCTTGTGGCAGTCATGCTGGTCGCCGCCGTCTCCGCGGTGCGCGCGGCCGAGCCGCATGTCTCGGCCTATGTCGAGGAGCGGCAGGCGCGCATGCGCGGCATGGAGGAGGCGCTGCTGGTGCTGGAACTGATGGCGCGCGGGGTGCTGCCCCATGATCCGCAGCTGGCCGCGCGGAAGGCCGCCGATCTTGCCATCCAGGCCGGCGGGATCGCCGACAGCTTCGGCGACACCCCGGCCAGCCGCTGGGGGCCGACCAGCCGCGCCGCGCAGTCGGTCTGGACCGACCGCGCCGATTTCCTGGTCCGCGCCGCCGATCTGGAGGCGCGGGCGCTGGCGCTGATCGACATCGCCCGCGACCCCGATGCCCGCGCGCTGCTGCCCGGCGCCGTGGCCGAGATGCGCGCGACCTGCGAGAGCTGTCACGCCCGCCACATGAAGCGCTGAGCGCCCGCCGCGTGCCCCGGGGCGCCGCATTGACTCCGCTGCCGTCCGCACCC
>RFGB01000161.1 GCA_003697125.1 Alphaproteobacteria bacterium
AGCAAAACGCATAGCAGGGTTGCGACGATACGACCCGCCCCGGGTACGGCGGTCGCCGCGTCGAGGGCGGCCGATCAGCCGGTCGCGCGGCGACAGCCGGCAGTGCAGCTCGATCAGGCCGCCCAGATAGGACACGAACTCCACCCGGGCCGGAAAGGCGTTCTTCCCGCCGGAATCGCCGACCCGGACGCGTTCGGGGCGCAGGCCCAGCACGGCGGGGCCGGGGCTGCCGCCGGCGCAGGCGATGGCGAGGCCGCCGGCGCTGCGAAACCGCCCCGGCGCCTCGATCACGCCGTCAAGGAAGCTGCCGCGCCCGACGAAGCCGGCGACGAAGCGGTTGCGGGGCCGTTCATACAGGGCCCGCTGATCGCCGATCTGCTGCACGCGGCCCTCGTTCATCACCACCAGCCGGTCGGCGATGGTCAGCGCCTCCTCCTGGTCATGGGTGACCATCACCGTGGTGATGCCGAGTTCGCGCTGCAGGCCGCGGATCTCGACCCGGACCTCCTCGCGCAGCTTGGCGTCGAGATTCGACAAGGGTTCGTCCAGAAGCAGGATGTCGGGGCGGAAGACCAGCGCCCGCGCCAGCGCGACGCGCTGCTGCTGGCCGCCCGACAGCTGGCGGGGCAGGCGGTCGGCGAGATGCTCGAGACGCACGAGCCTGAGCGCCTCGGCCACCCGCTCGGCGCATTCGGCCCGGCCGACGCGGCGCATCTCCAGCCCGAAGGCGACGTTCTGGCCCACCGTCATGTGGGGGAACAGCGCGTAGGACTGGAACACCAGTCCGGTGTTGCGCTTCCATGGCGGCAGGCCGGTGATGTCCTGCCCGCCGATGAACACGCGCCCGGCGGTGGGTTCCACGAAGCCCGCCACCATGCGCAGCGTGGTGGTCTTTCCGCATCCCGAGGGACCGAGGAGCACGACGAACTCGCCCTCCTCGACAGTCAGCGACACGTCGCGGGTGGCGTGGAAGTCGCCATAGCGTTTGGTCAGTCCGTCAAGCTGCAGCCGGGCCATTCACACCACCCTGCTCAGCCGCACGAAGCGGTCGGTGACGATCATCGCGACGAAGACCAGCGCGATCTGCACCACCGAGATCGCGGCGATGGTCGGGTCGATCTTCCACTGCAGGTATTGCAGGATGGCGATGGGCAGCGTCGTGCGGCCCGGTCCCACCAGGAACAGCGTCATCTCGAGATTTCCGAACGAGGCCACGAAGGCGAACATCGCGCCGGCCACCACCCCCGGCAGGATCGCCGGAAGGGTGACGCGGCGGAAGGTGGTCCATGGGGTGGCGCCGAGGCTCTGGGCCGCCTCCTCCAGCGTGCGGTCGAACTGGGCCAGGCTCGCGGTGACCAGCCGGGTGATCCAGGGCAGGGTGACCAGCACATGCCCCCAGACCAGCCCGCCCAGCGAGCCGATGATCGGCAGGCCGGTGTTGATCTCGGTCTCGACGTGAAAGACATAGATCGCCGTGCCCAGCACCACCCCCGGCACCATCAGCGGCATCAGCAGCAGGTTGCTGATCGTGGCGCGGCCGGGAAACCGGAAATGCGACAGCGCCAGCGCCGCCGGCACGGCCAGGATCAGCCCCAGGGCGGTGGCGATGACGCCCAGCTGGAGGCTGAGCAGGAGCCCGTCGATGAAGCGTTCGTTGGACAGGATCGCGCGATACCATTCCAGGCTGTAGCCGGATGGCGGGTAGGAGGGGATCTCCTGCCCGTAGAAGGACAGCCAGGTGACGAAGAACAGCGGCAGCTGGATGAACAGGAAGGCCAGCGCCGCGGCGGCCAGCAGCGTCCACCGCCCCAGCCGCCGTCCGTCAACCGGGGGGATGCGCCGCCCGGTCCGGGTGATCCGCCTGGTTCCCGCCATTGTCATCAGTTCAGCCCGTTCTTGTGGAAACGGCCGCCCTTGATGATCGCGGCGATGTGCCGCCCCTGACCTTCCAGCAGGGTGATGTCGCGGGTGGGGTCGCCATCGATCACGATCAGGTCGGCCCACGCCCCCGGGGCGACACGGCCGAGCCTGCCCGGGCGGCGCAGGACCCCGGCGGCGATGGTGGTGGCGGCGCGGATCACCTCGATCGGCGGCATCACCTCGGCCCGGATCGAGAATTCGCGGCTCTGATCATCCGCCAGCACGCCGGGAAGGTCCGATCCGAAGGCGACCGGCACGCCGGCGGCGCGGCAGATCTCCAGCGAGCGGAAGCGCGCGTCCAGCGCCATCGCGTTCCTCTCCAGCAGCTCGGGCGGCATGCCATGGGCGGCACCGCGTTCGGCAATCGCGACATGGGCGACCAGACCGGCCACCAGATGGGCGCCATGCCTGGCCATCAGCCGCGCAACGGATTCGTCGATCATGGTGCCATGTTCGATGCAGTGCACGCCACCGGCAACCGCCCGCCCGATCGCCTCGGCGCAACAGGCATGGGCCAGCACGGGGCGCCCGAAGGATTCCGCCTCGTCGACCGCCGCGCGGATCCCCGTGGCCGGGCTTTGCGGGCTGTCCGGGGGATGGTGCGGCGACCCGACGCCCGGGACGATGATCCTGATCTGGTCCGCCTCCTCGCGCATCTGCTCGCGCACCGCCCTGCGCACCGCATCCTCGCCTTCGGCCGCCACCGGCCGGACTGCCCGGCCATGGCAGCAGGGGCAGGCGTCGCCATCGCCGCCGCTGGCCTGCCCGTCGGCCAGGCCGCCGGTGGGGTCGATGGCGCGGCCCGAGATGAACAGCCGCGGGCCGGCGATCAGCCCCTGGTCCAGCGCGGCCTTCACCCCCCGGTCGGTGCCGCCGGTGTCGCGCACGGTGGTGAAGCCGCGGTCGAGCATCGCGCGCAGGCGGTGGGCGGCGCGGGCGGTGGCGAGGGTCAGCGGCTCCTCCCCCCCCGGCATGTGAGGCCCGGCATCCATGCAGCGGACATGGCAGTCGATCAGCCCGGGCATCAGCACCCGCCCCCCCAGGTCGAGCCTGTCGGCGCCCGGCGCGGCGATCGGCCGGTCCGAGACCTCGACGATCCGTTCGCCCGCGATCAGCACCTCATGGCCGCCGCGGGGGGCATCGAAGGCCGGGTCGAGCAGCTGCAGGTTGGTCAGGTGCAGCGGCGGGGACCCGGTCACCGCGACCTCCTCAGTTCAGGCGGAACTTGTGGAAGGCGCCGCCCTTCATGATCATCGCCAGCCTCTCGCCCTGTCCGGACAGCACCGCGAGGTCGGCCAGCGGGTCGCCATCGACCAGGAGCAGATCGGCATGCGCGCCGGGGTCGAGGCAGCCGAGCCTGCCCTCCTGGCGCAGGACGCGCGCGCCGACCAGCGTGGCGGAGCGGATGATCTCGATCGGCGCCATCACCTGGGCGCGCAGGGCGAATTCGCGGCTCTGGTCGGCCTGAAGCTGCCCCAGCAGGTCGCTGCCGAAGGCGATCTCGACGCCGTGCCGGCGGCAGATCTCCAGCGAGCGCAGCCCGCCATCGATCACCAGCTCGTTCTTCTCCAGCATGGTGGCATCCATGCCGAATTCGGCCGCCCGTTCGCGCATCGCGTAATAGGCGATCAGGTTCGGCACCAGGAACATGCCCCGTTCGGCCATCATCCGCGCCCGGGGCTCGTCGATCAGATTGCCATGTTCGATGGTGCGCACGCCGCACCGCGCGGCGCGCTCGATCGCCTCGGGCGTATAGGCATGGGCGCAGACATAGCGGCCGAAGGCGTGGGCCTCCTCGACCGCGGCGCGGACCTCGCCCTCGGAGAATTGCAGCGAATCGAGCGGGTCATAGGGCGAGGCGACGCCCCCCGACATCATGATCTTCACCTGGTCGCAGCCCTGGCGCATCTCCTCGCGCACCGCCTTCTGCACCTCGGCGATGCCATCGGCGACGGCCATGGTGAAGGCCATGGCGTTGCAGCAATGGCAGCGCACGCCGTGGTCGGTGCGCCGGCGCGGGTCGGAATGGCCGCCGGTGGGGCCGATGGCGCGCCCGGCGATGAACAGCCGCGGGCCGGGGATCAGCCCCTGGTCCACCGCGGCCTTCAGGCCCCAGTCGGCGCCGCCGGTGTCGCGCACGGTGGTGAAGCCGCGGTCGATCATGCCCTTCATCAGGGTCATGGCGCGGGCGGTCATCAGCGTCAGCGGGATCGATTCGAGCCGCGGGATCGAGACCTCGCTCAGCACCACATGCACATGGCAGTCGATCAGCCCGGGCATCAGGACGCGGCCGGCGCAGTCGATCACCTCGGCGCTGGCGGCGCGGATCGGGCCCTCGGACAGCTCGCGGATGGTGCCGCCCTCGATCAGCAGCTCGTGACCCTCAAGAAGCTCGTCACGGGCGGGATCGAGGATCCGCGCGTTGCGAAACAGGATCTGCGACATGGCTGCCCCCCCGGGACCGACTGAAGCCCCAATCGGGGGGCGCGTCAATCCCCGCGCCGGGCGGGGATGAACAGGCGGTCGAGTGCCGCGGCGTCGAGCCGGCCGCGGCGGGCGATGGCGACGACGTGGCTCTCGGCCGGGGCCGGCCCCGGTTCGATGCGCAGGCTGCGCCGCTTGCCCACCAGCTGGAACACCGCCCGCGCCCCGTCCAGATTGACGATTCCCTTGGCGCGCAGAAGCCCGGGGGGCAGTTCCTCCATCGCCCGGCGGAAGGCCGCCTGCGGGATCGGATCGCGGGTCACCCAGGCGCGCGATTCGAATTCGTCGCCATGGTCATGATCATGGTCGTGGGCCGGCCCGCGGGCATGGCCGGGGCGCGGCCCGCGGGCGTCCGGCGCGGGGCCGGCCAGCAGCGCCCGGGGCAGGCGGCCCTGCCGGGTGGGCAGGGCGCGCAGCCGCGGCATCGCGGCCGACAGCGTGGCCTCGATGCGGCTCAGCGTGGCGTCATCGACCAGATCGGCCTTGTTCAGCAGCACGATGTCGGCGGCGAAGGCCTGATCCATCGCCAGCTCGGTATCGGCGTAGTCCAGCGACTCGAAGGCTGCCGCGTCGATCACGCAGAACACCGCATCGACCGCAATTCCCGGAATGTCGGCCAGCGCGTCGAGGATCGGCAGGGGGCGGGCGACGCCGCTGGCCTCGATCACCACCCGTTCGGGGGGGCGCGGGGCGGCGATCAGCGAGGCCAGCGCCGCGGCCAGATCGTCGCGGATGGCGCAGCACACGCAGCCATTGCTGAGCGCGACGCGGTCGGCGCCGGTTTCGGCGATCAGCGCCGCGTCGATGTTGACGGCGCCGAAGTCATTGACCAGCACGCCATAGCGCACCCCGCCGGGATCGGCGAGCAGATGCGACAGGAGCGTGGTCTTGCCCGCGCCCAGAAATCCGGTCAGCAGGGTCGCGGGGATGGCATGGTCGGACATCGGTCCGGTTCCCTCCGGGGCGCGGCGGTTTCAGGGCGCGCGGGCCAGGAGCTGGCGCGCGATTGTGGCCGAGGTGGCCAGATGGGTGGCGAAGCCGCCCAGGATCGCGGCGCGGGTCGCCTCGGCCCGGCCCGCCCCCGCCGCGACCAGAAGCGCCATCTCCTTGCCCCGCATCTGCGGCAGGGTCACGCCGATCATCCGTTCCTCGACCTCGGTCGGCACCGGCTGGCCCCCGGCATCGATCAGCCGGCCGCAGATCACCCCCACCGCCCCCTGCCGCCTGAGCGTGGCGAGGCGGGCGGGGTTGATCAGCCCGGCGCGCACGATGTGGGCGTCGTCCTCGCAGGTTCCGCAGGCCAGCACCGTCTTGTTGCAGCGCGCGACCGCGGCCAGCTGTTCGGCCACCACCGGTTCGGCGCGCAGCCGTTCGGCCAGATCCCGGTCGGACAGGAGCAGGGGCACATGCAGGTTGATGCAGTGGGCGCCCAGCCTTTCGGCGATGCGGGTGGTGCAGATCTCGGCCGCGAAGCCGCGCGCGGCGGGCCTCGCGCCCAGAAGCTGCACCACCGTCAGATCCGGGATCGGGTGGCGCGGCACCTGCCCGGCCAGGCGCAGCACCGTTTCGCCCCAGGACACGCCGAGCCAGTCGCCCGGGGCGAGCAGCCGCGGCAGCCAGTCGGCGGCGGCGCGGGTGACGCGGCGGTCGGGAAAGCCCGCCTCGGGATCGTCGGGGACCACCAGCGCGCCGGCCAGCCCGTAGGCCGCGCGCAGTTCCGCCGACAGGGCATGGCCGAGGAACACCTCGCTGTCGAGATAGAGCCGGACCCAGCCGCGCTGGCGCGCCTCGGCCAGATAGTTGACCACGCTCGCCCGGCTCAGCTTCAGCCGCGCCGCGATCGCGGCCTGGTTGAGTTCCTCGTGGTAATAGAGCCAGGCCGCCTCGACGATCAGGTCGTCCGCCCGCGGCGCGCCGCGGGGCGTGTCGGCCCCCGCAACGCTGCCGGGCGGGCGGGGCATCGCGCTATTCCGCCGCGCGGGCCAGTTCGGGGAACAGGCCCGCCAGCCCCTCGGGCGTGGCGGGGCAGATGCCCCGTTCGGTGATCAGCGCGGTGACCAGCCGGGCCGGCGTGACGTCGAAGGCGGGATTGGCCGCGCCGGTGCCCCGGGGCGTCACCTGCACGCTGGCGACACGGCCGTCGGCGGCGCGGCCCTGGACGTGGGTGACCTCGGCGGCCGCGCGCTCCTCGATCGGGATCTCGGCCACGCCGTCGGCGACCGTCCAGTCGATGGTGGGCGAGGGCAGGGCGACATAGAAGGGCACGCCATTGTCGCGGGCGGCCAGCGCCTTCAGATAGGTGCCGATCTTGTTGCAGACATCGCCGCGGCGGGTGGTGCGGTCGGTGCCGACGATCACCATGTCCACAAGGCCGTGCTGCATCAGATGTCCGCCGGCATTGTCCACCACATAGGCATGGGGCACGCCGTGGCTGCCCAGCTCCCACGCGGTCAGGGCGCCCTGGTTGCGCGGGCGCGTCTCGTCCACCCAGACATGCAGCGCGATGCCGGCGTCATGGGCCTGGTAGATCGGGCTGGTGGCGGTGCCCCAGTCGACGGTGGCGATCCAGCCGGCATTGCAGTGGGTCAGGATGCGGACCGGTTCGCCCGCGGGCTTGCGCGCGGCGATGTCGCGGATCAGTTTCAGCCCGTGTTCGCCGATGCGCCGGTTGATCTCGACATCCTCCTCGGCGATGGCATGCGCAAGCTCCAGCGCCGCGGCGGCGCGCCGGTCGGGGGGCAGGGGCCGCAGGGCATCCCGGCAGCGGTCCAGCGCCCAGCGCAGGTTGACCGCGGTGGGCCGGGTGTCCGAGAGGAAGCGGTGCGCGGCGTCCAGTGCCTGGTCCGAGGGGTCGTCCGCCATCGCCCGCGCCATGCCATAGGCCGCGGTGGCCCCGATCAGCGGCGCGCCGCGCACGCGCATCTCGCGGATCGCGTCGGCGAAATCCTGCAGCGTGGCGACCGGCTGGATGCGCAGTTCATGGGGCAGCCAGCGCTGGTCGATGATCTCCAGCACGTCGGCCGTGGCATTCCACCACAGCGAGCGGTAGTGCCTGCCGTCGATCTTCAAATCGGGTTCCTTTCGTTGTGGCTGCGCGCCAGCGCCGTCACGTCGGGCAGCGCCTCGGCGGTCAGGATCAGCTCGGCGCCCATGGCGAGGTTGCGCGCCTCGAGCCGCGCGCGCAGCGCGGTGTCGGCGATGTCCTCGAAGTCGGCATTGTGGGCCAGCGACAGGCATCGCCGGTGCATCTCGATGCCGCAAACGGTCAGCGCATCGGTGCGGATCTCGCGCAGCAGCGCCTCGCAGGCCGGCATGCTGTCCTGGCCCTGATCCTCGAACAGCGCGGCGGGATACAGCATGCCGCCGCGTTCGGTCCGCCACAGATGGCGGAATTCGTCCTCGAAGGCATCGAAGACGGCGGTGATCTGCCCGAGGATCCATTCCTGGAACGGGGCGGGATCCGGGGCGCGGTGGGCGGGCTGGCTGAAATAGGCCATCAGCAGGTTGGCGACCAGCATGCCGATGTCGAATCCCATCGGGCCATACTGGGCGAATTCGGGATCGATGACGCGAAGATCATCGTCGGTGGCCATGATCGAACCCGTGTGCAGGTCGCCATGGATCATCGTCTCGGTGTTCGAGGCGAACCGCATCAGCATGCGCTGGGCGCGGCGCTTGAGCTCGGCATCGCCGCGCAGCCGGCCGACCAGGGGGTCGAGCCCCTCGGTATGGCGGTTCATCGGGGCGGGGCGGTAGGGATCGGTGAAGACCAGCGCCTCGGTGATCGCCGGAATCTCGACATTGCCGGCGAACAGCGCCACATCGGCCTTCTTGCGCGCGCTGGGCATCGCCAGTTCCGAACCCCGGAAGGCGGTGCGGGCGCAGAAGCGGCCCAGCCGCTCGCCCAGCCCGGCCACCCGTTCGCCCGCGATCAGCTTGCGCCGCAGGATGACATGGGGCGCGATGTGTTCCATCACGATCAGCGCCTGCGCCTCGTCGAAATGCAGCACCTCGGGCACGCTGCCCGGATCGCGGCGGGCCTGGCGGATCAGGGCGTGGTATTCGAAGAAGCTGCGGTAGAGCGGCAGCGGCCAGCTGTCACCCACAAGACGCACATAGGGCAGCGCCTGCTTGACCACCACCGAACCCAGCGGCCCCTCGACGATGAAGACGAGGTTCAGGTTTCCGTCGCCCACCTCGCGCACCCGCCATTCGGCCGGCGGGCCGATGCGGTCGGCCATCGCCCGCACGCCGCCCAGCCGACGCGGCAGGCTGTCGGGATCGAGCGCGGCATATCCCTGCCCGGCGGCGGCTTCAGCATCCATTGCCATCGCGTCCGCTCCTCCTCCTGTCCGCGGCAGGATAGCCAATAGTCAGTCGCGTTGACAAGTGGCTAGGATGTTGGGATAGTCCCGCCCCGAGCCGGGGGCGACGGCCCGCCCGGCGGAATGCCGCGGGGGGGGGAGCGGTGGCGACGGCGACGCTGGAACTTCAGGGGATCGAGAAGTCCTTCGGCCGCAACCATGTGCTGCGCGGCATCGATCTGTCGCTGCCGGCGGGCTGTGTCACCGTGCTGATGGGGGCGAACGGCGCCGGCAAGTCGACGCTGGTGAAGGTGATCTGCGGCCATCACCAGCCCGATGGCGGGCGGATGCGGCTTGCGGGCCGGGACTTCCGGCCGCGCTCGGCTTCCGAGGCGCTGGCCAGCGGGGTGGTCACCGTCCACCAGTCGATCGATGACGGGGTGATTCCCGATCTCGACGTCGCCTCGAACCTGATGCTGGACCGCTTCACCGGCAGGGGGGCGCGGCTGTGGGTGCGCGACCGGGCCTTGCGGCGCATGGCCGCCGAGGTCGCCGGGGCGATGGGCATCACCGTGGACATGGGCGCGCGGGTGGCCGAGCTGCCGCTGGCCGAGCGGCAGATGATCGCCATCGCCCGGGCGATGGCGCGCGCGCCGCGGGTGCTGATCCTGGACGAGCCGACCTCGGCGCTGTCGGCGGCCGAGGCCGAGCGCCTGTTCGCGCTGGTGGAGCGGCTGAAGGGGCAGGGGGTGGCGATCCTCTACATCTCGCACCGGATGTCCGACATCCGCCGCATCGCCGACCGCATCGTGACGATGCGCGACGGCGCGGTCTCGGGCCTGTTCGAGAGCCAGCCGCTCGACATCGAGGGCGCGGTCACCGCGATGCTGGGCCACCGCATGACCGAGGTGGACATCGAGGCCCGTTCCGGCGCCGCGCCGGTTCTGGAGCTGGAGGGGCTGGTGGTGCGCCCGGGCGCGCAGCCGATCGGGCTGACCGCCCGCGATGGCGAGGTCCTGGCGGTCACCGGGCTGCTGGGCAGCGGCAAGAGCGCGCTGGCCGAGATCCTGTTCGGCCTGCGCCGGCCGGTGGCCGGGCGCGCGCTGCTCGACGGGCGGCCCCATGCGCCGCAATCGGTGCGCGCGGCGCTGGCGCGGGGGGTGTTCATGGTGCCGCGCGACCGCGCCGCCAACGCCGTGGTGCCCGATTTCGACATCGCCGACAACATGACGCTGCCCTTCCTGCGCGCCTTCAGCCGGGCGGGTTTCCTGCTCGCCCGCCGCCAGCGCGCCGCGGCGGCGCGCAAGATCGACGAGCTCGGCATCGTCTGCCAGTCGCCGGGCGACCCGATCCTGACCCTGTCGGGGGGCAACCAGCAGAAGGTGATGATCGCGCGATGGCTGCTGCGGCCCTGCCGGCTGCTGCTGCTGGACGAACCCTTCCAGGGCGTCGACATCGGGGCGCGGCGCGACATCGGGCGCCACATCCGCGCCACCGCGGCGGGGCGGGCGACCATCGTCTTCGTGGCCGAGATCGACGAGGCGCTGGAAGTCGCGGACCGGATCATCGTGATGCATGAGGGGGCAGTGGTGGGCACGCATGTGAATGGCCGGGTCGATCTGGGCCGGCTGGTCGCGCAGATCTCGGGCGAGGGGGTGGCATGATGCGGGCCGAGGCCGTGACCGATTTCGCCATCCGCTATGGCTTCCTGATCCTCCTGGCCGGGCTGGTGGTGTTCTTCGCCTTCGCCGCGCCCGGCTTCGCAACCCCGCGCTCGGCGGTCTTCGTGTTCCAGTCGGTGGCGATCACCGGCATCCTGGCGCTGGGGGTGACCTGCACGCTGGTGGTGGGCGGATTCGACCTGTCGATCGGCGCGGTGGCGACCAGCGCGCTGATGCTGTCGGCCTATTCGATGGTGATCCTGGAACATCCCGCCATCGTCGCCGTGGCGCTGTGCCTGGGCATGGGGGCGCTGGTGGGGCTGGTGAACGGGCTCCTGATCGTCACCTTCCGGGTGCCCGACCTGCTGGCGACGCTGGGGATGATGTTCCTGCTGATCGGGCTGCAGCGCATTCCCACCCAGGGCAATTCCATCGCCACCGGCATGGCGCTTGCCGATGGCACTGTGGCCGAGGGCCGCTTTGCCGAGGCCTTCCTGTGGATCGGCCGGCACCGCTTCGACCTGGTGATCGAACGCCTCGTGCCGGTGCCGGTGGTCATCTTCATCCTGATCGCGGTGATGATCTGGCTGTTCCTCGGCCATACCCGGCACGGCCGGCTGATGTATGCGATCGGGTCGAACGAACGCGCCGCCGCGCTGGCCGGGGCGCCGGTCAGCGCCTACAAGATCGGCGCCTATGTCATCTCGGGCATCACCGCCGCGATCGGGGGCATCCTTCTGGCCGCGCGGCTGGGCCGGGGCGACATCGCCTCGGGCAACAACCTGCTCCTCGACAGCGTGGCGGCGGCGCTGATCGGCTTCGCGGTGCTGGGCGCGGCGCGGCCGAACGCCTTCGGCACCGCGGCGGGGGCGCTGTTCGTGGGCATCCTGCTGCAGGGGATGACGATGATGAACGCGCCCTACTACACCCAGGACTTCGTGAAGGGCGCGGTGCTGGTCGTCGCGCTGGTGTTCACCTTCTACCTGTCATCGCGGCGCGGCAGCGCCGCGCGCCGCTGAATCCTGTCAGATCCTAGGGAGGGAGACCCCGACATGCTCAGACGACACATCCTCAGGCTTGCCGGCGCCGCGGCGCTGGCGCTCGGCGCCCTGCCGGCGCCGGCCCAGGAACGGCCGGCCCCCTTCGACCGGCCCGATCAGGTGACCATCGCGCTGGTGCGCTACCTGTCCACCGGCGACTTCTTCCAGGCCTATCTGGCCGGGGTCGAGGCCCAGGCCGCGGCGCTGGGGGTCAACCTGCGCGTCTTCGACAGCCGGCAGGATGCCGCACTGCAGGCCGACATGGTCGATCAGGCGATCGCGCTTGGCGTGGACGGGATCATCATCCAGCACGGCCTGACCGAATCGATGCGCGAGGCTGCCCGCCGCGCCGTCGAGGCGGGCATCAAGGTGGTCGCCTTCGACGTCGATGTCGAACACCCCGCCATCCCGCAGATCGAACAGTCGGATTACCTGCTGGGCAAGCTGGCGCTGGAACAGGCGATCCGCGACAACGGCAACAGCTTCGTCGCGGGCTATGTCTATGTGCCGGGCATCGCGCCGCTGGACCGGCGCCACCGCGCGTGGGAGGAGGTCAAGGCCGCCAATCCCGGCATCCGCGAGGCGGCGGTCTTCGGCACGCTGGACAACCCCATCGCCAATTCCATCGCCAACCAGGCCCGCGCCGTGCTGCAGGCCCATCCCGACATCACCGTCTTCTTCGCCCCCTATGACGAATTCGCCAAGGGCGTGAAGATCGCGGTCGACGAGGCGGGCCTGTCGGGCGACATCCGCATCTACTCGGCCGACATCTCCACCGCCGACATCGCCGCGATGCGCGAGCCGGGCTCGCCCTGGGCGGCGACGGTGGCCACCAACCCGGCGGTGGTGGGCGAGGTCTCGGTGCGCGCGCTCGCGCTGCTGCTCGCGGGCGAGGATCCGGGCCACAACGTCATCGTGCCCCCGACCCTGATCACCCAGAAGTTCCTGAACGACAACGACATCCGGAACATGGAGGATCTGAGCGCGAAGATGCCCCAGTTCGCCCATGCCGATGTGGCCATGGCGCCCTGGATGCCGCTGCCGCCGCGCTGAACCCGGCCCTGGCGCGCGCGCCCTGCCGCAGGCATGCGCGCGCGCGCCCCGCGCAGGGGCAAGGGGGGCGCCGGCCCCCGCCGCCCGGCCGGGCGAGCCCCGGACGGCGAAAAGCCCGCCGAGAGGGACTTGCCCGCAGCCCCGGGCCGGTGTACCCCCTCTGACCACGGAGAGGTGGCCGAGTGGTCGAAGGCGCACGCCTGGAAAGCGTGTATACCGGCAACGGTATCGCGGGTTCGAATCCCGCTCTCTCCGCCACTGTCCCTTGCGGAATTTTTCTCTTCTTCTGCGCGTCTGGAATTTTTCCCTTGTTTTTAATGGTTACGCCGACGGGCCGTTCACCGCCGGAGGCGCGAGACGGCTGAAATCGGTCTCTCCGAGCCGATATTCTCCGAACCTGTTGACTGCGCCGATCTGGTGAATTTTTCGCAATGCGCTGTAATCACGTCATTATTTTGTAACGCAACCTGAACACTTCGATGCCGGTGGCGCCTTCGGAGAAACGACTCGCATCGGACGTTGGCTGGAAGTCTCGCGTTCCTGCCGGCTGCCAGCGTCCCCCCTGTTCGCTCTTTGTGCCGGCTTCAGGGCGTGTTAGCTTGCGGAAAACTGGGAGGCGGTCAGGTGGCACAGAAATCCGAAATCGAGTGGACGGACGC
>RFGB01000162.1 GCA_003697125.1 Alphaproteobacteria bacterium
GCCCGCCAGCGTCCGGAGCACCTCGCCCGGATCCTGCCGCCGCGATTCGACCGCGCAGGCGATCCCGGCCGCCCGCGCCATCGCCTCGAACTCGGCCGCCAGCGCCTGCGCCTCGCGCGCGATGGCCCGCGCCAGCATCGCCTCGCCCGGCCGCGGGGCCGGCCCGGCCAGCGCAAGCGCCAGCCGCCCCGCCTGTTCCATGGCCGGATCCTGGATGACCAGCCCGCGCAGCGGCAGCCCGGTCAGCCGGGCGAGCTCTGCCGCCGCGGCCAGCGCGGCGGCCGCGTGCCCGCCGACTTCCAGCGTCACCACGATGGCGCGCCCCGTGCTCATTCCCCGTCCTCCGCATCCCCGTCCGGGGTGCCGTTGTCCTCCTCGCCGTCGCGGGCGCGGAAGCGCCGCATCGCCCCGGCATAGCGTGCAAGGGTTGCGGCCACCCGGCCATTGACCGATTCGGCCGGCCAGCGGCCCGCGGCATCGCGCACGCCCGCCGGCACCCCGGTCAGAAGCTCGATCCCCTCGTCCACCGTCTCGACCGCATGGATGCGGAACCGGCCCGCGGCCACCGCCTCGACCACCTCCGGGCGCAGGTTCAGATGCTGGAGATTCGCCTTCGGGATCAGCACCCCCTGATCGCCGGTCAGGCCGCGGGCGGCGCAGATCTCGAAGAAGCCCTCGATCTTCTCGTTCACCCCGCCGATCGCCTGCACGCGGCCCATCTGGTCGACCGATCCGGTCACCGCCAGCCCCTGGGATATCGCCACGCCCGACAATGCCGAGAGCAGCGCATAGAGTTCGGTCGAGGAGGCGCTGTCGCCGTCCACCCCGCCATAGGACTGTTCGAAGACGATGCTGGCCGAGAGCGACACCGGCCCGTCCTGGCCGAACCGGCTGGCGAGGAAGCTGGAGAGGATCATCACGCCCTTCGAATGCAGCGGGCCGCCCAGCTTGGCTTCGCGCTCGATGTCGATGATCCGCCCCGGTCCCGGGCGGACGCGGGCGGTGATGCGGGCGGGGCGGCCGAAGCGGATGGTGCCGAGCGTCAGCACCGACAGCCCGTTGATCTGGCCCACCGCGCCGCCCCGGGTCGCGATGGTGACGATGTCGCGGGTGATCATCTCGGCCGAACGGTCGCGCAGCCGGCGGCCGCGATCCTCGGCCGCGGCGATGGCGGCGGCGACATGGCCGGCATCCACCCGGTCGGCCCCGGCCGCGCCGGCCAGGTGGTCGGCCTCGACCATCAGATCGCCCAGCGCGGCCACCTGCAGCGTCACCTTGCGCGCATCGTCGGCAAGCCGGCTCGCCTCCTCCAGCACCCGCGCGATCGCCGCCGCGGTGAAGGGGCGCAGCCCGTGGCGCCGCACCAGCCCCGCCAGCGCCCGCGCCAGCACCGAGAGATTCTCGGGGCTGCGGTCGATCTCGTCATCGAAATCGGCCAGCACCTTGAACAGGCGCGGGAAGTCCGGGTCGAGCGCGCTGAGCAGGTGGAACAGCCAGCGATCGCCGATCAGCGCCACCTTGACCGAGAGCGGGATCGGGTCGGGCTCCAGCGACACGGTCTGCACCAGCGCAAGCCTCTCGGCCACCCCGGAGATGCGGATCTCGCCGGTCTTCAGCGCGTTCTTGAGCGCCTCCCACGCGAAGGGCTGCGACAGGATCTGCCGCGCCTCCAGGATCAGGAAACCGCCATTGGCCCGGTGCAGCGCCCCCGGGCGGATCATGGTGAAGTCTGTCACCAGCGCGCCGTCGCGGGTCTGGTGCTCGATGCGCCCCACCAGATTGGGCAGGGTGGGGTCGGGCTCCTCGACGATCGGCGCGCGCCCGTCCTCGCGCCCCGCCTCGCCGCCGCGGCGGGCCTCCAGCACATTGACCGCATAGCGCCGCAGCGCGGGATGCGCCTCGGGGCGGATCGGCATCGGCGCCTGCTCGGCCGCCTGGGCCAGCGCCAGGAACACCATGAAGTTGTCGCGCAGATCCGCGGCGACCTGGCGCAGATGGTCCTGCACCTGCGGCAGATCGGCGAAGCCGCGGGCGCGTTCGGCCACCGCCATGTCGATCGCCGCCGCAGCGGTGGCGCGGTCGATCTCGCGCAGCCTCGCCCGCGCGCGGCGCTCGATCTCGGGGATCCTGCGCTGCAGGAGCTCGCCCATCTCGCGCTGCAGGGCCGAGATGCGCTCCTGCACCGCCTTGCGCTCTTCCTCCGGCCAGGCCTGGAAGACCTCGGGCTTGACCACCTCGCCATTGCGCCGCGGGGCGAAGACGAAGCCCACCGGGGTGCGCAGGATCTCGATGTTCTCGGCGCGCGCCCGCTCGTGCAGCTCCGCGAAGGCCTCCTCCTTGGCCTGCTCGCGCTCGGTCTCGACCGCATCGCGGCGGGTCTTGTAGTCATCGGTCCCGAAAGCGGCGGGGATGTCGACGAGAAGCTCCTCCACCAGCCCGGCCATGGCGTCGCGCAGCGCCACCGCCTGCCCCGCCGGCAGGCGCATGGCGCGCGGGCGGTGCTCGTCGGCGAAGTTGTGGACATAGACCCAGTCGTCGAAGGCCTCCATCCGGGCGGCGCGTTCGGCCAGCACCGCGCGCAGCGCGGTGCGCCGGCCCGATCCCGGGGCGCCCGCGGCATAGAGGTTGAAGCCCTCGCCGGTCACCGCGGCCGAGAAGCCGATCGCCCGCAGCGCCCGCTCCTGCGCCGCGATTCCGGCCAGCGGCTCGGCCTCGTCGGTGATGGCGAAGCCGAACAGCCCGGGGTCGATGGTGACGCGCAGCGCCTCGACCGGGACGCGGGTCCGGTCGGCGAGTGAGGTCATCGGCATTCTCCTTCCTGCCCGGGGCTGGCGCCGGTCCGTGGGTGGCGGTCAGCGGATCACATGCACCGAGCAGGGCGCGTGGCGGACCACCCGGGCCGCGGTCGAGCCGAGGAAGTAGTCCTCGAGCCCGGGCCGGTGGGAAATGATCACGATGCAGTCTGCGCCGATCGCCTCGGCATGATCGAGGATGGTGCGGCTGGGATGCCCGCTCAGGACGGTGGCCTTGGGCGACAGGCCCGAGGCGTCGGCCACCCGCTTCAGCGCCGCCTCGGCCTCGCTGCGGCTGCGCTCCAGGATCCCGGGCGGAAGTTCGGCGGCGATGAAGCCCGGCACCTCGTCGATCACGTGCAGAAGCTCGACCCGGCCGTCGGGATCGCGCAGGCATTTGGCCGCGGCGATCGCCGGCGCCCAGCCGCCTTCATGCTCCAGCGCCAGCGGAACGAGGATGGTCTTGTACATGGGTCTTCCTCCCGTTTGATCCGCGGCCGGTCCAAGCCCCATGATCGGCCACCCGCCCGGCCCCGCCTTGACCGGGATCATGCCCCGCGCGATCCACGATGCGCAAGATGCCCGGGCGGGCCTGGCCCGCCCCCGCGCCGCCCCGCCCGGCGCCGCGGGCCGGGGCTCGGACCTTCGTCCGGCTGGCATCGGGCGGGCGCCAGCCGCTATCGTGCCGCCATGCCGCTGATGCGCCGCATTGTCAGCCTGTGGGCAAGCGCCAGCCTGGTGCAGCGTTTCGCGCTGACCGGCGGCGTGGTGATGCTGGCGGCCGCGGCGATCCTGGGGATGTGGGTTTCGGACCGCATCGCCCGCGGCGTGATCCGGCAGAGCGCGGTCAACAGCGCCCATTTCGTCGAGACCGTGATCGCCCCGATCGTCGAGGAGCTGGCCGCGGCCGACCGCCTGTCGCCCGGCGCGATCCGGGCGCTGCAGGAGATCCTGGCCGCCCCGCCCCTGGCCGGGCGGGTGGTGTCGATGAAGATCTGGAAGGAAGGGGGCCGGGTGGTCTTCGCGACCGACGAGGCGCTGATTGGCCAGAGCTTTCCCCCCAGCCCGGCGCTGCGCGAGGCCTGGGCGGGCCGGGTGGCGGCCGAATTCGACGATCTTGCCGACGAGGAGAGCCTGGGCGAGGCGGCGCTGGGCCGGCCGCTGGTCGAGATCTACACCCCCGCGGTGGCGGTCTGGTCGGGCCGCACCATCGCTGTGATCGAATTCTACGAGATCGCCGATGCGCTGGCCGGCGAGATTGCCGCGGCCCGGCGCACCAGCTGGATCCTCGTCGCCTCGGTGATGGCCGCCACCGGCGCCTCGCTGATCGGAATCGTCGGGGCGGGCAGCCGGACCATCGAGCGCCAGCGCGCGCTTCTGGCCGATCAGGTGCGCGCACAGGAACGGCTGGCGCAGACCAATGCCGCGCTGCGCCGCGACATCCAGCGCGCATCCGCCGGGGTGACCGAGACCAACGAACGCTACCTGGCGCGCATCGGCGCCGATCTCCATGACGGGCCGGCGCAGCTGCTCTCGCTGGCCGCGCTGCGCCTCGACAGCCTCGAGGCCGAATCCTGCCCCGCCGCGCGCGCCGAACAGTTCGCCGAACTGCGCCGGGCGCTGGCCGACGCGATGGCCGAGATACGCGCCATCAGCCGCGGGCTGTCGCTGCCGGGAATCGCCGACCGCCCGGTGACCGAGGTGGTCCGGCGCGCGGTGGAGATCCACCGGGCGCTGACCCGTGCGGATGTGGCGCTGGAGCTGCCCGCCGACGGCCCGGTGCTGCCGCGCGCGCGGCTGATCGCGGTCTACCGCTTCGTGCAGGAGGGGCTGTCGAACGCGACACGCCATGCCGGCGGCGCGGGGATGGCGGTGGCGCTGCGCCTGGAGGGCGGGCGCGTCACCGTCACCGTCTCGGACCGCGGGCCGGGCTTCGCCATGCCGCTCGCCCCCGACATCCCGGGCCTGGGCCTGCGCGGGCTCTCGGAACGCATCGCAAGCCTTGGCGGCAGCTTCGCGATCCGCTCGCGCCCGGGGGCCGGAACGGTTCTGCACCTGTCATTTCCCGCCGACGAGGAGCCCGACCTTGCCTGAGGACACGCCGATCCGGGTCATCATCGCCGATGATCATCCGCTCTATCGCGACGGGGTGGCCCGCACCCTGACCGAGAGCGGCCGCTTCTCGGTGGTCGGCCAGTGCGCCACCGCCGCCGAGGCGGTGGAGCTCGCCCGCGCCCATCTGCCCGAGCTTGCGCTGATCGACATCTCGATGCCCGGCGGCGGGATCGAGGCGACCGGGCGCATCGCCACCCTTGCGCCGGCGGTGCGGGTGGTGATCCTGACCGCGTCGGAGGCCGATGACGACGTGATGCAGGCGCTGAAGGCCGGCGCGGCGGGCTATGTGCTGAAGGGGGTGGGCGGGCGCGAGCTGATCCGCGTGCTGACCGAGGTTGCCACCGGCGGGTCCTATGTGCCCCCCGCGATGGCCGCGCGGCTTCTGGCCGCCATGGGTCCGCGCCGCGGCGGCGAGCCGAGCTCGGCCGATCTGATCGCCGAGCTGACCCCGCGCGAGGAGGACATCCTGCGACTGGTCGCGCGGGGGATGTCGAACAAGGAGGTGGCGCGCGAACTGGACCTGCAGGAGAAGACGGTCAAGCACTACATGACCAACATCCTGCAGAAGCTTCAGGTGCGCAACCGCACCGAGGCCGCGCTTCTGGCCCGGGAGGTCTGGGGCCGGATCGGCTGAGCGCGCTCAGCCCCCCGGGCGGCGCGAGATGAGCCGGTCGATCCGCGCCGCATCGCGCGCCGTGGCCGGCCGTTCGACCACCCGCCGGTCGCGCCGGTCGCGCAGCTCGTAGCGCCCGCCGGCGATGGTCTCGGTCCAGCCGTCGTGATAGCGCACCTGCCAGCCATCGCCCCGCCGCTCGATCCGCGTGCCATCGGGAAGCTCGACCACGCCCCGGCGGTCGCGGTCATCCCGGCCCCGCTCGCGCCGGCCGCGGCGGTCGTCGTCGCGGTCGTCATCGTCATCGTCCCGGTCGTCATCGTCGCGGTCGTCTTCGCGATCGTCATCCCGATCATCGTCCCGGTCGTCATCGTCCCGGTCGTCATCGCGATCGTCGTCCCGGTCGTCATCGCGATCGTCATCCCGGTCGTCGCGATCCCGGTCGCCGTCGCGGTCACCGTCGCGGTCGCCGTCGCGGTCACCGTCCTTGGCCAGCGCGGCGCCGGGATGCCAGGGCGCGCCCGGCAGCACCCCACCCAGCGCAAGGCCGGCCGCCCCGAGAAGCAGAGCCCGCCGCGAGAATGCGCAATCATCCGTCATCTGTCGGTTCCGAACCTGACCCCCATCCTGCCACGTCGCGCCGCGCGGGTCATCGGACCTCGGTCCGGGGTCCGGGGTCGGGCGCGGCCGGCGCAGGCCCGGGGCCGGCGGGGTATCCTTCGGCCCCGGGCGCGGCGCCTCAGGCCAGGATGAAATCGTCGGCCGAGAAGTCGCCGGGAAGCGCATTGTCGAAGACCAGCCGGTCCCCGCCCGGCAGGGCCAGGGCCGAATCATGCGCGTTCACCTGGACGATCGCCGCCAGCACGGCATCGATATCGGTCAGGCCATAGGCGGTCAGGTCCACGACATCCTCGGCATGGTCGAAATCGTGGATCTTGTCGCGCCCGGTTCCGGGGGTGAACACGAAGCGGTCGGCGCCGCGATTGCCCCAGACATGATCGTCGCCGGCCCCGCCCATGACGATGTCGTCGCCATCACCGCCCTTCACGCGGTCATTGCCGGCACCGCCATCGACGGTGTCGTTGCCGCCCTTGCCCTCGACGCGGTCATTGCCGTCGCCGCCCAGCACGAGATCGCTGCCGCCGTCGCCGCGCACCCGGTCGTCGCCGGCGCCGCCATCGACGGTGTCGTTGCCGCCGCGCCCGCGCAGCCGGTCATCGCCTTCAAGCCCGAGGATGTGCTCGCTCTCGCTGCTGCCCTCGATGCGGTCATCGCCGGCGCTGCCGGTGATGGTGACCGTGGCGGCCATCAGCTCGGCCATCTCGGCATCGGCCGCCGCGACCAGCGCGGCGATGTCCGGGGCTTCCTCGAAGGCGTGAAGGGGGATCGTGATCCGGTCCATCTGGTGCTCTCCTCTCTGGATGGGATGCGGCCATCCTGAGAGAGGCGCGGCGCGCGCGGCAGGGGCGATGGCCCCGGCGACCGCGGCGCAGGGGTCGGGGAGGGAACCCGACCTCGGTCCGGGGACCTCCTCGCCCTCAGGCGGACAGATCGACCACTACGCGGCCGCGCACCTTCCCCTTGAGGATCGCGGCGCCCAGCTCGGGCAGCTCGGCCAGGGTTGCGGGACGGATCATCGCCTCCAGCAGGTCCATCGGCAGGTCGCGGGCGATGCGCTGCCAGGCGCGTTCCCGGCGCGGGATCGGGCAGAACACGCTGTCGATGCCCAGAAGGTTGATGCCGCGCAGCAGGAAGGGGATCACCGAGGCATTGAGCTGCGCGCCGCCCGCCAGGCCCACCGCGGCGGCCGAGCAGCCATATTTCAGCTGGCCGAGGATGCGTGCCAGCATGGTGCCGCCCACCGCATCGACGCAGCCGGCCCAGGTCTCCGATTCGAGCGGCCGGCGCGAGGGCTCGGCCAGCTCGGCGCGCGGCACGATCCGCGCCGCGCCAAGGCCCTTCAGATAGTCCTCCTGTTCCGGCCGGCCCGTGACCGCGGCAACCTGATGGCCCAGCCGCGACAGGATCGCGGTGGCGACAGAACCGACGCCGCCCGCCGCGCCGGTCACCACCACCTCGCCCCGATCGGGCGACAGGCCGTGCTCCTCGAGCGCCATCACCGCCAGCATCGCGGTCAGACCCGCCGTCCCCACCGCCATCGCCTGGCGGGTGGTCAGGCCATCGGGCAGATGCACCAGCCAGTCGCCCTTCACCCGCGCCTTCCCGGCATAGCCGCCCCAGTGGATCTCGCCCACCCGCCAGCCGGTCAGCACCACCCGGTCACCGGGCCGGAAGCGGGGATCGTCGCTCGCCTCGACGGTGCCGGCGAAGTCGATCCCGGGCACATGGGGATAGTTGCGCACCAGCCCCCCGCCGCCCGGCGACATGCACAGGCCGTCCTTGTAGTTCAGCGTCGAATATTCGACCGCAACCGTCACCTCGCCGGGCGGCAGCTGGTCTTCGGACAGCTCGCGCACCGTGGCGCTGACCTGACCCTCGGCATCCTTCTCCAGCACAAGCGCCCTGAACATCCCTACCCCCCTTCAGCCGCGCAGCGTTCCACCGGTCGCCCGCTCGACCGACGCCACCACCCGGGCCGCGACCGCCTCGATCTCGGCATCGGTCAGGGTGCGCGCCGAAGGCTGCAGGCGCACGGTGATCGCCAGCGATTTCCGCCCCGGCCCGAGCTGCGCCTCGGCGCGGGGCCCCTCGAAGACATCGAACAGCTCGACCCGCTCGATCAGCTTGCGGTCCGCCCCCCGCGCGGCCTTCAGCACCGCCTCGGCCTCGGTCCGCGCATCCAGGACGAAGGCGAAGTCGCGCTCGACCGCCTGCAGGTCCGATGCGGCCAGCGCCGGCCGGGTGGTGGCGCGGCCGCGCGGCGCGGGGATCCGGTCGAGATGCAGCGTGGCCGCGACCGCCGGGCCGCGCAGATCCATCGCCTGCACCACCCGCGGATGCAGTTCGCCGAACAGCGCCAGCCTGAGCTTCGGCCCCAGGCACAGCCAGCCCGCGCGGCCGGGATGCATGTGCCCGGGCAGGTCATCGCGCAGCAGCATCAGCCTGTCGGCGGGCGCCCCGGCCGCGGCCAGCGCGGCCAGCGCGTCGGCCTTGGCGTCGAAGGCGTCGACCGGGCGGCGCGTGCCCCAGGGGTTGCGCGGGGCGGCATGGCCGACGCGCAGCGCCACCGCCAGCGTCTCCTGCTCGCCCGGCTCGCCGCCCAGGAATCCGGGCCCCACCTCGAACAGCGCCAGATCCATCAGGCCGCGCGCCTGGTTGCGCGCCGCCGCCGCCACCAGCCCGGGCAGCGGCGAGGGCCGCATGTGGGTCAGCTCGGAGGAGATCGGATTCTCGAGCCGCAGCGC
>RFGB01000021.1 GCA_003697125.1 Alphaproteobacteria bacterium
GCGCCCGCCCCATGCGCCATGTCGCCGGGCGCGAGGCGCAGGCGCGGGGCGGGGGTCGGCTGGGCCGCGGCCGGGGGCGTTGCCGGCGCATCCGCCGCGTCGATCCCGCGCCCCAGCGGGTCGCTGCGCCCCTTCAGCGGCCGGCGGAACACCAGCAGGCTGTGCAGCACCTCGACGCGGCCGCGCAGCAGGCCGCGCCGCTCCTCCATGGGCAGGGTCTCGCTGCGCAGGAACTCCCAGCCCTCGGCCGCCGCGTCATTGATCGTCTCGGCCACCGTGGCGGCGAACCTTTCGAGGGACGAGCCCATCCCGCGCACCCGCTTTGCGCGGCGCGGCGCGGGAATGACCCGGTATTCATACTGCGTCATGCTTCGCCCCATCATGCCGCCCCCCCCGAATGGCGGCGGGGGACCGAATGAAGCACAGGCCGCGGATGCGGACAATGCCGGTTCAGCGCCTGCCCTGACCGAACAGGACCTTCTGCGCCTCGCGATCCGCCCGCAGATCGCCGCGCATCTCGGCCGCCACCGCCCTGCCCCGCTGCACCGCGGGCCGTGCGCCCACGCGGTCGAGCCAGGCCTTCATGTGGGGAAACTCCTCGATGTCCTGCTCCTGGTTCTTCCAGCCAGAGGCCCAGGGCCAGATCGCCATGTCGGCGATCGAATAGTCGCCGGCGACGAATTCCCGGTCGGCAAGGCGCCGGTCGAGCACGCCGTAGAGGCGGCGGACCTCGTTGCGGTAGCGGTCCTTGGCATAGGGGATGTCCTGGGGCGGTTCCAGCGAGGGGGCATAGCGCAGGAAGTGGTGCGCCTGCCCGGCCATTGGCCCGAGCCCGCCCATCTGCCACATCAGCCACTGCTCGATCTCGACCCGCTCGCGTTCGTTGCGGCCATAGAACATGCCGGTCTTGCGGCCCAGATACTGCAGGATCGCCCCCGATTCGAAGATCGAGATCGGCGCGCCGTCCGGCCCCTCGGGGTCGATGATCGCCGGCATGCGGTTGTTGGGCGCGATCTTCAGGAAGTCTGGGTTGAACTGTTCGCCCCGGCCGATATTGACCAGCCTGACCTCGTAGGGCAGGCCCATCTCCTCCAGCGCGATGGTGATCTTCCAGCCGTTCGGGGTGGGCCAGTAGTAGAGCGCGATCGGTGCGGGCATGGGATTCCTCCGGCTGATGCGTCGGGAATGGTGATGAACCGTCGCGGCGGCGATGTCCACCGCCGCCGTGGCGACCGTCAGACACCCTCGACCAGCACCATCTCGCGCACCGAGCCCCGCAGCGCATGGGGCAGGATCGCGTGATAGCCGGGGCCGTCATAGAAGGCGCGGGCAGTTTCCCAGTCGGGAAACTCGATCACCACGTTGCGGCTGCGCGCATTGCCCTCCAGCGCCTCGTGCCGCCCGCCGCGGGTCAGGAACCGCCCGCCCGCCGCGGCGACCAGCTCCGGCGTGCGGGCCGCGTATTTCGCGTATTCCTCGGGATCGGTCACGTCGATCCGCCCGATGATATAGGCTTTCGGCATCGGCCTTCCCCCCTTCAGTAGACCACCACCGAGCGGATCGAGGTGCCGGCATGCATCATCTCGAAACCCTCGTTGATCCGTTCCAGCGGCAGCAGATGGGTGATCATCGGGTCTATCTCGATCTTGCCGTCCATGTACCAGTCGACGATCCGGGGCACGTCGGTGCGCCCGCGCGCGCCGCCGAAGGCGGTGCCCTTCCAGACGCGCCCGGTGACCAGCTGGAAGGGTCGGGTCGAGATCTCGGCCCCGGCCGGCGCGACCCCGATGATCACCGACACCCCCCAGCCGCGATGCGCCGATTCCAGCGCCGCGCGCATCACCTGGACGTTGCCGGTGCAATCGAAGGTATAGTCCGCCCCGCCGATCTGGTCGGCGCCGCGCTTGGTCAGGTTGACCAGATGGGGCACGAGCTCGCCCCCGACCTCGGCGGGGTTCACGAAATGGGTCATGCCGAATCGCTCGCCCCATTCCTTCTTGGCCGGGTTGACGTCCACCCCGATGATCATGTCCGCGCCGGCGAGCCTGAGCCCCTGGATGACATTGAGGCCGATGCCGCCCAGCCCGAAGACGATGGCGGTGGCGCCGGGTTCCACCTTTGCGGTGTTCAGCACCGCGCCCACCCCGGTGGTGACCCCGCACCCCACATAGCAGACCTTGTCGAAGGGCGCGTCCTCGCGGATCTTCGCCACCGCGATCTCGGGCAGGACGGTGTAGTTCGAGAAGGTCGAGCAGCCCATGTAGTGGTGGATCGGGTCGCCGTCGAGCGTGCGGAAGCGCGTGGTGCCGTCGGGCATCAGCCCCTGGCCCTGGGTGGCGCGGATCGCGGTGCACAGATTGGTCTTGCGGCTGAGGCAGGAGGGGCATTCGCGACATTCCGGGGTGTAGAGGGGAATGACGTGGTCGCCCTTGCGCACGCTCTTCACCCCGGGGCCGACATCGACCACCACCCCCGCCCCCTCATGACCCAGGATCGAGGGGAAGATGCCCTCGGGATCCGCGCCCGAGAGGGTGAAGTCGTCGGTGTGGCAGATCCCCGTGGCGCGGATCTCGACCAGCACCTCGCCCTCGCGCGGACCCTCTACCTCGACTTCGGTGATCTCCAGCGGCTTTCCGGCCTCGAAGGCCACGGCGGCGCGGCTGCGCATGGGGCATCCTCCCTGTCCACGGAACCAGTGCCGCGACTGTGCGCCAGCATCGCGCCCGGGGCAAGCATGTGCGCCCGGTCAGATCACCGGCGGGGCATCGGCGCGCACCAGGCCGACATTGGTCCATACCACCGGGTGGCCACGCCGCGCGCGCCGGTCGAGCATGGCGAGGTGGATGTCGAGCGCGCGCCCGCTCAGCCCCGGCAGGCGGAGCGGGTCGAGCCCGTTCCAGGGCAGGAAGGGATTGCGCCGCAGATGGCCGTGCAGCTCGATGCGCATCGTCGGCCGGGCCGAGGGCGCGCGCCCGTGAAAGGCGAAGGTGTCGGCGACCACCAGCGTGTTGGCCCTGACCGCGATTCGTCGCGGCGCGGGCAGGCCCAGCGCGGCCAGCTCGGCCGCGGTGATCCGGAAGGAGCCGAAGCGGTGATGGGGGCGCGGGTCGTCGCGGGCGGTCAGGCTCTGGCGGTATTCCCATTCCAGCCGCTCCGGCGTCAGCCGGTGCGAGCCGGGGACGAAGACGAAGGGGCCGTCCTGCTCGCCGACATCATGCAGGAACAGCCAGAATTTCGACGTGGCGTGGAAGGTGTCGGCGTGCAGCTCGGTCTGGGGGTCGGCCTCGCCGCGATCCGGCTCGGCGATCACCGTCTGCACGAAGTGGATCGGCGCCCCCGCCCGTCCCGCGGCATAGCCGGCAAGCCGGTCCAGCCGCGGCGCCCGGACCGTGGCGACGGCCAGCGGCAACAGCGGCCGGGTGGCCTCGGTCAGGGGAATCATCCGGGTGACGGTCTGGCCCTGGCGCATCTCCCAGGCCGGAAGCGGCCGGCCCAGCACCTCGCGGCGCAGGGCTTCGAAGGTTTCCCCGGGCAGGTAGTCGGGCCGGATCAGGAACCCGTCGCGATCGAGGGCGGCGCGGTCGGCGGGATCCAGCCGGTCGGCCATCCAGGCCCGGCGCAGCCGCGCCGCGCGCGCGGCCAGCGCGACGCGCCCACGGTGCAGGCCCAGCCGGTTGAGCGCCGGCGAGCCGAGGATCGGGTTGGCGACGAAGGACTTGTCCTGCCCCAGGACCCCGAGCGCCCAGAGCGGGAAGGCCAGCGGATTCGGCATCGGCATCCTCCCCCCTGCCGGAGGGTTCTGATACACCGCCCAGGCGCGGCGGTCGAGCGGGCGCTCTGGCCGCCGGCGGGGCGGGCGGCTAGGGTCACGCCATGCAGGACCAGCACCCGCGCAAGCATTCGCTGACCCTTCAGGGGCACCGGACCTCGGTCAGCCTGGAACCGGCCTTCTGGACCGCCTTCCGGTGCATGGCGGCGGCGCGGGGCGTGTCGCTGAACGCGCTGGCGGCCGAGATCGATGCGCGGCGCGGGGCACGCACCGGGCTTGCCACGGCGATCCGCCTCGCCGTGCTGGACTGGGCGCTGGCCGGGCCAGGGGCGGGCGCGGGCGGGCGGCAGGCCGCATCACATGGCGCCGGGGCGCGCGTCAGCCCGACGCCGCGCGACGAATCGGGGGAGGAGAGGATGCGAAGCGAGGATCTGGACGGCGGGCGGCTTGAGCACTGGAGTCCGCGGGAGGTCTGGGAGGCGCTGGAGCGCAACGAGATCGTGCTGATCGATGTGCGCACGCCGCAGGAATACATGTTCGAGCATGTCGAGGGGGCGCTGCTGGCGCCGATGGCCGATCTGAGGCCCGAGAGGCTGCCCGGGCAGGAGCGCAAGCGCATCGTCTTCCATTGCGGGTCGGGGGCACGTTCGCGCCGGGTGGCCGAGGCCTGCGCCCGGGCGGGGATCGACCCGGTGGCGCACATGGAAGGGGGATTTGCGGCATGGAAGGCGGCGGGGCTGCCCTATGTCGCCACCGATCCCGCCACCGGGGCGCCGCGCCGCGTCTCGCCCTGACCGGGGCGGGCGGTCAGCCCTCGCCCGCGCCCCGCTTGCGCCGGCCGTAGAGTTCGAGCCGGTGATGGACCAGCTCGAACCCCAGCGCCTCGGCGATCTCGCGCTGAAGCCGCTCGATCTTCTCGGAGCGGAATTCGTGGATCTCGCCGGTGTCGATGTCGATGATGTGGTCGTGATGCGGGGTGTCGGCCGGCTCGAACCGTGCCGGAACCCCCTCGAAGGCATGGCGCTGAACCATGCCCTGCGCCTCCAGCGCGGCCAGGGTGCGGTAGATGGTCGACAGCGAGACCGACCCGTCCACCTCGCGCACCCGGCGGAAGATCTCGGTCGCATCGGGGTGATCCTCGGCCTCGGCCAGCACCTGCACCAGCAGCGCGCGCTGGCGGGTCATGCGCACGCCACCCTCGCGCAGGGCCTCCTCCATCCGCTTCGCGCGCCGCGCCGCATCAGACATGCCGCAAGATTATCCCCCGGGGCGGGCAATGCAACGCCCAGATGCGAATGGTTCGCATTTGCATTGACAGTTGCGCCTCGCCGGACTAGTCAGGAACCGTCATGGCGCGGGGAGAGGATCACGCATGCTGGAACGGCGCAGCTTTCTGGGCATGGCCGCGGGGGCCGCGGTGCTGGCCGCAACGCCCCTGCGCGCCGCGGAACGCCTGGCGGTCGTGGCCACAACCGGCATGATCGCCGATGCGGCGCGGGTGGTGGGGGGCGACCTGGTGACGGTGCGCGGGCTGATGGGCCCCGGCGTGGACCCGCATTCCTACCGCCAGACGCGCAGCGACATCGCCGCGATGGCGCGGGCCGATCTGGTGCTGTGGCATGGCCTGCGGCTGGAGGCGCAGCTGGTCGAGTTCATGGCCGGGCTTGGCCGGCGCAGGCCGGTGGTCGCGGTTGCCGAGGCCCTGCCCCGCGACAGGCTGATCGCCCATCCCGAATATCCCGGCCAGTTCGATCCCCATGTCTGGATGGACCCCGCCCTATGGTCCGAGGTGATCGTCGCGGTGCGCGACGCGCTGGGTTCGGCGATGCCGCAGGGGCGGGCGCAGTTCGCGGCCAATGCCGCGGCCTATCGCGCCGAGGCCGCCGCGCTTCGCGACTATGCCGCGGCGGTGCTGCAGACGGTGCCCGCGCCGGCGCGGGTGCTGGTCACCGCCCATGACGCCTTCGGCTATTTCGGCCGCGCCTTCGGCTTCGAGGTCGAGGGGATCCAGGGCATCTCGACCGAATCAGAGGCGGGACTTGCCCGGATGGCCGAGCTCGTGGAGCTGATCGTCACCCGCGGCATCCGCGCCGTCTTCGTCGAGACGTCGGTCAGCGACCGCAACATCCGCGCCCTGATCGAGGGGGCGGCGGCGCGGGGCCACCGGGTCGCCATCGGCGGCGCGCTGTTCTCGGACGCGATGGGCCCGCCGGGCAGCTACGAGGGCACCTGGCTCGGGATGATCGATCACAACGTCACCACCATCGCCCGCGCGCTGGGCGGCGACGCGCCCGCGACCGGCAGGCTGGGCCGGCTTTCCGCCGCCGGGGGGTGATGGCGATGCGCACCGGACTGGCGATACCGCCCGGCCCCGAGCTTCCCCCGGCGCCCGCGGAACCGGCGCTGGTCATCCGCGACCTGACGGTGACCTGGGGCGAGCGGCCGGCGCTGATCTCGGTCGATGCGGCATTCCCGGCCGGGCGGCTCTCGGCGATCATCGGCCCGAACGGCGCCGGCAAGTCGACCCTGCTCAAGGCCGTGCTGGGCATGGTCCGGCCGCTTTCGGGCCGGATCACCGTGGCCGGCATTCCCGTCGCCCGCGCCCGCGACCGCATCGCCTATGTCCCCCAGCGCGCCAGCGTCGACTGGGACTTCCCCGTGCGGGTGGCCGATGTGGTCGAGATGGGGCTGTGGCGGCGGCTGGGCCTGCTGCGCCGTGCCGGTCCGGCCGAGCGGGCGCGGGTGGCGGCATGCCTTGACCGCGTCGGCATGGCCGAACTGGCCGGGCGCCAGATCGGCCGGCTGTCGGGGGGCCAGCAGCAGCGCGTCTTCCTCGCCCGGGCGCTGGTGCAGGAGGCCGAGCTGATCCTGCTCGACGAACCCTTCGCGGGGGTCGATGCCGCGACCGAGCGGGCGGTGATCGGCGTCTTGAAGGACCTGCGCGCCGAGGGTCGCACGGTGATCGTGGTGCATCACGACCTGGCCACGGTGAGGGACTATTTCGACCATGTCCTGCTCCTGAACCGGTGCAGCGTGGCCGAGGGTCCGGTGGCGCAGGCCTTCACCGCCGATGCGCTGCAGCAGACCTATGGCGGGCGCCTGCCGGCCGCCTATCTCGGCCAGATCGGGCTGGGCGGGCAATGACCGGGCTTGCCGACGCGCTGATGCTGGGGGCGGGATGGAACGCCGCCCTGGTGACCATCGGGGCGGCGCTTCTGGGCGGCGCGGCCGGGGCGGTGGGCAGCTTCCTCTTCCTGCGCGGCCGCGCGCTGATCTCGGACGCCATCGCCCATGCCACCCTGCCGGGGGTCGGCCTCGCATTCCTGATCATGGCCGGGCTGGGCGGCGACGGGCGCAACCTCGCGGGGCTGATGGCCGGGGCGGCGGCAACCGCCCTTCTGGGCGTTCTGGCGGTCGAGGCGATCGGGCGGCGCACGCGGCTGACCGAGGATGCCGCCATCGGGGCGGCGCTGTCGGTGTTCTTCGGCGCCGGCCTGGTGATCCTGACCGTGATCCAGTCGCTGCCGGCCGGGCGGCAGGCGGGGCTGGAGGGCTTCCTTCTCGGCGCCACCGCCGGAATGCTGCTGCACGAGGCGCTGATCGTCGCGATCGGCGGGGCGATGGCGGTCGCGGCGGTGTGGGCGCTGCGCCGGCCGATGATCCTGGCCGCCTTCGATCCCGGCTTCGCCACCGCCACCGGCTGGCCGGTGCGCCGGGTCGACCTGGCGATGCTGGCCGTGGTGCTGGCGATCACCGTGATCGGGCTGAAGATCGTGGGGCTGGTGCTGATCGTGGCACTTCTGATCATTCCGCCGGCCGCGGCGCGGTTCTGGACCGAGCGCGCCGTCGGGATGGCCGCGATTGCCGGCGCGCTGGGCGCGGCCGCCGGCTGGGTGGGCACGGCGATCTCGGCCACCGCGCCGGCGCTGCCCACCGGACCGATCATCGTGCTGACCTGCGCCGCGCTGTTCGCGGTGTCCCTGCTGGTGGCGCCGCAACGCGGGGCGCTGGCGGCGCTGGTCCGTCACCGGCTGATGCGCCGGCGGGTGCTGCAGCGGCAGGGGCTGCTCGCGATGGCCCGCGGCGTGCCGGCCGCCGACCCGGCGGCGCGCGCCGTCCTGCGGGGCGAGGGGCTGATCGACGCCGCCGGGCAGGCCACCGCGGCGGGACGGGCGGCGGCGGCGCGGCTGATGCGCGACGAGGCGCGCCGCGCGCTGCTGCGCAGGCTGAGGCCCGACCACCCGGCGCTGCAGTCCGATGACGGGCTGACCCCGATCGATGCCCTTCTGGCCACCGACGAGATCGCCGATCTCGACCGGCGCCTGATGCGCGGGGCCGGGTCATGAACGGCGCCGAGTTCGTCCAGCTCAGCCTGACCCCGCTCCTGATCGGGGTGCTGGCGGCGGTGGCCTGCGCGCTGCCGGGGAACTTCCTGATCCTGCGCCGGCAGGCGCTGATCGGCGATGCCATCAGCCATGTCGTCCTGCCCGGCATCGTGGTCGCCTTCCTGCTGTCGGGGCAGGCGACGGGCCCCGCGATGCTGGCCGGTGCGGCCGGCGCGGCGCTGGTCGCGGTGGTGCTGATCGAGCTGGTCCGCCGGCTTGGGCGCATCGAGCCGGGTGCGGCGATGGGGGTTGTGTTCACCGCCATGTTCGCGCTCGGGGTGCTGCTGCTGGAACAGTCCGACAGCTCGGCGGTGCATCTCGATGTCGAACATGCGCTGATGGGCAATCTGGAAAGCCTGATCTGGTTCGACGCCGAGGGCTGGCATTCCGTGGCCGACCCCGTCGCGCTGGCGGCGCTGACGCCCGAGCTGCCGCGGATGGCGGCGGTATGCCTTCTGCTGGCGCTGACCCTGCGGCTGTTCTGGCGGCCGCTGGTGCTAAGCACCTTCGACGAGGGGTTCGCCGCCGGGCAGGGATATCCCGTCCGGGTGATCGGGCTCGGCATCGTCGTCATGGCCGCCCTGGCCGCGGTGGTCGCCTTCGATGCGGTGGGGGCGATCATCCCCATCGCGATGTTCATCTGCCCGCCCGGAGCGGCGCGGCTGATGACCGACCGGCTGGGCGCGCAACTGGCCTGGAGCGTCGCCTTCGGCGCGGTCGCGGCGGTGGCCGGCTATCTGCTGGCCGGCCATGGCCCGGCGTTGATCGGCCTGGACGGCAGCGTCAGCGCCGCGGGAATGATCGCCGTGACCTCGGGCCTGATCCTCGGCCTCGCCTGCCTGTTCGGCCCCCGCCGCGGCCGGGCCGCGGCCCCGCCGGGGGGGCGGGCCGGCGCCTAGAGATCGAGCACGATCTCGCCGCCCGGCTCCGCCGCGCGCGATCGGCACAGGATCATCTCGGTTTCCCGCTGGCGCCGCGACAGCACATGGTCGCGGTGGTCGACCGCGCCCTCCAGCACATGCGCCCGGCACACGCCGCACAGCCCGTCGGCGCATTTCAGATCGACATGCACCCCCGCGGCGATCAGCGCATCGGCGGCGCTGAGCTCGGGCGGAACCTCCACGCTGCGCCCCGAGCGCGCGAGGCGGATCACGAAGGGGCGATTCTCGCGCTCCGGCTCCTCGGGGACCGAGAAATACTCCACATGGCGCGCCTCGTCGGGGAAGCCCGCCGCCTCGGCCGCCTCCATCACCGCGCGGATGTAGCGATCGGGCCCGCAGGCATAGACATGCCAGCCGGGCTGCCAGCCGGCGAGGATCGCGGACAGATCGGCGCGGCTGCCTTCATCGGAGAAGTGGTAATGGACCCGGCTCGCCCAGGGCATGGCGGCGAGATCGGCGAGGAAGCCCGCCTGCGCCCGCGACCGGCAGGAGTAGTGAAGCGCGAAGTCGCGGCCCAGCGCATGCAGCCGGTGGGCCATCGCGATCATCGGCGTGACCCCGATCCCCCCCGCCATCAGGAAGCTCCGCGCCGCGTCCTCGACCAGCGGGAAATGGTTGATCGGCTTCGAGATGAAGACGCGCCGGCCCTCGGTGAATATGCGATGCATCAGCCTGGAGCCGCCGCGCCCCGAATCCTCGCGCAGGACCGCGATCTGGTAGACCGACCGGTCGGCGGGATCGCCCGAAAGCGAATACTGGCGCAGGAATTCCGGCGCGATCACCACATCGACATGCGCCCCCGCGGTCCATTCCGGCAGCGGCCCGCCATCCCAGGCGCGGAACTCGTATTTCACGATGTCCGGGGTCATCCGTTCGACCTTGGTGACCCGGGTCTTCAGCACCGGCGAATCGCCCGGGATCCGGTATTCGTGGGCCAGGCCCTCGGTGTCGCCCCGCGCCAGGCGCGCACGGTATTCCGCCGCCCCGATCAGCGCGCGATAGGCATTGATCCCCGCCTCGCGGTCCATCGGGAAGGGATAGGGCCAGGGATGGGGCGCGAGATTGGCCGGATAGACGGCGAGGGTCTGGTCTTCGTAGCGCACCTCCAGGTCGGGCTGCAGGTCGCGGGCATTGACCGGATGGCGCGCCGGCCCGTAGCCGCCCGCCTCGTCGATCTCGATGTCCCACCACCATTTCTTGACCGGGTTGAGCCCGCCCCGCCCCAGCCGGTCGTCCAGCCGCGCCAGCCAGGGCGCGGCGCCGGGCAGGTGCATCGCCGCCCAGCGGAAGGGCCGTTCGGCGAACAGCCCCTCGAGATTCCACGGGCAGGTCTTCATGCAGCGCCCGCACATCGCCCCGCCTTGGGTGGTGATGCGGTAGGTGGCGCATTTCTGGCTGTCGGACTTCCAGATCTCGTAGCCGTTGAACATCAGCTTCGGGCCCGCGGTGATCGCGCCCGAGGGGCATTCGCGCGCGCATTTGTTGCACGATTCGCAAAACCGCTGCAGGCCGAAGTCGATGGGCCGGTCATGGGCCATGGGCAGGTCGGTGGTGACGACGCCCGACTTGAGCCGCGGCCCCAGGAAGGGGTTCAGGATCACCTCGCCGATGCGACTGACCTCGCCCAGCCCCGACAGCAGCAGGAGCGGGGGCTGCAGCACGTCGCCATCCATCACCGTATGCGCCTTGGCGCTGTAGCCCAGATTGCGGATCTGCCGGGCGATCACCCCGCCCAGCAGGGAAAACCGCAGATAGGCGCGCATCGACTGGGCCACCGATATCCAGTCGTCGCCGCTGGCGCCGGCCATCGTCTCGTAGCCCTGATCGACGATCATGCTGATCGCATGGTCGTGGGGCGGGTCGATCGGATCGCCGGCCGCGTCATGGGAATACCATGCCCAGGGCGGGCAGCGGCTGATCCCCACGGCGTCGATGCCAAGGAAGTAGCTGGCCGCCTTGACCAGCGCCGCGGCCTCGGCCGGGTCGATGCGCCGGCGCCGGGGCGCGGGCTCGCCATCCTGCAGCAGGACCAGCGCCCCCAGCGCCCGCCGCTGGGCCATCGACGGCGCCGCCTTGCGCACATAGTGGCCGCCCTTCGCCCCCTCCTGCACCGCGCGCCCCATGTCCCCGAACTGGGCGCGGGCGAACATGTCGGTGCGCTTGGGCACACGGGGGATGCGCGCCTCGTCGAGGAAGGTGGTCGGCTGATCGACGCGCTTCAGCGTCTCGAAGGGATGGGGGCCGTCGACATAGCGGCGGTTGCGGAAGGCCTCGGCATTGAAGGCATTGCGCGCATGGCCGATGCCCAGCCACCAGGCCGGGCCGTTGATCCGCCAGCGCGGCTGCTGCCCGAGCGGGGCGAGCGGCGCATCCGGGGCCAGGGCGAATGAGGTGGTCACCGCTGCGAGGCCGAAGCGGTCGCCGAGCCAGGGATTCCACAGCCGCCCCTCCTCGACCGTGGCGAGGCCCGCGGCGACCGCCAGGCGGTTGAGATCGACATCGGAGGATGTCGCGGTGTGCGCCCGCGCGCGATACCCCAGAAGCCGCAGGTAGTTGGCGATGACCACGGCCGTCTCGGCCCCGCGCAGCGCGGCGCGGTGGGCCTGGGCGTCGAGGATCCAGGCGGCGCCCGGCTCCTCGGGCCGCGGATCGCGCGGATAGTCGTAGAGGAAGACGATCGCGTGGTCCTGCCCGTCGATGGTGCTGGGCGGGGCCTCCATGCTTTCCTTGAGATCGGCCATGATCAGGTCGATCCCCGAGGCCAGCGTCTTGGTCTGGCGGGTGCGCAGCGCCTCGGCCAGACGGTCGATGCCCGGATTGCGGAAGGGCTGCGCGAGCAGCAGCGGCGGTCCCACCCGGCAGATCCCGACCATCGCCGCGTCGCAGAAATAGCCGAACGCCTTCAGATGGCGCGACCGCTCGGCCGGATCCTCGGGCACGCGGGCGCGCACCGGGTTCACCAGCCCGTCGCGGATGGCGTCCAGCATCGCCTGGTATTCGTCCATCGCGTTCACGATGCTCTCGGGCATCTCGGGCCGGCGGAAGGACAGGGGCTGCATCGGCGGCACCGCCGCCAGATCGACCCGCTCGGCCCTCGCGAGGCGTTCGAGCGGAAACGGTCCCATGTGAACCGGCCGGTCGGCATCCGAGAAGAATCGGATCGTCATCGCCACACTCCTTAACGCGCGAAATACTCGCCCGGGTCGGGCGGCTGCGCAAGGGCCCGGCGCGCGGTGTGATCAGTCGCGATAGCCGCGGAATCCCGCGACGCGCCAGATGCCGTAGTCGAAGGCGAAATCGGCATGGGTGGCCAGCGTGCCGGTGTCGATCGCCTCGGCCTCGGCAAAGCGCCCGGCCGCCGCATCCGCCCGCCCCCGCAGCATGAACAGGATCATCGGTTGCGTCTCGCCCGGCGCGAGGCTTGCCGTCATCGCATAGTGGTTGTCGATCCGCCCGTCGGGGTTCCACAGCCGGATCCGGTCCGGCCCGAGGCCGGCGAACCAGGCGCATTCGGCCAGCCGGCGGCGGTCGTCGGACAGGATGATGTCGATGCCGGTTTCCTCCATGGCCATTGCCACCCGCTCGCACAGCGCCGGACCGATGCGCATCTTCTTGAACGGATCGGCGACGCGCGGCAGCCCGCGCCCCCATCCGTCATAGACGAAGGCAAGCCCCCAGACGAGGAAGATCGCGGCAAGGCCGGTGGCAAGCTGCAGCCGCAGCGCCCGCCCCCAGCCCCGCGTGACCAGCCAGCGCGCGGCGAGGATCGATCCCGCGATGTAGCTGGGCGCGGCCCAGTTGGCGTTCGCGCCCCCGGCCAGGGCCTGGACCGCCATCGCGCCCAGCAGCGGCCAGCTGAGCCACATCAGGATGCGCCAGCGCCAGTCGCCGCGCCGCAGCGCCGCGCCGGCCATGGCGAACAGGAATACCGGGCCGATCACGCCGGCCTGGCTGAGCAGGAATTCCGCCCCGCCGGCAGGGGTGAAGCCCGCGCGCCCCTGATCGGCGTTCTCGGCCAGATGCGCGACGGAGACGAAGCCGTGGGTCGCCAGCCAGACCAGGTGCGGCGCGGTGAGCGACAGCCAGCCCGCCACGGCGACAAGCGCCCCCTTCGGGCGCAAGGGCGATTCGCGCGACAGCGCCGCATAGCCCAGCGCACCGGCGACGAAGACCAACGCGGTATACTTGGCCAGCGTGCCCAGCCCCAGAGCCAGCCCCAGCCCCAGCCACCAGCCCCAGGGCTCGGCCGCCGCCCGTCCGCGGCGCGCGGTGAGGATCCGCGTCAGGGCATAGAGCGCCAGCGCCCAGCCCAGCATCATCGGCGGGTCGGTGGTCATCAGCGCCGAGGAAACCGTCACCCCCGGCGCCAGGGCATAGCCGGCCGCGGCCCAGAACCCCGTCCGCCCGTCATGGAGCCGGCGCGCCGATGCGAAGATCAGCCAGGCGATCCACATGTGGATCAGCGGCGCAGAGACTCGCAGCGCGAAGGCGTTGTCGCCCAGCAGCGCCGTCTGGGCCGCGATCATCCAGGCGACCAGGGGCGGTTTCGAGTAGTAGCCGAGATCCGGCCGCGCGGCATAGGTCCAGTACTGGGCCTCGTCGAAATGCACCGGGACGAGGCCGGTGGCATCGAGCGCGAGGCGCAGCGCCGTCAGCGCCGCGAGCAGCGCGACGCAGCCGGCCGCCCAGCCCCGTTCCGATGTCTTCGCCCGCCGTGCCATGGCGCGGTGATCGCCGATCGGGTCGGGGCTGGCAAGGGGGCTGGCGACGGGCGGGCCCGCGCGCGCCCCGCGGCGATGCGCCATCACATTCGCATCCATGCATTGATCCGCCGCCCTGCCCGGCTATCATGGCGCAAGGCAAGCCGGAGGATCCGCCCATGACCCACCACCCTTCGCGCCGCGAGCTTCTGCGGCTCGCCGCGCTGGCTTCCGCCTTCGCCCTGCCCGCCATGCCGCTCGGCGCCGCCATCGGCGGCCCGCGGGGCACGCAGGCGCCGGGGTTCTTCCGCTTCTCGGTCGGGGACTTCGCCGTCACCGTCCTGTCGGACGGGCATCTGGAAACCCCCGCGGCGCTGCTGGGCGCGAATGCCCATCCCGCCGAGGTGGCGCGGTTCCTGGAGGCACATCACCTGTCGTCGGAAATCAACCTGGCCCATACCAATCACGCGCTGATCGACACCGGCGAGGCCAGGGTCCTGGTCGATGTGGGCTCGGGCAACCGATTCCAGCCGACCGCGGGCCGGCTGATGGCCAACATGGCCGCGGCCGGGATCGACCCGGCCAGCATCACCCATGTGGTTCTGACCCACGCCCACCCCGATCATGTCTGGGGGATGCTGGATGACTTCGACGATCCGGTCCTGCCCGATGCCCGCCTGCTGATCGGCGCCGCAGAGGCGGCCTTCTGGCTGGCGCCCGGACGGGTGGACCAGGTGCCCGAGGCGATGAAGCCGTTCGTGGTGGGGGCGGTCCGCTCGCTGGAGCCGGTCCGCGACCGGCTGGAGCTGGTGGAAGACGGTCACGAGGTGGTGCCGGGCCTGCGGATGATCGCGACGCCCGGCCACACGCCCGGGCACATGTCCCTGCTGGCCGAGAGCGGCGGGCAGGCGCTTCTGGTCACCGGGGATGCGGCCAATCACGCGCTGATCAGCTTTCAGCGCCCAGACTGGGTGTTCGGATTCGACGCCGACGGCGCCCGGGCGGTTCTGACCCGCCGGCGGCTGGCTGCCATGGCCGCCGAGCGTGGCATGGCGGTGCTGGGCTATCACTTCCCCTTCCCGGGGGTGGGGCATGTCCTGGCCGAGGGGCCGGCCTTCCGCTTCCTGCCCGCATTGTGGCGCTGGCAGTAGCCGCCTGTTCCCCGTTCAGGCGGCGCGGGCGAGTTCGCGCATCGCGGCGCCGAAGGCCTCGAACAGGCGGCGGCTGACCGGATCCTCGTCGGCGCGCCATTCGGCATGCCACTGCACCGCCATGGCGAAGGCGGGGGCGCCGGCGACATGAAGCGCCTCGGGGGTGCCGTCGGGGGCGTGCCCCTCGATCACGATGCGGCTGCCCGGTTCGACGATTCCCTGCCCGTGCAGCGAATTGACCATCACCTCCTCGCAGCCCCACAGCGTGGCGAAGCGCCCGCCGGGAACCAGCCTGACGGGATGGCGCAGGGCGAACTTCTCCTCCAGCGTCCCGTCGGGCGGCATGCGGTGATTCATGCGGCCGGGAAGCTCGCGGATCTCGGGGTGCAGCGTGCCGCCGAAGGCAACGTTGAATTCCTGAAAGCCGCGACAGATGCCGAGGATCGGCACCCCGCGTTCGACGCAGGCGCGGATCAGGGGCAGTGTCACCGCGTCGCGATTGCGGTCGAAGGGACCATGGGCGGGGGTCTCCTCCTGCCCGTAATGGGAGGGATGCACGTTCGGCCGCCCCCCGGTGAAGACGAAGCCGTGGCAGGTTTCCAGCAGGTCGTGCAGATGCACCGCATCGGGCAGCGCCGGCACGATCAGCGGCAGCGCGTCGCAGACCCGGGCCACCGCGCGGATGTTCATCTCGCCGCAGGCCTGGGCGGGATACTGGTCGTTCACCATGTGGTGATTTCCGATGATGCCCACGACCGGCCGCGCCATGATGCCCTTCCTCTTGCTGCCGCCCCAAGGATGGCCGGACCCTAGCGCGGCGGCCCGCGATCGTCGAGCCGCATTGATCCAGCGCAATGTGCCGGGGGCGGGCCGGATGCAGCCTGACGCGATCCGAGAGCGGTGAGCCGGGAGATCCGATGCCGGAGGTGCTGTCGTCGCTGGCCGAATGCCTGGGCGTGGAGAGGGATCAGCTGCAGCGCCTGCGGGCGGAGGATGCCGAGCTGGGGCGGCTCATGGAGGAATACGCGGCGCTGGACCGAAGAATCGTGCGCTGCGAGGCCGGGATCGAGGCGGAGAGCGAGCTGCGCCTCGAGGCGATGCGGCGGGCGCGGCTGACGCTGCTGGACGCCATCGGCCTCGCCGCCGGCGGCAGGCTGCGCCGCCTGCCCGCCGGCGACTGAGCGCCCCCTCAGCCCGCCCCCGCCTTGGCGCGCCGGCGCCATGCGTGGAGGATCGGCTCGGTATAGCCCGAGGGCTGTTCGCGCCCCTTCAGCACCAGCTCGCAGGCGGCGCGGAAGGCCGGCCCGTCATAGCCGGGCGCCATCGGCCGATAGGCGGGATCATGGGCGTTCTGCCGATCCACGACCTGGGCCATGCGGCGCATGGCGGCCATGAACCGTGCCTCGTCGATCACCCCGTGATGCAGCCAGTTGGCCAGCAGCTGGCTGGAGATGCGGCAGGTGGCGCGGTCCTCCATCAACCCGATATCATTGATGTCGGGCACCTTGGAACAGCCGATGCCCTGGTCGACCCAGCGCACGACATATCCCAGGATGCCCTGGGCGCAGTTGTCCAGCTCGGCGTTCACCTCCGCCTCGGTCCAGTTGCGCCCCGGCGCGACCGGCACGGTCAGCAGGTCGTGCAGGCGATCGGGCCGGCGGGCCGCGGCGATCTCGCGCTGGCGGGCCATGACGTCGACAAGGTGATAATGGGTGGCGTGCAGCGTCGCGGCGGTGGGGCTAGGCACCCAGGCGCAGTTGGCCCCGGCCATCGGGTGGGCGATCTTCTCGCGCAGCATGTCCGCCATGCGGTCGGGCATCGCCCACATCCCCTTGCCGATCTGCGCGCGGCCCGGCAGACCGCAGGCCAGGCCGATGTCGACATTGCGGTCCTCATAGGCCGAAAGCCAGGGCTGCGCCTTCATCTCGGCCTTGGGCAGGGTCGGGCCGGCCTCCATGGCGGTGTGGATCTCGTCGCCGGTGCGGTCGAGGAATCCGGTATTGATGAAGCAGACCCGGCCCCGTGCGGCGCGGATGCATTCGCGAAGGTTGACGCTGGTGCGCCGCTCCTCGTCCATGATGCCCATCTTCACGGTGTTGCGGGCCAGTCTCAGCGCATCCTCGACCCGGGCGAAGACCGCGTCGGCGAAGGCGACCTCGGCCGGCCCGTGCATCTTGGGCTTGACGACATAGATCGAGCCCGCGGGCGAATTCCGCCGCGGCCCGTTCAGGTCATGCAGCGCACACAGCACGGTGACCATGGCGTCGAGCAGGCCCTCGAACACCTCGTTGCCGTCGCGGTCGAGGATCGCCGGCGTGGTCATCAGATGGCCGACATTGCGCACCAGCATCAGCGCCCGTCCCCGCACGCGACGGCTGCCGCCATCGGGGGCGGTGATGTCGAAATCGGGGGCGAGGCGCCGCGTGAACCGGCGCCCGCCCTTCTCCACCTCGGCCGACAGCTCGCCCTTCATCAGGCCCAGCCAGTTGGCATAGACCTGCGCCTTGTCCTCGGCATCGACCGCGGCGACGCTGTCCTCGCAGTCCATGATCGTGGTCACCGCCGATTCCAGCAGCACATCGGCGACATGGGCGGGGTCGTCGCGGCCGACCGGATGGGCGGCGTCGATGACCAGCCGGATCAGCAGGCCGTGGTTCTGGAGGAAGATCGACTCGGGCGCATCGGCCGCGCCCAGATGGCCGGCCAGCTGGGCCGGATCGCGCAGGCCCGTCTCGCCCCAGGGACCGGCGACCACGAGCCGTCCCTCGGCGATCCGGTAGCCGGTGGCCGCGGCATGGCTGGCCCCGTCGAGCGGCGCCGCGCGGTCGAGGAAATCCCGCGCCCAGGCGATCACCCGCGCGCCGCGATCGCGGTCGTAGCCGCCGCCGGGCGGCAGGTCGCCCAGCGCATCGGTGCCGTAGAGCGCATCGTAGAGCGAGCCCCAGCGGGCATTGGCGGCGTTCAGCGCATAGCGCGCATTGCTGACCGGGACCACCAGCTGCGGCCCGGCGATCGCGGCGATCTCGGGATCGACATTGGCCGTCTCGACGGTGAAGTCGGGGCCCTCGGGCACGAGGTAGCCGATCTCGCGCAGGAAGGCTTCCTCGGCCGCGGGATCGGGATGCGGCCCGCCCAGCGCCCGGTAGCGCGCGTCGATCAGCGCCTGCAGCCGCGCGCGCTCGGCCAGAAGCTCGCGGTTGCGCGGCGCCATGTCATGGATCAGCGCCGAGAGGGCGCGCCAGAAGGCGTCCGGCTCGATCCCCGAACCGGGCAGCGCCTGATCCATCAGGAACCGGTGCAGCACCGGGGCCACCTTCAGGCCGTGGCAGTCGATCCGATCAAAGGTCCCAGGGTCGGTCATCGCGTCCTCCGCAGGCTGTTGCGGACAGCGAATGAGACCTGCGCCCCGCCGCGGCAAGCCCCGGGCGCGGCGATTTCACCTGTCGGAAGGGCGGCGGGTCTTTGCTTCGCCGCGCGCGGCTCCTAACCTCGGCGACCGGAGGTTCCCGATGACAGAAGACACCCGCCTCGTGCGGCTGGCCGATTACGCCCCGCCGCCCTTCCTGGTCGAGAGCGTGAGGCTCACCTTACGCCTCGATCCCACGGCGACCCGCGTCCGGGCCGAGCTGCGGATGCTGCCGCGCGCTCGCGATGCGGATCTGGAGCTTGACGGGGTGGGCCTGCGCCTGATCGGCATGGCGGCCGACGGCCGCGCGCTCACGCCCCTGCCCACCGAGCGGGGCATCCGCATCCCCCGCGCGGACCTGCCCGAGGGGCCGTTCACCCTGTCGAGCGAGGTCGAGATCCGGCCCGAGGCGAACACCGCGCTCGAGGGGCTGTACATCTCGAAGGGAATGTACTGCACCCAGTGCGAGGCGGAGGGTTTCCGGCGCATCACCTACTACCCCGACCGACCCGACGTGATGGCCCGCTTCCGGGTCAGGATCGAGGGCGACTGCCCGGTCATGCTGTCGAACGGCAATCCGGTGGCATCGGGCCCGGGCTGGGCCGAATGGGACGACCCCTGGCCGAAGCCCAGCTATCTGTTCGCGCTGGTGGCGGGGGATCTGCGCGCGCTTTCCGACAGGTTCCGCACCGCATCGGGGCGCGAGGTGGCGCTGAATGTATGGGTGCGCCCGGGCGATGAAGGGCGCTGCGCGCATGCCATGCATGCGCTGAAGGAGGCGATGCGCTGGGACGAGCGCGTCTATGGCCGCGAATACGATCTGGACGTGTTCAACATCGTCGCCGTGGATGACTTCAACATGGGGGCGATGGAAAACAAGGGGCTGAACATTTTCAACTCCAAATACGTCCTGGCCAGCCCGGAGACCGCAACGGATGCGGACTATGCCGCGATAGAGGCGATCGTTGCCCATGAATACTTTCATAACTGGACCGGAAACCGCATCACCTGCCGCGACTGGTTCCAGCTGTCGCTGAAGGAGGGGCTGACAGTCTTCCGCGACCAGCAGTTCACCGCCGACATGCGCTCGGCCGCGGTCAAGCGGATCCAGGATGTCATCGGCCTGCGTACGCGCCAGTTCCGCGAGGATGCCGGCCCGCTGGCCCATCCCGTCCGGCCCACCGAATATCGCGAGATCAACAACTTCTACACCGCGACCGTCTACGAGAAGGGCGCCGAGGTGATCCGCATGCTGCGGCGGCTGGTTGGGCCCGAGGGTTATGACCGCGCCGTGCGGCTGTTCTTCGACCGCCATGACGGTCAGGCGGTGACCATCGAGGACTGGCTGCGCGCCTTCGAGGATGCGACCGGCCGGGATCTGTCGCAGTTCGCGCTGTGGTATTCCCAGGCCGGCACGCCCCGCGTGGCGGTCGAGGAGGCCTGGGACGGCAGCGCGCTGACCCTGCAGCTGTCGCAGCGCGTGCCGCCCACGCCCGGCCAGCCCCGCAAGGAACCGATGGTGATTCCCGTCGCGGTGGGGGCGCTGGCGCCCGACGGCACCGAGATCGCGCCGACCGAGCTTCTGATCCTCGACGCGCCCAGGGCGGGCTTCCGGCTCGCGCGCGAGAACGGGACATGGCGCTGGCGCCCGGCCGGCGAGGCATCCGCCGGAGAGGCGGAGATGCCCGCCGGGCGGCCGGTGGTGTCGGTGCTGCGCGACTTCTCGGCCCCGGTCGTTCTGGAACGGCAGGTGGATCGCGGCACGCTGCTGTTCCTGCTGGCCCGGGACACCGACCCCTTCAGCCGCTGGGACGCGGGCCGGACCATCGCATTGCGCACCGCGCTGGAGCTTGCCGCCGGGGGCGGCCCGCGCCGGCCCGAGGCGATTCCCGTCGACTGGTCCGAGGCGCTGGCGCGCGTGCTGCGCGCGGAGGAGCTGGACCCCGCCTTCCGGGCGCTGCTGCTCGGCCTGCCGGGCGAGGAGGAGGTGGTGGGCGAGATCGCCGCGGGCGGGGGCCTCGCCGATCCCGCCGCGGTGCATGACGCGCTCGACGCCATGCGCCGGGCGCTGGGGATGCGGCTTGCACCGGATCTCCTGGCGCTGCATCGGGAACTGGACAGCCGCGGGCCCTATTCTCCCGACCCCGGCGCGGCGGGCCGGCGGGCGCTGCGCAACCGCTGCCTGACGCTGCTGATGCATGCGGGCCAGGGCGAGGCGCTGGCCGAGGCGCAGTTCGACACCGCGAACAACATGACCGACCGGCTGCATGCGCTGATGCTGCTGACCCATTTCGACCTGCCCGGGGCGGCGGCGCGGCTGGCGGCGTTCCGCGAACGCTGGCAGGACGATCCCGGGGTGATGGACAAGTGGTTCGCCGTGCAGGCCGGCGCGCCGCTTCCCGACGCGCTGCAGCGGGTGCGGCGCCTGACCGAGGATCCCGCCTTTGCCTGGAAGACCCCGAACCGGTTCAGGGCGCTGATCGGCGGCTTCGCCGGCAACTTCCCCGCCTTCCACGCCGCCGACGGGTCGGGCTATCGATTCGTTGCCGACTGGCTGCTGCGGCTGGATCCGGTCAACCCGCAGACAGCGGCGCGCCTGTCGACCGTCTTCGAGGGCTGGCGCAACTATGCGCCGGCCTGGCAGGGTCTGATGCGTGCCGAACTGGACCGGATAGCGGCGGTTCCGGGCCTGTCGCGCAATCTGGCCGAGATGCTGGCACGCATGCGTGCCTGATCGCGAACGACGAGGGCCTGCCGGCGGGTGCCGGCAGGCCCTGATCTGTCACACCCGGCGGCGGCGGCCCGGGTCGGGTCAGATGCGCGGCTGTTCCTCGGCCCGGCTGTCGATGTCGACGATCGGGCCGTCATCCTCCTGGGTCGCGCCGCCCAGGTCATCGAACAGCTCCGCGATGGCGAATTCGCCGGCCTGCTCCTCCTCGGCGCGGACGTCGGCGACCGAGCGGCCGGAGGCCTGGATCTCGGCCTCCTCGGGCGAGCGGGCGACATTGATCGTGATCGTCGCCGACACTTCGGGATGCAGGGCGATGACGATCTGGTGCAGGCCGAGCTCCTTCACCGGCCGGTCGATCTGGACCTGGCCGCGCGTGATCGAGAAGCCGCCCTGGGTCGCGGCCTCGGCGATGTCGCGGGCGGTGACCGAGCCGTAGAGCGCGCCCGATTCCGCCGCCTGGCGGATCAGCACGAAGCTTTGGCCATCCAGCCGCGCGGCGACCGCCTCGGCCTCGCGCTTCGTCTCGAGGTTGCGCGCCTCGAGCTGGGCGCGCTCGGCCTCGAAACGCTTGCGGTTCGCCTCGGTCGCGCGCAGGGCCTTGCCCTGACGCAGCAGGTAGTTGCGGGCATAGCCGTCGCGGACACGGACGACGTCGCCCATCTGTCCGAGCTTGGCAATGCGTTCGAGAAGGATCACCTCCATCGGGTCGCTCCTATTTCACGGTGTAGGGCAGGAGCGCGAGGAAGCGCGCCCGCTTGATGGCCGTGGCCAGTTCGCGCTGCTTCTTGGACGAGACGGCGGTGATGCGCGACGGCACGATCTTCCCCCGCTCGGAGATGAAGCGCTGAAGGAGCTTCACGTCCTTGTAGTCGATCTGCGGAGCGTTGGCGCCCGAGAAGGGGCAGGACTTGCGGCGCCGGAAGAAGGGTCTGCGAGCCATGTGTCGGTCTCCCTGTGCGGCGGGCGGTCAGGCGGCGTCGTCGCGCCGGCGGCGATCATCGCGCGAGGATTTCGGCTGCATCATCGCCGAGGGACCCTCGCCATGGCTGTCCACGCGCACGGTCAGGATGCGCATGATGTCCTCGTGAAGGCGGGCGAGGCGCTCCATCTCATGCACCGCGGCGGCCGGGGCGTCGGAGCGGATGAAGCCGTAATGGCCCTTGCGGTTCTTGTTGATCTTGTAGGCGAGGGTCTTCAGGCCCCAGTATTCCGTGCCCACGACCGTGCCGCCATTGTCGGTGATGATCTGGCCGAGATGCTCGATCAGCGATTCGGCCTGCGGGCCGGAGATGTCCTGCCGCGCGATGAAGACATGTTCGTAGAGGGGCATTCCCTCATCCCTTTTCCGGCGTGCTTCGACGTGCGTTCGATGGCCGTTCCCCGGGGCCCGCACATGAGAGGCGACGCGATCCGAACTGGGGGGAACCGCGGCGGTGTATCGCCGATCCGGCCCGCGAATGCAAGTCCGGGCACGGGAATGCCCGGCCGTCGCCGCCATTGATTGCCGGGGCGCGCCCGGCTAAGCGGCGGGGCCAGGATCAAGCGAGGGAGAGGCGGGCATGCGGCGGGCATTCGTGTTTCCGGGTCAGGGGGTGCAGGCGGTCGGAATGGGGCAGGCGCTGGCGCAGGCCTATCCGGCCGCGGCGGCGGTGTTCGAGGAGGTGGATGCCGCGCTGGGCGAGCCGCTGTCGCGGCTGATCTGGGAAGGGCCGGCCGACCGTCTGACCCTGACCGAGAATGCCCAGCCGGCGCTGATGGCCACCTCGATTGCCGCGATGCGGGCGCTGGAGGCCGAAGGCGTTCCGGTCACCGCGGCCGACTTCGTCGCGGGCCATTCCCTGGGAGAATATTCCGCGCTGTGCGCCGCCGGCGCGATCGGGCTTGCCGACACCGCGCGGCTGTTGCGCCTGCGCGGCCGGGCGATGCAGGCGGCGGTTCCGGTGGGGGTTGGGGCGATGGCGGCGCTGCTGGGGCTTGACCATGAGACCGCCCGCGCGGTCGCGGCCGAGGCGGCGCAGGGCGATATCTGCGAGGCGGCGAACGACAATGATCCCGCGCAGGTGGTGGTGTCGGGCCATCGCGCGGCGGTCGAGCGGGCGGTGGAGATTGCCCGCGCGCGCGGCGCCAGGCGGGCGGTGATGCTGCCGGTCAGCGCGCCGTTCCATTGCGCGCTGATGCAGCCGGCGGCCGAAGCGATGGCCGAGGCGCTGGCCGGGGTGGAGATCCGCCGGCCGGCGGTTCCGGTGGTCTCGAATGTCCGTGCCGAGGCGGTGAGCAATCCCGAGGAGATCCGCCGCCTTCTGGTCGCGCAGGTCACCGGCGCGGTGCGCTGGCGCGAGAGCGTGCTGTGGATGGCCGCGCAGGGGGTGAGCCAGATCGTGGAGGTCGGCGCGGGGAAGGTGCTGAGCGGTCTTGCGCGGCGGATCGACCGCGCGCTGGACAGTCGCAGCGTCGGAACCCCCGAGGAGGTCGCGGCGCTGGCCGCGGAGCTCGGCGCGCGGTCGGGCTGAGCCCTACCAGAGACTGTCCCTCGCCAGATCGGGAAAGCCGCGGTCGAAGGCCTCGGCGTCGAAGCTGCCATCGGCCTCGCGCAGCAGCTGGCCGGCGCTGGGCAGGCCCTCGGGCGTCGGGGCCGACCAGAGCCCCGCGCGCATCAGCGCCTTGGCGCACTGGAAGTAGACCTCGCCAATGCGGAAGACGATCACGCTGCGCGGCCGGCGCCCGTTCCGCTCGAACCGGGCCGTGACATCGGGATCGTCGGTCACCACCGCGCGGCCGTTCGTCCGGATCACGATGTCCGATCCGGGCACGAGGAACATCAGGCTGGCGCGGCCGTCGCGGACGATGTTGCGCAGGGAATCGAGGCGGTTGTTCCCCGGCCAGTCGGGCAGCAGCAGCGTCTGCGGGTCGGCGATGCGCACGACGGGGCCGTCCTCGCCGCGCGGGCTGCAATCCGTGCCGTCGGGGCCGACGGTGGCAAGTATGGCGAATCGCGAGGCCGCCACCCAGCGCGCATAGAGCGGTGTGAGCCGCCGCGCCACCTTCGCGATGGCGAGCGGATTGACCTGGCCGTAGAGGGCCTCGAGCTGCCCTATGCCGTCGATGATGCGCATCTGTCCTTCCCCGCATCCGGGGCGATCCTAGCCCGCCCGGCGCCGGCGGAACAGGGCCGGCCTCTGGCCATGGGCGTGCCCGGCTGCTAAGCGGACCGGCGAGGAGAGGGAGGGCCGAGATGTTCGATCTGTCTGGCAAGGCGGCGCTGGTCACCGGCGCTTCGGGCGGCATCGGGGGCGCGATCGCCCGTGCGCTGCATGCGCGCGGCGCGACGGTCGGCCTGTCGGGCACGCGGCGCGATGCGCTGGAACGGCTGGCCGCCGAGCTGGGATCGCGCGCCCATGTGCTGCCGTGCGACCTTTCCCAGCCCGATTCGGTGGAGGCGCTGCCCGGGCAGGCGGTTGCGGCGATGGGCGGGCTGGACATTCTGGTGAACAATGCCGGCCTGACGCGCGACGGGCTGTTCATGCGCATGTCCGACGAGGATTGGGAGCGCGTGCTGGCGGTGAACCTGACCGCGGCGATGCGGCTCGCGCGCGGGGTGCTGCGCGGCATGATGAAGGCGCGCTGGGGGCGGATCATCTCGATCACTTCGGTGGTGGGGGTGACCGGCAATCCCGGTCAGGGAAACTATGCCGCCAGCAAGGCGGGGCTGATCGGGATGTCGAAGAGCCTTGCCGCCGAGGTGGCCAGCCGCGGCATCACGGTGAACTGCGTCGCGCCCGGCTTCATCGAGACGGCGATGACCGCGGCGCTGAGCGAGGAGCAGCGCAAGCGGCTGCTGGCCGCCGTGCCGGCCGGGAGGATGGGCACGCCCGAGGAGATTGCCGCGGCGGTGGTCTATCTGGCCAGCCCCGAGGCGGGATACGTCACCGGGACCACGCTGCATGTGAATGGCGGGCTGGCGATGGTCTGAGACCCTTGCCGGCCGGCCTCAATCTGCATTTGCCTCCCCATGCGAGTATGCTATAGCGCGGCACAGACAGACGCAGGGGATGACGAGGGCGAGGCGCGGGTCTCGGGCGGATTCGCGAGATGACTCCGGTGCCGGCACGACTCCGTTGCGAATCGGAAAAGAGGAAGGACCCATGAGCGACATCGCCGAGCGCGTGAAGAAGATCGTTGTCGAGCATCTGAGTGTCGATGAGGACAAGGTGGTCGATGGGGCTTCGTTCATCGACGACCTGGGCGCGGATTCGCTCGATACCGTCGAACTGGTGATGGCGTTCGAGGAAGAGTTCGGGATCGAGATCCCCGATGACGCCGCCGAGAACATCCAGACCTTCGGCGACGCGGTCAAGTACATCAGCGAACACGTCTGATCGAGCCCGCCGACTGACGGATCTGGTGCGCCGCCCGGTCTGGACCGGGCGGCGTTCTGCCGCTATCTGCACGGGTGCATCGGCCGCTGTCGGCGGGCGAGCGGCAGCGGACTGAGGCAGCGCAGGACATCGACATGAGACGGGTTGTCATCACGGGCTTGGGTCTTGTGACCCCGCTGGGCTGCGGCGTCGAGGCGACCTGGCAGCGGCTGGTCGCGGGCGAATCCGGGGCCGGCAAGATCCGGCATTTCGATGCGAGTCACCTGCCCTGCGACATCGCCTGCGAGATTCCGCTGGGTGACGGGAGCGACGGAACCTTCAATCCCGATGACTGGGTCCCCCCGCGCGAGCAGCGCAAGGTCGACCGCTTCATCACCTATGCGCTGACCGCGGCCGAGCAGGCCGTGCGCGACGCCAACTGGATGCCCGAGGACGAGGAGAGCCGCGCGCGCACCGGGGTGATGATCGGATCGGGCATCGGCGGGGTCGAATCGATCGCCGCGACGGCGGTGACGCTGAAGGAGCGGGGACCGCGGCGGGTGTCGCCCTTCTTCATTCCGGGCGCGCTGATCAACCTGTGTTCGGGGCAGGTCTCGATCCGCTATGGCTTCAAGGGCCCCAACCATGCGGTGGTCACCGCCTGCTCCACCGGCGCCCATGCCATCGGTGACGCCGCCCGGCTGATCATGCTGGGCGATGCCGATGTCATGCTGGCGGGGGGGGCGGAAAGCCCGATCAGCGAGATCGGGGTAGCCGGATTCGCCGCCTGCAAGGCGCTGTCCACGCGGTTCAACGACCAGCCCGAGAAGGCAAGCCGCCCGTGGGACCGCGACCGCGACGGCTTCGTGATGGGCGAGGGGGCCGGGATCGTCGTTCTGGAGGAACGCGAGCATGCGCTGGCCCGTGGCGCGCGGATCTATGCCGAGGTGCTCGGCTATGGCCTGTCGGGGGATGCCTATCACATCACCTCGCCCGCGCCGGATGGCAGCGGCGCGTTCCGGTCGATGCAGGCGGCGCTGAAATCGGCCGGGATCGGCCCCGACGAGATCGACTATGTCAACGCGCATGGCACATCGACCCCGGTGGGCGACGAGATCGAGCTGGCCGCGGTTGAGCGCCTTCTCGGCGCGCATGCGCCGCGGGTGACGATGTCGTCGACGAAATCGTCGATCGGGCATCTGCTGGGGGCGGCGGGTGCGGTCGAGGCGATCTTCTGCGTGCTGGCGATCCGCGACGGGATCGCACCGCCGACGCTGAATCTGGACAACCCGTCGGTCGATCCCAAGGTCGATTTGGCGCCGCACAAGGCGGTGCGGCGGGAAATCCGGACGGCGCTTTCCAACTCGTTCGGCTTCGGCGGCACGAACGCCTCGCTGATCATAGGCCGGCGATGAGGCCGGCATGCTGAGACATCTGGCCGCGACCGGGCTCAATCTGCTCATCGTCGCGCTGATCGTGCTGGCCGGGCTGATCGGCTGGGGTGCGAAGACATTCCATGATCCCGGTCCTCTGGAGGTGCCGGCGGTGGTCGAGATTCCGCGCGGCGCGGGCCTGGAGGCGATCTCGCGGCGGCTGGCCGAGGCGGGCGCGATCCGTCATCCGGCGATCTTCCGGATCGGGGTGCGCTATCTGGGGGTGGGCGACCGCCTTCGTTTCGGCGTCTACGAGATCCCGGCCGGCGCCTCGATGCGCGACATCGTCGCCCTTCTTGAGGCCGGTGGCGCGGATGCGCGCTGGCGGATGGTGTTCGCGATCGGCCAGCGGGGCGTCACGGTGCGCATCACCGACATGCTGTCGCGCGAGGCCGCGCCGCTGGGCGGGCCGCTTGAGGATGCGGGCACCGCCGCGGCGATCGAGCGGGTGATCGGCTCGGATTCCTCGGTGGAATTCCGGGTCACCGTGCCGGAAGGGCTGACGGCGTGGCAGGTGGTCGAGGGTCTGAACCGGGTTCCCTTCCTGGAGGGCGAGCTGACCGAGATTCCCGCCGAGGGGTCGCTTGCGCCCGACACCTTCGCCTTCCGGCGCGGGGCGCGGCGGCAGGCGCTGCTGGACGAGATGGCCCGGGCGCAGGCGCGGATCCTGGCCGAGGCGTGGGAGAAGCGTCGCGCCGACGTGCCGCTCGCCTCGCCGCAAGAGGCGCTGATTCTGGCCTCGATCGTCGAGAAGGAGACGGCGTTGCCGGAGGAACGGCCGATCGTCGCCTCGGTGTTCATCAACCGTCTGCGGCGCGGCATGCGGCTGGAGACCGATCCGACGATCATCTACGGGATCCTGCGCGGGCGGGGAACCTTCGACCGCGAGATCACGGTTTCGGACCGCAACGGTGTGACCGAGCGGCGTCTGCATGGGGCGGTGCTCTACAACACCTATCAGATCGACGGGCTGCCGCCGACCCCGATCGCCAATCCGGGCCGGGCCTCGATAGAAGCGGTGGTGAACCCGGCGGAGACCCGCTTCCTGTTCTTCGTTGCCGATGGCAGCGGCGGGCATGCCTTTGCCGAGACGCTGGCGGAGCATCAGGCCAATGTGGCGCGCTGGCGGCGCCTGCGTTCGGAACGGTCGGACTGAAGTCATGCAACCGTGAAGATAGGTCTTGACAGTGCGCGCGCTCTCTGGTAGTGAAACTGCCAAACTGCCAGAAGTGGGTGAAGGTTCCCGGTGCCGGTCGGCGCCGGGTTTTTTGTTGCCGCAATGTCAGATCGCGAATGGATCAGATTTCTGAATTGACGGACGGGTCGCATGATCCGCGTTCGACTCTCAGGCACGCAAGGCTTCTCTATGGAATGATTTCCGAAGAACTTGCGGAGGCGCTGCTGGCGCTGCGTTCGCGAGGTGAGGAAAGGCTGGGAACGCGGGATCGTCTGGATCTGATCCGGATGCACCAGAAGGCGTTGCAGGCGATCATCGATCTTGAGGTTGGACTTGGAAAACGGGGCAGCAAGGGCGACCAGCCGGTCGCCGTCGAACTCGACCTCGACGCGGCAAGAGCAGAGATTCATCGCCGAATTTCTCTCATCCGCGCCTCCCGAGGAGATTGACCGCTTCCTGTCGGAGCTGTCGCCCAATGCGATCCTTGCCATGCCCTGGCTGTTCGAGATCTGGGCGGTGGGCGATCATCAGCTGCCCCCCGAGGGGGACTGGCACACCTGGGTGGTGATGGGGGGGCGCGGGGCCGGCAAGACCCGGGCCGGGGCGGAGTGGATCCGCACCCAGGTCGAGGGCGCCCGCCCGGGCGATCCGGGCCGCTGCCGGCGCGTGGCGCTGGTGGCCGAGACGCTGGATCAGGCGCGCGAGGTGATGGTGTTCGGCGAATCGGGCATCCTGGCCTGCAGCCCGCCCGATCGGCGCCCGGAATGGCAGGCGACGCGCAAGCGGCTGGTCTGGCCGAATGGCGCGGAGGCGCGGATCTTCTCGGCCAGCGATCCCGAGAGCCTGCGCGGCCCGCAGTTCGACTGCGCCTGGTCGGACGAGCTGGCGAAGTGGAAGAAGGGCCGCGAGGCCTGGGACATGCTGCAGTTCGCGCTTCGGCTGGGTTCCCAGCCGCGGCAGGTGGTGACCACCACGCCCCGGGTGAACCGGCTTCTGAAGGACATCCTGGGTGCGACCGGCACCGTGGTCACCTCGGCTCCGACCTGGGTCAACCGGCGCAACCTGTCGGATGCGTTCATCGAGAAGGTGACGGCCGAGTATGCGGGCACCGCCCTGGGCCGGCAGGAGATCGAGGGCGAGTTCATCGAGGAGCTGCCGGGCGCATTGTGGGTTCCCGGACAGTTCGATGACTGCCGGGCCGAGGCGCCGCAGACGCTGGATCGGGTGGTGGTCGCGGTGGACCCTCCGGTCAGTTCGGGCGAAGCCTCGGACGCATGCGGGATCGTCGTCGCCGGCGTCGTGCTGCAGGGCCCGCCCCAGAGCTGGGTCGCCTATGTCCTGGAGGACGCCACTGTCGAGGGAGGCAAGCCGCGGGCCTGGGCCGAGGCGGCGGCCTCGGCCGCACGCCGCTGGAATGCCGACCGCGTGGTTGCGGAGGTCAACCAGGGGGGTGATCTGGTGGAATCGCTGCTGCGCCAGGTCGATCCGCTGCTGAGCTTCCGGGCGGTCCGTGCCTCGCGCGGGAAGGTGGCGCGGGCCGAACCGGTGGCGGCGCTCTACGAACAGGGTCGCGTCCGCCATGCCGGCGTGTTCCGCAAGCTGGAAGACCAGATGTGCGCCCTGACGCGCGAGGGCTATCAGGGCCGGGGCAGCCCGGACCGGGCCGATGCCCTGGTCTGGGCGCTGACCGAGCTGATGATCGAACCGGCGCGGGGCTGGAGCGCCCCGACCATACGGCATCTCTGAACGGCAGACGACGGGAAGAGAGGCGCGCGGGCGGTCCGGCGGATGCCGGGCCGCCTGTCGTTTGTTGCCGACCCAATTGGGGAGAACCACGACCATGCTATTCGGACTGAAGCGGGGCAGGCCGGCCGAGCCACCCGAGCAGAAGGCCTCGGCGGTCGGCCCGGTGATCGCCTTCCAGGGCGCCGGCCGGCCGGCCTGGACGCCGAAGGACGTGGTTTCGCTGACCCGCAGCGGTTTCCAGAACAATCCTGTGGGCTTCCGCTGCGTCAAGCTGATCTCGGAGGCGGCGGCGGCGATTCCGCTGGTGGTCACCGAGGGCGACCGGCGTCATGACGTGCATCCGCTGCTGGACCTTCTGGCCCGGCCCAACCCGGCGCAGTCCGGCCCGGCGCTTCTGGAGGCGTTCATCGGGCACCTTCTGCTGAGCGGGGATGGTTATCTGGAGGCGGCCGGATTCGATCTGGAGGGCCACCCGCGCGAGCTGCATGTGCTGCGGTCGGACCGGATGCGGGTGATCCCCGGGCCCGATGGCTGGCCCGAGGCATACGAATATGCCGTGGGCGGGCGGAAGGTCCGCTTCGACATGTCCGGGGAGGTGCCCCCGATCCTGCATCTGAGATCGTTTCACCCGCAGAACGATCATTACGGCCTTTCGCCGTTGGAGGCTGCATCCCAGGCGATCGACGTGCACAATGCCGCGAGTCGCTGGTCGAAGGCGCTGCTGGACAACGCGGCGCGGCCCTCGGGGGCGATCATCTATCGCGGCACCGACGGGTCCGGCACGCTGCGCGCCGATCAGTATGCCCGGCTTGTCGAGGAGCTGGAGCTGAACCACCAGGGCGCCCGCAATGCCGGCCGGCCGATGCTGCTGGAAGGGGGGCTGGACTGGAAGCCGATGGGCTTCTCGCCCTCGGACATGGAGTTTCACCGCACCAAGGAGGCGGCGGCGCGCGAGATCGCGCTGGCCTTCGGGGTGCCGCCGATGCTGCTGGGTCTGCCGGGGGACAACACCTATTCCAACTATCAGGAGGCGAACCGCGCCTTCTATCGCCTGACCGTCCTGCCGCTGATCAACCGCGTCCTTTCGGCGCTGAGCGCATGGCTGCCGCGGTTCTGGCAGGCGGACATGCGCATCCAGCCCGAACTTGACCAGGTTCCGGCGCTGGCGGTCGAGCGCGAGGCGCTGTGGCGGCGCGTGACTGCAGCCGACTTCCTGACCAACGAGGAGAAGCGCCGGCTTCTCGGGCTGCCCCGGCTGGAATGCGACGAATGAGCGGGCCGGCGGGACGGACGGGGTCGCGGTTTCTCTATGAGCCCTTCGATTCGGCCCATGCCCGGATCGAGGTGCATGAGAAGGTGACCGAGGAGCGCTGGCAGGCGCTGGAGCGGCGACTGCTGGCGATCGAGGGTGCGCTGGACCGGCTGGAGCGGCGGATCTGGCTGGCCGTCTACGGCGTGGCGACGGTGATGGTCAGTCAGGTGGCCTGGACGGCGCTGATGAAGGTCAGCCCCTGAGATGGCTGGGTATCCGGGAGAAGATGCTATGTCGTTTGCGCAGGGAACGGGTCTGGAGACCAAGTTCCAGGAATTCGGCACCGAGGCGGGGCTGACCGGTGACAGCGAGATCGCCGGCTATGCGTCGCTGTTCGGGATTCCCGATCAGGGGGGCGACATTGTCGCACCGGGGGCCTATGCCGCCGGGCTGCGGCGGCTCGCGCAGGCGGGACGCCGGGTGAAGATGCTGTGGCAGCACGACCCGGCGCAGCCGATAGGCATCTGGGACGAGGTTCGCGAGGATTCGCGCGGCCTGTTCGTTCGCGGTCGGATCCTGACCGGCGTGCAGCGCGGGGCCGAGGCGCTGTCGCTGATGCGCGCAGGTGCGATCGACGGCCTGTCGATCGGCTACCGGACGATCCGTGCCGAGCGCACGGCCGAGGGCCGGCGGCTGACGGAGATCGATCTTTGGGAGGTATCGCTGGTCACGTTTCCGATGCTTCCCGAGGCTCGGGCGGTGACGGCATCCCGCAAGGACGACGCGGAGTTGCTGACCGCCCTTGCGCAGGCCTTTGCCCGGGCCCGCGCGGACCTGGCGTGAGCTTCACGCCCGAAGTCATGTCATCAGGTGAAGGGAAGAATGATGACCAATTCCGAGACCGGTTCGCGGGCCGGAGGCGCCGCGACCAAGACCCCGGGCGTGGAGGTCAAGGCCGCCATGTCCGGTTTCCTGCGTGAATTCGAGGAATTCCAGCAGGCCATCAAGCTGAAGCTGAAGGATCAGGAAGAAAAGCTCGCCATGCTGCACGCGAAATCGGTCAAGATCGATCGTCCCGCCCTGTCGCGCACTGCCGAGGTGGAGCTGCCCCACCGCAAGGCGTTCTCGGCCTATCTGCGTTCGGGCGACGATGACGGGCTGCGTCATCTGTCGCTGGAGGAGAAGGGGATGTCGACGGCGGTCGCGGCGGACGGCGGCTTCCTTGTCGACAGCCAGACTGCCGAACAGATCAAGAGCATCCTGAACGCGGCCGCCTCGCTGCGCAGCATCGCCTCGGTCGTCACCGTCGAGGCCTCGGCCTATGACGTTCTGGTCGATCACACCGACATGGGCGCCGGCTGGGCCGACGAGACGGCTTCCACGAGCGAGACCGCGACCCCGCAGCTCGATCGCATCTCGATCCCCCTTCACGAGCTGAGCGCGATGCCCAAGGTCAGCCAGCGGCTGCTGGACGACAGCGCCTTCGACGTCGAGGGCTGGCTTGCCGCGCGCATCGCCGACAAGTTCGCGCGCGCCGAGGGTGCGGCCTTCGTCTCGGGTGACGGAGTGGGCAAGCCGCGGGGCTTCCTGTCGCATCCCAAGGTTCCGGATTCGGCCTGGAGCTGGGGTTCGCTGGGCTATGTGGCCACCGGGAATGCCGGCGATTTCAATGGCGCCGAGCCGGCCGACGCGATTGTCGATCTGGTCTATTCGCTGGGGGCGAACTACCGCACGCGGGCGAGCTTCGTGATGAATTCGAAGACCGCGGGCGCGGTGCGCAAGATGAAGGATGCCGACGGGCGCTTCCTGTGGTCGGACGGGCTGGGCAATGGCGGCAGCGCGCGGCTGATGGGCTATCCGGTCCTGATCTCGGAGGACATGCCCGACATCGCCGCGGATTCCTTCGCCATCGCCTTCGGCGATTTCTCGGCCGGCTACACCATCGCCGAGCGTCCCGACCTGCGCATCCTGCGCGATCCGTTCTCGGCCAAGCCCAACGTGCTGTTCTATGCGACCAAGCGCATCGGCGGCGACGTGACCGACTTCTCCGCGATCAAGCTCCTGAAGTTCGCCCTGTCGTGAATTCGGATCCGGGCGATCCGGATCCGAGAGCCCCCGGCCGGCGCCGGGGGCGAGCGTCCCCGCGCTCCGCCACCCGCTCCCCTCCGTCCCCGAGGAGCGCGGGGACGCCTTCTTTTCCCAGGCCTCAGGGGCCCTGGCCGCCCCGCCCAAGGAGAGATCGGAGATGATGCTGACAGAGCTCGAGCCGCCGGTTCTCGGCGTCGAGGCGGTGCGCGCACTGGGCGACCAGCTGCGGCTCGGCACGGGATTTGCCGATGACGGATCTCAGGACGCGCTCCTGGAGCTCTATCTGCGCACCGCGATGTCCGCGATCGAGAGTCGCATCGGCAAGGCGCTGCTGGAGCGGCGGTTTTCCTGGACCGTCACGCGCTGGCGCGAGCCGGACCGGCAGGCACTGCCGATCGCGCCCGTCCAGGCAGTCGAGGAATTGCGGCTGGTCGACCATCTGGGCAACCAGACCATCGCGGACCGGTCGGAGTGGGTTCTGGTGCCCGACGGGCAGGCGCCGGTGCTGCGCGGAAGCTGGACGGGCGATCTGCCGGAGATCCCGGAGATGGGGCGCGCCGAGGTGGTGTTCCGCGCGGGATATGGCCCGGACTGGGACGACATTCCCGCCGACCTGCGGCAGGCGACGCTTCTGCTGGCGGCGAACTATTACGAGAACCGCAGCGCCGACGAAGGCCGCGACGGTGCGATGCCCTTCGGGGTGCTGGCACTGCTCGAGCCCTTCCGGCCGATCAGACTCTGAAGGGGGGAGAGATGCACAGGCCGGTCTTGCGTCGTCGGCTGACCCTCGAAGAGCCGGTCGAGCTGGCCGATGGTGGCGGCGGGTCGATCGGCGGCTGGCGCGAGGTCGGGACGCTGTGGGCCGATGTCCGGGCGGTTTCGGGCAGCGAGATGCTGCAGGGCGGCCGGGACCGGCAGCGCGTCACCCACAGGGTGATCGTGCGCGGCGCCCCGGTCGGTTCGCCGCGCCGGCCATCCCCCCATCAGCGGTTTCGCGACGGATCACGGATCTTCGACATTCTGGCGGTCGCCGAGAACGATCCCGACGGCCGCTTCATCCTGTGCTGGACCGAGGAGGGGGGAAGCGCATGACCTATGCCCTGTCCTGGCCGCTTCAGAAGGCGGTCTACGCGGCGCTGATCGCCGACCCCGCCGTCTCGGTCCTGTCGGGGGGCCGGATTCATGACGCGCCGCCCCATGCGGCCACCCAGACCGAGCCGGGCGCGATCTATGTGACGCTGGGCGAGGAGACCGTCCGGCCCTTCGAGTCGGCGGATCATCGGGGCGGCGCCCACGATTTCGCGGTGACCGTGCATTCGGGGGCGAGCGGCTTCGGGCTGGCGAAGGAGCTGGCCGGAGCCATCTGCGATGCGCTGATCGACCGCCCGCTGCCGATGAGCCGCGGCCATCTGGTGGCGTTGCGGTTCCTTGGTGGTCAGGCGCAGCGGGGACGCCCCGCCGATCGCCGGCGGATCACGTTGCGGTTCCGGGCACTGGTCGAGGACGGCTAGGGCACCGCGCGGCGACGGAACGACAATGGAATAGAGGTGACCGGAGATGGTTGCGCAGAAAGGCAAGGATCTTCTGATCCGTCTGGAGATGGACGGCGGAGGCACGTTCCAGACCCTGGCCGGGCTGAGGGCGACGCGCATCGCGTTCAACGCGCAGACGGTCGATGTGACCAGCCTCGACAGCCCCGGCGGCTGGCGCGAGCTGCTGGCCGGGGCGGGGATGCGTTCGGCCACGATCAGCGGCTCGGGCGTCTTCCGGGACGAGGCCACCGACGCGCGTGCGCGCGAGCTGTTCTTCTCGGGCGTGATCCCGGTGCTTCAGGTGGTCGTCCCCGATTTCGGTGTCATCGAGGGACCGTTCCAGATTGCCTCGCTGGAGTATGCCGGCGATCACGATGGCGAGGCGCGCTACGAGATCGCGCTCGCCTCGGCCGGGGCGCTCAGCTTCACGGCGCTGTGATGGCCAATCGGTGGCGCGGCGAGGTGGAGATCGAGATCGACGGCCGTCCCCATGTGATGCGGCTGACGCTGGGGGCGCTGTGCGAGCTCGAGGACCGGCTGGAAGATGGCTCGGTGGTTGCCCTGGTCGAACGTTTCGAGAAGGGGACCGTGCGGGCGCGGGACATTCTTGCGCTTCTGGGCGCAGGGCTGCGCGGCGCCGGGGTGGAGATCTCCGATGCCGATCTTGCCCGGCGCGAGATCGGTGGCGGCCCGGTCGCGGCGATGCGGCTGGCCGCGGAGTTGCTGCGCGTGACCTTCATGCTGCCGGGCGAGGACGACCGTGGCTGAACCGATCGCCTGGTCGCGGCTGTTGCGGCTGGGGATCAGGGGGCTGGGTCTGCGACCCGACGAGTTCTGGGCACTGACCCCTGCCGAGTTTCTTCTTCTGGCCGGCCTTGACGGCGGCGGCGGGCCGGGGGCGATGACCCGTGCCCGGCTCGCCGAGCTGGAGGCCCGGCTGAACGTCCGCGGACGCGGGCAGGGAGACGAGGATGAGCGAATTTGATCCCGAAGGCGACATGGATGCGTTGCTGGACGGTTTCGGATCGGCGCAGGCCCTGACCGCGGCATTCCGCGAGGAACTGACCCGGGTCCAGGTCGAGCTTCGCGGCACCGAGCGGGAATCGCGCGCGCTGGCGCGATCGATGGGCTCGAGCCTGCGGTCCGCGTTCGAGGGGCTGATCTTCGACGGGGCCCGGGCTTCGGACGTGCTGCGCAGTCTCGGAGCCGGCCTTGCGGGGGATGTCCTGTCGAGCGCGATCCGGCCCGTCCAGCAGGCGCTGGGCAGCGGGGTGCAGGCGCTGGTGTCGGGCGGGCTGGGGACGCTGCTCGGAGGGATCCTGCCCTTCGCGAAGGGCGGCATTGTGGATGCCGGCCGTGTCCGCGCCTTCGCCAATGGCGGCATCATCGACGGCCCGACGACCTTCCCGATGCGGGGGGGAACCGGATTGATGGGAGAGGCCGGCCCGGAGGCGATCATGCCGCTGGCCCGCGGCCCGGACGGGCGGCTTGGGGTGCGCGGCGGATCGGGCGGCGCGGTGCATGTGACCGTCAATGTCACCACCCCCGATGTGGAGGGTTTCCACCGTTCGCGATCGCAGATCGCGGCGGGCCTGATCCGCGCGTTGCGCGTCGGCCAGAGAAATCTTTGAGGAGCGGCAGGGCATGAGCTTTCACGAGGTGAGGTTTCCCGAGGATCTGTCATATGGCTCGACGGGAGGGCCCGAGCGCAGGGTCGAAATCGTGGCGCTTGCCAACGGGTTCGAGGAGCGCAATGCGCCCTGGGCACATTCGCGCCGGCGCTATGATGCGGGCCTCGGCCTCAGATCGCTGGATGATCTGGCCACCGTGATCGCCTTTTTCGAAGCGCGGGGCGGGCAGCTTTACGGCTTCCGCTGGAAGGACTGGGCGGACCACCGCTCCTGCCGGCCGCTGGCGGACCCGTCCCCGACCGATCAGGTGATCGGAACCGGGGACGGCAGCCTGACGGCATTCGCTCTTTGCAAGACCTACCAGTCCGGGCCGGCGGCCTATGTGCGCCCGATCCGCAAGCCGGTGGCGGGAACCGTGCGGATTGCGGTGGACGGGATCGAGCTGACCGAGGGCAGCGATTTCACCGTGGACACGACCACGGGTCTGGTCACGCTGGCGGCGCCCCCCCAGCCCGGGGCGGTGGTGACCGCCGGTTTCCATTTCGATGTGCCGGTCCGCTTCGACACCGACCGCATCGAGACGAGTCTTTCGGCCTTTCAGGCGGGCGAGGTGCCCTCGATTCCGGTGGTGGAGGTGCGTGTCTGATGCGCGCGATCGATCCTGCACTGCAGGCAAGGCTGTCGAGCGGCGCCACGACTCTGTGTCGCTGCTGGCGGCTGACACGCCGTGATGGCGTTCGCATGGGCTTCACGGATCATGACCGTGACCTGGTCTTCGACGGAACCACCTTCGCCGCAGCCACCGGGCTCGGGGCATCGACCCTCGCGCAGTCGGCGGGGCTGAGCGTTGACAATGCCGAAGTCGTCGGCGCGCTGAGTTCGGCCGGCGTCACCGAGGCCGACATATCCGCCGGGCGCTATGACGATGCCGAGGTCGAGCACTGGCTGGTCGACTGGACCGATCCCGAGCTTCGGGTGCTGCTGTTCACAGGCAGCCTGGGCGAGGTCGTGCGTGGCAAGACGGCCTTCGAGGCGGAGCTGCGCGGACTGGGCGAGGCGCTCAACCGGCCGGTCGGTCGCGTCTATCTGCGCGATTGCGACGCGGTGCTGGGGGACGCGCGCTGTGGCATCGACCTGCGTCAGCCGGAGTTCATGGGCTCGGCCCAGGTGGTCGCGCCGGTCGGCGGCGCGGGTTTCCTGGTGGCGGGGCTCTCCGGCTTTGCGGAGGGCTGGTTCGCGCGCGGGCGGCTCGACTGGCTGACCGGCGGCAATGCCGGGATCACCGGACAGGTGCGCCGCGACGAGATCACCACCGACGGGCGCCTGCTGACCCTGTGGGAGGAGCCCCCGCGCCCTGTTGCCCCTGGAGACGGGTTCGAGGTGTTCGCGGGCTGCGACAAGCGGTTCGCGACCTGCCGCGGGAAGTTTGCCAACGCGGTGAATTTCCGGGGCTTTCCGCACATGCCGGGCGAGGACTGGGTGAACGGATATGCGCGCGAGGGGGGTCGGCATGACGGGTCGTCGCTGTTCCGCTGACGAGGTGGTCGCGATCGCGCGCAGCTGGATCGGAACCCCCTATCTGCATCAGGCCAGCTGCCGCGGGGCGGGCACCGACTGCCTGGGGCTGCTGCGCGGGATCTGGCGGACATTGTATGGCAGCGAGCCCGAAGCAGTGCCGCCATACACCGCCGACTGGTGCGAGCCGACCGGGCGGGAGGCGCTGCTCGAGGGTGCCGGACGACATCTGCGGCGGATCGCGCCGGAGCAGAAGGCGCCGGGTGACGTGCTGGTCTTCCGGATGCTGGATCGCGGACCCGCGAAGCATGTCGGGATCCTCGCACGGCGCGACGACATCGAGACGGTGATCCACGCCTATTCCGGCCGGGCGGTATGCGAGTCGCCCCTGGGAGCCGCATGGCGCCGGCGCATCGCCGGGGTCTTCCGCTTCCCTGGAATCGAATGAGGGACGCAGGGCAACATGGCAACGCTTTTGCTTACGGCGGTCGGGGCATCGATCGGCGGTTCGTTCGGAGGAACGGTCCTGGGTCTTTCCGGCGCCGTGATCGGAAAGGCGGTCGGGGCGACCCTGGGTTCGGTGATCGACCAGAAGCTGCTGGGAGGGGGCGCCGATCCGGTCGAGGTGGGCAAGGCAACCTCGTTCCGCGTGCAGGGCTCGACCGAGGGAAGCCCGATCCCGCATGTGGCGGGCCGGATGCGGATAGCGGGCCAGGTGATCTGGTCGACACGCTACATCGAGACCGTGCGCGAGAGCGGCGGGTCGGGAAAGGGCATGGCCTCGGGCCCCTCGGTGCGCGAATACTCCTATGCGGTGAGTTGTGCCATCGGCCTGTGCGAAGGCGAGATCCTGCGCATCGGGCGGGTGTGGGCCGACGGGCGTCCCTTCGCGCTCGAGAATGTGCAGTACCGGCTCTATCGCGGGGACGAATCGCAACTGCCCGACCCCCTGATCGAGGCGGTCGAAGGCGAGGGCATGGCGCCGGCCTATCGCGGTCTGGCCTATATCGTTCTGGAAAACCTTCCCCTGGGCGAATTCGGCAACCGGATACCGCAGTTCAATGTCGAGGTGTTCCGGCAGCCACAGGTCCCCGCGGAGATCGTGCCCGAGGTGTCGTGGCGCCCTTCCCTCCGTCTGCGGGGGGTGGCGCTGACCCCGGGAACGGGCGAATACTCGCTGGCCACCGAGCGTGTCAGCTATCGGGTGGGCAAGGCCGAGTTCCGCCTTGCGAATGTAAACAACAGTTCCGGCAAGAGCGACCTGGACGCCTCGCTCGCCCAGCTTCGGGCCGAGCTGCCGGCCTGTGACGCGGTGTCGCTGGTGGTATCCTGGTTCGGGGATGACCTGCGCTGCGGGTCCTGCCGGATCCGCCCGGCTGTCGAGCAGAGCGAGTTCGAGGCCGTCGAGATGCCGTGGACCGTCTCGGGCCTCACCCGTTCCATCGCGCCCGTGGTGAGCCGCACCGACGGGCGTCCGAGCTTCGGTGGCACGCCCTCCGATCAGGCGGTCGTGGCCGCGATCAGGCGCTTGCGCGCCGAGGGGCGGCGGGTGATGTTCTATCCCTTCATCCTGATGGATCTGCCGGCCGGAAACGGGTTGCCGGATCCCTGGGGGCAGGCGTCCGAGCAGCCGGCCTTTCCCTGGCGGGGTCGGATCACGCTGTCGGTTTCGCCGGGACAGCCCGGCTCGCCCGACAAGACGCCGGCGGCGGCCGACGAGGTGACGGCATTCTTCGGCCATGCGCAGCCGGCCGACTTCCTGCCGGGTGCGGACAGCGTGGCCTATGCGGGTCCGGAGGACTGGGGCTTTCGCCGCTTCATCCTGCATTATGCCCATCTGTGCGCCCTGGCCGGGGGGGTGGATGCGTTCTGCATCGGCTCGGAGCTGCGGGGCCTGACCCAGATTCGCGACGGGGCGACGAACTATCCCGCGGTTGCCGCGCTGCGCGCGCTGGCGGCGGATGTGCGCGCGATTCTGGGCCCCGGCACCCGGATCGGCTATGCCGCGGACTGGTCCGAGTATTTCGGGCATCGACCCGATGATGGCAGCGGGGATGTGCTGTTCCACCTGGACCCGCTGTGGGCCGATCCCGAGATCGACTTCATCGGGATCGACAACTACATGCCGCTCTCCGACTGGCGGGATGGCGACAGCCATGCCGACGCCGGGCACGGATCGATCTATGATCTTGACTATCTGGGCAGCAATATCGCGGGGGGCGAGGGCTTCGACTGGTATTATGCCTCCCCGGCCGACCGGGCGGCCCAGATCCGCACGCCGATCACCGACGGCGCGCATGGGGAACACTGGGTCTTCCGCTACAAGGACCTGGTGTCATGGTGGTCGCAACCCCACCATGACCGGCCGGGTGGGGTGCGCGCCGCACAGCCGACGCCCTGGGTGCCGCAAAGCAAACCGATCTGGTTCACCGAGATCGGCTGCCCGGCTGTGGACAAGGGAACCAACCAGCCGAATGTCTTCTGGGATCCGAAGTCTTCGGAGAGCTTCCTTCCCTATTTCTCGACCGGGGCGCGGGATGACTACATCCAGACCCGTTATCTGATGGCGCATATGCGCCACTGGCACGACCCCGCGAACAATCCCGTTTCCGCACTCTATGGCGGGTCGATGGTTGATGTCGCGAACATCTATGCCTGGGCGTGGGATGCCCGGCCCTGGCCCGACTTTCCGGCGCGTCAGGACGTATGGTCCGACGGCCCGAACTATACCTTGGGCCACTGGCTGCAGGGCAGGGTTGGGGCTGCCGGACTGGCCGAGGTGGTCGCCGAGCACAATCTGCGCGCCGGCGTGACCAGAATCGACGTTTCCGGGCTGCATGGGAGCGTGCCCGGCGCCGCGGTGGAAGGGCCGCATACGGCGCGCCAGGCCATCCAGCCCCTGATGCTTGCCTTCGGTTTCGACGGCACCGCCCGCGGGGACCGGATGGTCTATCGCATGCGGGGCGCGCCGGTCGATTTTCCGGTGGGCGCGGATCATCTGGCGCTGGAGAATGCGCAGACGCCGGGCAATGGCCTGCGCTTCACCCGCTCGGCCCCGGGCGAGGTGCCCGAAGCGGTGCGGATCGCCTATCTTGCCGCCGAGAACGACTATCAGCGCGCCGCGGCGGTGGCGATTCATCCCGGCGCGGTCAACCAGCGGGTCGAGGCCGGCGAGGTGCCCGTTGCGCTGGACGCGGCCCATGCCCAAGGCATAGCCGAGCGGTGGCTTGCCGAGCTGAGGGTCGCACGGGACACGGCCCGGTTCGCCCTGCCGCCTTCCCTGCTTTCGATCGAGGTCGGCGATCTCGTGACGCTTCCCGATGCGCGCGGCGCTGGAATCTACCGCATCGAGAGCATCGAGGAGAAGGGCGTCCGGATCATCGAGGCGCGCCGGGTGGAACGCGACATCTACCGCCCGGAGCGGGCTGCGGGACGCGAGCATCCGCTTCCCGCCGTCGATCAGCCCGCCGGGCTCGAGGTGCAGTTCCTCGACCTGCCCTTGCTGCGGGGGGATGAGGTGCCCCATGCCCCATGGGTCGCGATCGCGGCACGTCCATGGCCCGGGCCGCACGCGGTCTATTCGTCGGACACCGAGGACGGCTACGTCCTCAATCGGGTCGTCCGGCGTTCCGCGACCATGGGCGAGACCCTGGACCCGATCCTCCCTGCCCGGCCATGGTGCTGGTCGCGGCAGCCGGGGGTCCGGCTGCGCATGAGCGGCCCGCTGCAGTCGCGGGCGCGGGTATCGGTCCTGAATGGCGCCAATGCGCTGGCGGTGCGCGCTCCCGGCAGCGCCGAGTGGGAGGTGATCCAGTTCGAGAACGCCGAGCTGATCGCATCGGACGAATATCTGGTGTGGGGCCTGCTGCGTGGACAGGCAGGCACGGAGTTCCTGACCGGCGCTCCGATTCCCGCCGGCGCCGAGGTGGTCGCGCTGGACCGGGCGCTGGTCCAGGTCGATCTGGCGCCGGACGACCGGGGCCTGGAACGCCATTACCGCGTCGGTCCGGCATCGTTGCCCTATTCCGATCCGATCTACCGGCATCGGGTCGAGAGCTTCCGCGGTGTCGGGCTGCGGCCGCTTGCGCCGGTCCATCTGCGGGCGCGCAAGGCGGCGGATGGATCGCTTGTGGTGACCTGGATCCGACGCAGCCGGACCGGCGGCGACAGCTGGGACGGCTTCGACGTTCCCATGGACGAGGACGCGGAACGCTATCGGCTGCGCATCCTCACCGGCGGAACGGTCCGGCGGGAAGTCGAGACCGGAACCGCCGAGTATCTCTACACCCCGGCGGAACAGCTGGCCGATGGCGCGCCCCAGACCATCGAGATCGATGTTGCCCAGCTATCTGCCTTCTTCGGTGCTGGCCCATCTGCGAGGATGACGATCGATGTCTGAAACCCCTGAATTCGGGCTGCCCCTTCTGGCGGCAAGCCAGGCACAGAAGCATGTGACGGTCAACGAGGCGCTGCTGCGCCTCGATGCGCTGTTCGGTGGCCGGGTGCGATCGGCAAGCCTGACCGAACCGCCATCCGTGGCCGAGGAGGGATCCTGCTATCTGGTCGCACCGGGTGCCTCGGGTGAATGGGCGGGACATGACGGGGCACTGGCGATCCGGATCAATGGCGGCTGGGACATCGTTCTCCCCCGGCCGGGCTGGTCGGTCCTCGATGACGAGACCGGGCGACGGATGTCGTTCGACGGCTCGGCCTGGCGTCCGGACGCCCAGCTGATCTCCTCGGGCGGGGCCGCGACGCTGCACAGGATCCTCGAGACCGACCATGTCCTGTCGCCTGGTCCCAGCTCGGCGGTCACCGCTGCCATCCCCGCAGGATCGCAGGTCCTCGGCGTCAGCGCCCGTGTCATCGAGGCGATCACCGGAACCGCCACGAGCTGGTCGCTGGGCGTGACGGAATCGCCCGACCGCTACGGGTCGGGGCTTGGCGTCGCGCTCAATTCCTTTGCCAGCGGCCTGACGGGAACGCCGGTCAGCTACTATGCCGATACCGATCTGATCCTGACCGCGAACGGCGGAGATTTCGCGGGGGGCACCGTGCGGATCGCGGTGCATCTGGTGCAGATCGAGCCGCCGCGCATGGTGTGATGCGGCCGGTCATCCTGCACGACATACTGCGCGCGGCGGAGGTATTGCGCCCCATGCGGGGACGGCGTGCCCGCCGCCGCAGGCTTCTGGCGCTGATCGAGGAAGCCGAACGTGCCGACCGGGAGCGTCGGGCGACGGGGCGCTCGGCACGCGGGGACGGTTCTCTGGCCGGGGCCTGCCGGGGCGCTCCGGCCATCCGGGCATCATTCGAGGATGCCGAGTACTGCGACTGCGTGGCCCTGATCTGTCGTTTGCTGGCGGCTCGGAGACGGTCGGAGGCGGGCATTCGGCTGCATCGGGGTTGATTTTTCGTGCCGACGGTCCAACGTGCCCGGTGAACCCGGCGAGCCAGGCCGGACAGCAATGAGGAGCCCGCCATGTCGGCCGTTCCCGGCGAGTCCAGACCGATCCGTTCCGTCGATCCGCTGTGGTCGCGTATCCGCGACGAGGCGGAGGACATCGTTCGCCGCGAGCCACTGATGGCCTCACTGATCCATGCGATCATTCTAAGGCATCGCAGCTTCGGTGCGGCGCTGAGTTATCGGATTGCCCAGAAGCTGGCGTCGCCCGCGCTGGGAGAGATGACTCTGCGCGAGATCACCGACGAGGCTTGCGCCTCGGATCCGGCGATCGTCGAGGCGGCGCGGGCCGATCTCATCGCGGTGCGCGAACGGGACCCCGCCTGCCACAGCTTCATCCAGCCGCTGCTGTACTTCAAGGGGTTCCATGCCATCCAGTCCTACCGTGTCGCGAACTGGCTGTGGCGGGAGGGTCGGCGCGACATGGCCTACTTCATCCAAATGCGAAGCTCGGAATGCTTCAGCGTCGACATTCATCCCGCTGCCCGCATCGGCAAGGGGCTGATGATTGACCACGCCCATGCGGTGGTGATCGGCGAGACTGCAGTGGTGGGCGACAACGTCTCCATGCTGCACTCGGTCACGCTTGGCGGCACCGGCAAGTCGGACGGGGATCGCCACCCCAAGGTCGGGAATGGCGTGCTGATCGGCGCCGGCGCGAAGGTTCTGGGCAACATCCGCATCGGCGACTGCTCGCGGATCGCCGCCGGGTCGGTGGTTCTGCGCGATGTGCCGCCCTGCAAGACCGTGGCGGGGGTGCCGGCACGCATCGTCGGCGAGGCGGGTTGTGCGGAACCGGCCCTGAGCATGGACCATCTTCTTCCCGGGATCGAGGAGGCCGGGAGCGGAACCGGCGACTGATCGCCCGGCCGTTCAGCGGATGATGATCTCGTCGGGCCGGGCAAGGCCGAGGACATTGCGCGCCCGCTCGTCGAGCAGGTCGAGATCGAGATAGTCATCCGACAGACGGCGCACCAGATTGGCGAGCTTCTCCCGCTCGCCGCGCCGCGCATCCAGCTCCGCGGCCAGATCCCTCTCGAGCGCCTCGATCTCGATCTTCCGCGCAAGACCGTATTCGCCCTGAACGGCCGAGAAGCTGAAATAGCCCACCAGCCCGAGAATCAGGAACGAATAGAATGCGCCGGCAAGCGCACGCCCCCCCGGCAAGGTCAGTGCCATCGCGTGTGGTCCCTTTCTCGTGCGGGTGGTCTACGATGGTGCGAGCATGCCAGAATTTTCCTGCGCCGGGAATCCCCGGCGCGGGGGGCGCCATCGCGATGCGGATCAGGCCTTGCCCTTGTAGATGTCCACCAGCTTTGCCAGCAGGGCGAGCGCCTCCTCGCGACTGCGCTGGAAGCTGTTACGGCCGATGATCGATCCGTTTCCGCCGCCGTCGCGGATCGCTCGGGCATCGTCGAACACGGCATCGGCGCCCTTGGCCGCCCCGCCGGAGAAGACCACGATGCGCCGGCCGTTGAAGGCGGCCTGCATGCAGTGCGCGACACGCGCGGCCTGGGTTGCCACATCGACCCCGTGCTTCTCGTACACCTTGCGGGCCTCGCCCTGCTCGAGATGATCGGTGGGCAGCTTGATCTTGATGATGTGGGCGCCAAGCAGTGCCGCGATCTGCGCCGCATAGGCCGCGACATCAACCGCCGTCTCGCCTTCCTTGGTCAGCGCCTCGCCACGCGGATACGACCAGATCACCGTGGCAAGGCCGACCGAGGCCGCCTCGCGCCGCATCTCGGCGATCTCCTCGAACATGTCCAGCCCGGCGGAAGATCCGGGATAGATGGTGAACCCGATTGCCGCGCAGCCAAGCCGAAGCGCATCGTCGACGCTGGCGGTGATGGCCTGGTCCTTCGGCGCCTCGCTGGGCATCAGGCTGTTGGCCGAGTTCACCTTCAGGATCGTCGGGATCTGCCCGGCGAAGGTATCCGCCCCCGCCTCGAGCATCCCAAGCGGCGCGGCATAGGCGTTCAGGCCGGCGTCGATTGCCAGCTGATAGTGATAGAGCGGATCGTAGGCGGCCGGATTCGGCGCAAAGCTGCGCGCGGGGCCATGTTCGAATCCCTGATCGACCGGCAGGATGATCATCTTGCCGGTTCCGGCCAGCTTTCCCGTCATCAGCATCTGGCAGAGCTTGGCCTTCACCCCGGGGGTCTCGCCCTCGTAGTTCGCCAGGATCTTCTGTACCGTCCTTGTCGCCCGCATCACTCCGCCTCGGATTCAGGAAAATCCCGGCCGGGTTAGACCGCCGCGCCGGCCCGGGTCAAGGGGTGAGGGGCGGCGAACCGCCCCCCGGGGTCACTGTCCGGCAATCCGGGCGTGCATTGCCGCACCGAGCCCGTCCTCGGTCCAGATCCGCACCGCCTCGGCGGCCATCTCGGCGAATGCCGCGGCCAGTTCCGGCCGGCCCGCAGCCATGCGGTCCAGGTCATCGCGCAGGTTGGCCGATGCCTGATCCCCCGCCGCGGCGGCCAGCGTCGCGAACAGATAGGCCGTGGGGTAACTGCGCGGCACGCTGCGCCCGAGATAGGCGTCGAAGGCAAGCTTGCGCAGCCCCTCTACAGTGGCATTCGCGATGACCTCGGCCCTGCGCGCGGCCAGATCCGGATCTTCGGGAAAGGCGGCCAGGATCACCGACTGGGCCTTCAGCATGTCGGCCGCGTCCAGTGCGCCTTCGATGCGTCCCGCCAGCGCGCCCGCGCCGGGCATTCCGCCTGCCAGCGCGACCAGTGCGTAGGGATAGGCGGCATCCATTCGCCCGGCGGCTGCCAACCCCTCGGCCAGGATCATCGCGGCCTCGGCGTTCCAGCTGCCCGCGGCCAGCGGCACGAGCAGCTTCATCGCCGCATCGCGGTTGCGCGGCGCGCCGATGCCCGACATCAGCGCCCGCCCCGCGGCGAGGCGCTCGGCCTCGGACAGGCCGTCAGCCTCCGACAGCGCGGCGCGCAGCAGCTCTGGCGCCAGCACCCGCATGGCACTGTGGGGCTCGGTCGACACCACGGGCGCAAGGGCCTCGACCAGGGCGTCGGGACTGTCGAACACATCCGCGTTCAGCCAGACCGGTTCCTGGGGCGCGGCCCGCACGGTCAGCCGGCCCTTCCCGGCGACGAACTGGCCGAGCGCCGCGCCCAGCGAGTCGACGAAGGCCTGACCTGCGGGCGAGATCTCGCGCTGCCCTCCCCTGGTCAGTTCCTGCATCACGCCACCGGCCACCATGTCGGGAATGGCGTCGACCGACCCGACCATGCCCCCGACCATCGGCTCGACACGCGACCACAGCCCGGCATCGGTCAGCGACAGCTCGACCCCCGACATGAGCACGGTCGGCCGGGGATCATCCTCGAACAGCCCCTCGACCCCGAAATAGGCGAAATCGGCCGACGCGGTCAGCGTCACCGCATCGCGCATCGCCGCCTGCAGCGTCAGCCGCGCGGCAGCGCTGGACAGCTGATAGTCGAGGCGCAGCACCGCCGTGTCGATCGCCAGGCCCTCATAGCCAAGCTGGCCCAGCGTGCCGCGCATCTCCTCCTCGAGGCAGACCGGCGGCACCGTCACCTCGGTGACCTCGATGACCTGAGACATCGAGTCGGCCAGGGTCTCTCCGTTCAGCGCCATGCGTCCGATGACGATCTCGCACCGCTCGTCCTGGCCGAGCCAGTCCAGGCGCGGATAGATCCGCACGCCGGTTGCGGTCGCACCGGAATGGAGATCGTAGGAAAGGCTCTCGTATGTGAACTCCACCGCGCCGCGCAGCATCAGCACCAGCTGAGCCCGCACCATGTTGCCGAGAAGCTCCAGGGTGCGGCCGCGCTCCTGCGCCGCGGCTGGCCCGGATCCCAGCGCGACCATCGACGCAGCGACCGCACCGGCCAGGGTCTGTCTGAACATCTGCAACTCTCCGTTTCGTCAAAGAAGCGGAACACTAGCACAGACCCCGCGGCGGCGAAACGCCGGGCTTCAGCGAGACATCAGCATCCCCGTCGCCATTGCCGCCAGACGCGGCGGCGCCATGCGCGCAAGCATGGCGGCCACCGCCGGAAGCACCCCCGGAACCACCACGCCGCGCCGGCGCATCGCGGCGCGATAGCCGATCCGGGCGATCCTCCCGGCCTGCGCCGCGGGCATCAGGCGCAGGATGCGAACCCCCTCCAGCCCGGCGACCCGCACAAACCCGGTGCGCACCGGACCAGGGCACAGGGCGGTGACCGAGACGCCGCGATGGCCGGCCCGGCGCAGCTCCTCGGCCAGCGCCACCGAGAGGCTGACCACATAGGCCTTGGTGGCGTGATAGACGGCCAGATTGGGGCCGGGCGCGAAACCTGCCAGAGAGGCGACGTTCAGGATGCGCCCCTCGCCGGCAGCCGTCATCTGGCCCAGAGCGAGACGCGACAGCTCGGTCAGCGCGGTCACGTTCACCGCGATCATCGCGGCCAGCCGCGCCGGGTCGGAGCTGGCGAAGGGGCCGTGGAGCCCGAAGCCGGCATTGTTGACCACAAGCCCGACCTGACGCCCGTCCAGGGCCTGCCACAGGGCCGCCGCCGCGCCGGGTGCGGCCAGATCGAGCGGCAGGACCTCGGCATGACCGCCGCGCCCGCCTATCTCTCCGGCCAGCGCCTCCAGCGCCTCGGCGCGCCGGGCGACCAGCACCACCGGCCAGCCGTCGGCGGCGGCCAGGCGGGCAATCTCGCGCCCGATCCCTTCCGAAGCCCCAGTGACGACCGCGAGACCGGGCCGCCTCAGCCCTGCTGCATCAGCACCGCCACCCCGGGCAGGGTCTTGCCTTCCAGCCATTCCAGGAACGCCCCCCCCGCCGTCGAGACATAGCTGAACCGCGCCGCGGCCCCCGAACGGTTCAGCGCCGCGACGGTGTCGCCTCCGCCCGCGACCGAGACCAGCCGCCCGGCCTCGGTCAGGCTGGCGGCCTTCAGTGCGGCGGCATCGGTCGCGGCATTGAACGGCTCGACCTCGAACGCGCCCAGCGGGCCGTTCCAGACCAGCGTGCGCGCCGCCTCGAAGGCGCGCTCGATCGCCACCACCGATCGCGGCCCCGCGTCCAGGATCATCATGTCGCGCGGAACATGGCCGATGTCGACGACCTGGGCGCGGGCATGGGGCCGCAATTCCTCCGCAACCACCGCATCCACCGGCAGCAGCAGCTCGCAGCCGCGCGCCGCCGCCTGTGCCATGATCTCCCGCGCAGTGTCCGCAAGATCATGCTCGCACAGCGAGCGGCCGACATCGACGCCCTGCGCGGCCAGGAAGGTGTTGGCCATGCCGCCGCCGATCACCAGGCGGTCGACCCTGCCGATCAGATTGCCCAGCAGCGCGAGCTTGGTCGAGACCTTCGCCCCCCCGACCACCGCCACCAGCGGGCGGGCGGGATCCTCCAGCGCCGCTTCCAGCGCGCGCAGCTCGGCCTCCATCAGCCGGCCGGCGCAGGCGGGCAGGATCTGCGCGACCCCGACGATCGAGGCGTGGGCACGATGGGCGGCCGAGAAGGCGTCGTTGCAGAACACATCCCCCCAGCTGGCGAAACTGCGCGCCAGCGCGGGGTCGTTCTTCTCCTCGCCGGGATAGAACCGGGTGTTCTCCAGAAGCAGGATCTCGCCCGGCTTCAGCGCCAGCGTCCGCGCGCGGACCGCCTCGGGATCGGTCTCGGGGCAGAACGCCACCGGCCGCCCCACCGCCTCCTGCAGCGCCGGAAGCACCTGCGCCAGCGACATCGCGGGCACCTCCTGCCCCTTCGGCCGGCCGAAATGCGACAGCAGGACGGGCATGCCGCCCTTTGCCTCGATGTCCCGCAGGGTCGGCAGGATCCGCGCGATCCGGGTGGTGTCGGTGACCACGCCGTTTTCCACCGGCACGTTCAGATCGACGCGCACCAGCACGCGCCGGCCGGCCAGGTCGATGTCATCAAGCGTGCGGAACCGCATCCGGGGCGCCTCAGATCAGCCGGCCCATGGCAACGGCGGTGTCGGCCATGCGGTTCGAGAAGCCCCACTCGTTGTCATACCAGCTCAGGATCCGGCACAGCCGCCCCTCCATCACCTTCGTCTGGTCCATGTGGAAGATGCTCGAGCGCGGGTCATGGTTGAAATCCGCGCTGACCAGCGGCTCGTCGGTATAGCCGAGGATGCCCTTCAGCTCGCCATCGGCCGCGGCGCGGACGGCATCGTTGATCTCCTCGACGCTGGTCGGACGCGCCGCCACGAAGGTCAGATCGACGACCGACACGTTGGGCGTCGGCACGCGGATCGCCACCCCGTCCAGCCGGCCGTTCAGCTCGGGCAGGACCAGCCCCACCGCCTTCGCCGCCCCGGTCGAGGTGGGGATCATGCTCAGCGCCGCGGCGCGGGCGCGGTAGAGATCCTTGTGCATGGTGTCCAGCGTCGGCTGGTCGCCGGTATAGCTGTGGATCGTGGTCATGAATCCGCGCTCGATCCCGATCGCGCGGTGCAGCACATGCGCCACGGGCGCGAGGCAGTTGGTGGTGCAGGAGGCGTTCGAGACCACGATCTCGTCGCCCGTCAGCGCCGCGTGATTGACGCCATAGACCACCGTGCGGTCCGCGCCCGCGCAGGGGGCGGAGACCAGCACCCGCTTGGACCCGTTCTTCAGATGGGCGACGGCCTTTTCCTTGCTGGTGAAGATGCCGGTGCATTCCAGCGCGATGTCCACATCGGCCCAGGGCAGCTCTCCGGGATCGCGGATCGCGGTCACCCGGATCGGCCCGCGCCCCACATCGATGGCATCGTCCTTCACCCGCACCTCGCCGGGAAACCGGCCATGCACCGAATCATGGCGCAGCAGATGGGCGTTTGTCTCGACCGGGCCGAGATCGTTGATCGCCACCACCTCGATGTCGGTGCGGCCCGACTCGATGATCGCCCGCAGGATGTTGCGCCCGATCCGGCCGAACCCGTTGATCGCCACCTTCACCGCCATCTCGCCCTCCCGTCCTGTGCAGCCCGATGCGCGCAAGGCTCTACTGCCCCCCCGCACCCGGGTCAACCGGATGCGCCACCGCGCCCGCGGGCGTCACAGCAGCGACTTCACCGTCTCGGCCACCGCCTGCGGCGTGATGCCGAAATGGGCATAGAGGTCCTTGTATGGCCCCGAGGCACCGAAGCCCTTCATGCCGACGAAGCCGGCGCGGGATTCGCGCCCCCGCTCGCCGATCAGCCAGCGGTCCCATCCCATGCGCACCGCCGCCTCGACCCCCACGCGCACCGGGCCGGCCGGCAGGATGCGGCGGCGATAGCCCTCCTCCTGCGCCGCGAACAGTTCCCAGCACGGCATCGAGACCACCCGCGTGCCGACACCCTCGGCCTGCAGGAGCGCCCGCGCCTCCAGGGCGATCGACACCTCCGATCCGGTGGCCAGCAGGATCGCCTGCCGCCGGCCCTCGGCCTCGGCCAGCACATAGGCACCCATCGCCGAGAGGTTCTTCACCCTGTGTTCGCGGCGCAGCGTGGGCAGGTTCTGCCGGGTCAGCGCCAGGACGCTGGGGCCGCGGACCGCGGTCAGGGCCAGGGCCCAGGCCTCGGCGGTCTCGACCGCGTCGGCGGGGCGGAACACGGCCATGCCGGGAATCGCCCGCAGGCCGGCCAGATGCTCGACCGGCTGATGGGTGGGACCGTCCTCGCCCAGGCCGATGGAATCATGGGTCATGACATAGACGACCCGCTGGCCCATCAGGGCCGACAGCCGCATTGCCGGCCGCGCATAGTCCGAGAAGACCAGGAAGGTGCCGCCATAGGGCAGGATGCCGCCATGCAGCGCCATGCCGTTCATCGCCGCGGCCATGGCATGTTCGCGCACGCCGTAATGGATGTAGCGCCCCTTGCGGTTGCCGGGCTCGAAGATGCCCAGCCCCTCGGTCAGGGTGTTGTTCGACCCGGTCAGGTCGGCCGAGCCGCCCATCGTCTCCGGCGTCACGGCATTGATCTCGGCCAGCGCCAGTTCCGACGCCTTGCGCGTGGCCAGCGACGGCGCCTCCGATGACAGCCGCGCCTTCAGCCGGGTCAGCGCCGGCACCAGCCGCCGCGGCGGCTCGCCGGCCATCACCCGCGCGAACTCCGCCCGCCGGGCGGGGGTCAGCGCTTCCAGCCGCGCCTGCCAGGCCGCCCGCGCCTCGGCGCCGCGCCGGCCCGCCGCCCGCCACAGGGCGCGGATCTCCTCGGGGATCTCGAAGGGCGGATGCGGCCAGCCATAGGCCTCGCGCAGCAGCGCCACCTCGGCCGCGCCCAGGGGGGCGCCATGGACGGCGGCGCTGCCCTCCTTGTGCGGGGCGCCAAAGCCGATCCGGGTGCGGCAGGCGATCAGGGTCGGTCGCCGGGTCTCCAGCGCGGCGGAGATCGCCCCCTCGATCGCCTGCGGATCATGGCCGTCGCAGGACAGCACCGCCCAGCCCGAGGCGCGGAAGCGCGCCGTCTGGTCGGTGGCGTCGGCCAGGCTGACCGGCCCGTCGATCGAGATGCCGTTGTCGTCCCACAGCACGATCAGCCGCGACAGGCGCTGCCGCCCGGCCAGCGCGATCGCCTCCTGGCTGATGCCCTCCATCAGACAGCCATCCCCGGCGATGACGAAGGTGCGGTGATCGACCACCCCCTTGCCGAAACGGGCGCGCAGCGACTCCTCGGCAATCGCCATGCCGACGGCATTGGCCAGCCCCTGCCCCAGCGGCCCGGTGGTCGTCTCGATCCCCGGCGCATGGCCGTATTCGGGATGGCCCGCCGTCTTCGCGCCCAGCTGGCGGAAGCGGCGCAGCTCCTCCAGCGTCATGCCCGGCACGCCGGTCAGGTGCAAAAGCCCGTAGAGCAGCATCGAGCCATGCCCCGCGGAGAGCACGAAGCGGTCGCGATCGGGCCAGTCGGGGGCCTGTGCGTCGAAGCGCAGGAAGCGCCGGAACAGCACGGTCGCCACGTCCGCCATGCCCATCGGCATTCCGGGATGGCCCGACTGCGCGGCCTCGACCGCATCCACCGCAAGCATCCTGAGTGCCGTGGCCATCGCCCAGTGCTCGGGATGCGCCGCGCGCAGCTCCGCCAGTTCCATTTCCAGGTCCCTCCAGATGCGCCCGCCGCCGGCGCGCGCGCAGCTTTAGCAGCCCCGTCCCGGGGGTCAAGCATCCGCGCGGCTCTGGGCTTGGCCGGCGCTTTCGGGCTAGACTCGGTGCCCGGAACGATGCCGGCCGATTCGGGGTGGCCGGCGTCGAAGGCGGGGCGGGCAGGATGACGGATCTCAACCGGATCGAGGCGCGGATCAACCGGGCGCTGGCGCGGATCGAGGCGGCACTCGACGCCGTGGCGGATGGTGGCGCCGCGGCGGGCGATGATCTCTCGGCGGTTGCCCGCGAGCAGGCGCGCGAGATCGCCGCGCTGCGCGAGCGTCTGGAACGCCTGCAGGAGGAGCGGCGCCGCGATGCCGAGGATGTCAGCGCCATACTCGCCGACCTCAAGCCGCTGCTGGAGTCCTGAGCCATGCCCGAGATCGAGATCTCCATCGCCGGCCGCAACTATCGCGTGGCCTGCGGACCGGGCGAGGAACAGCATCTGAACGCCGCCGCGCGGGTGATCGACATCGAGGCCGAGGCCCTGCGCCGCGCCAATGGTGCCATCCCCGAAAGCCGGCTGATGCTGATGTCGGCGCTGATCATCGCCGACCGCCTGAACGGCACCGAGGCGCGCCTGCGCGCGCTGGAGGAGACGCTTCAGGACACCCAGCGCAAGCTGCGCATCAGCGAGGCGAAGCTGCGCGAGGCCGCCGCCAGCCCGCCCGCGCGGCCGCGCGACCAGGCCAACCTGTTCGCCGACGATCTGGCCGAGGACGCCATCGCCCTGCTCGAACAGACCGCCGACCGGCTGGAACGGCTGGCCGACCGCGTCGCCCCGGCCGACTGAACGCGGTCGGCCCCGCCTTTCCCGCCCCGCCTTTCCCGCCC
>RFGB01000163.1 GCA_003697125.1 Alphaproteobacteria bacterium
CGGCGGGGGGCCGCGCCCGCGCCGCCCTGCGGCGCGGCGGCGGCGCATGGCGCGGGGTTTCGCCCGGATCAGAGCGGCGGCAGGTCCCCTTCCGCGCGGCGGGCGTGGAAGCCCGCGGCGAATTCGGTCAGCGCCCCCGCGGCGATGGCGGCGCGGATCCCCGCCATCAGTTCCTGATAGTAATGCAGGTTGTGCCAGGTGAGCAGCATGGCCGAGATGATCTCGCCCGCCTTGAACACATGGTGCAGATAGGCCCGCGAATAGCCGGTGCAGCAGGGGCAGGCGCAGTCGGGATCGAGCGGCCGCGGATCATCGGCGTGGCGCGCATTCTTGATGTTGACCGCGCCGCGGCGGGTCAGTGCCTGTCCGGTGCGGCCCGAGCGCGTGGGCAGGACGCAGTCGAACATGTCCACCCCGCGCATCACCGCCCCCAGGATGTCGTCGGGCTTGCCGACGCCCATCAGATAGCGCGGCCGGTCCTCGGGCAGCATCCCCGGCGCCTCGTCCAGCATCGCGAACATCGCGGCCTGCCCCTCGCCCACCGCCAGCCCGCCGATCGCGTAGCCGTCGAAGCCGATCGCGCGCAGGGCGGCGGCCGATTCGCGGCGCAGATCGGGCTCCAGCCCGCCCTGCTGGATGCCGAACAGCGCCCGGTCGGCCGGGTCGCCGAAGGCCGCGCGGGACCGTTCCGCCCAGCGCATCGACAGGCGCATGCTCTCCTCGATCCGGGCGCGGGGGGCGGGCAGCGCCGGGCATTCGTCGAAACACATCGAGATGTCTGCGCCCAGCAGCCGCTGGACCTCGATCGAGCGTTCCGGGGTCAGCATGTGTTCGGACCCGTCGACATGCGAGCGGAACCGCACACCCTCCTCGGACAGGCGGCGAAGCGCGGCAAGGCTCATCACCTGGAAGCCGCCCGAATCAGTCAGGATAGGCCCGTCCCAGTTCATGAATCGGTGCAGCCCGCCCAGGCGCGCCACCCGCTCCGCCCCCGGGCGCAGCATCAGGTGATAGGTGTTGCCAAGGATGATGTCGGCGCCCGTGGCGCGCACATTCCCGGGCAGCATCGCCTTGACCGTCCCCGCGGTGCCCACCGGCATGAAGGCGGGGGTGCGGATCGCACCGCGGGCGGTGTGAAGGATGCCGGTGCGCGCCTTGCCGTCGGTGGCGGTGATGTGGAATCGCGTTGCCATGGGCCGCAGCGATAGGCGAGCCGGGGGCGGATGGAAAGCCGCTTGCGGCTGTCGCGCGGGCGCGCCACGCTGGCGGGCGGAGGGCGGAGGATTGCCATGACCTTGCAGGAGATGCCGGCGCTGGTGCGCGCGCTGTCGGAGGGGGTGCTGACCCTGACCCTGAACCGCCCGCCGGCCCATGCCCTGGATCTGAACCTGATCGAGGCGCTTCACGGCGCGCTGGAGCGCGCGGCGGCCGACCCCCATGTGCGCGTGGTGGTGCTGGCCTCCAGCGGGCACATCTTCTGCGCGGGGCATGACCTGCGCGAGATCGCCCGCCACCGCGACGATCCCGATGGCGGGCGCGGCTATCTGCGCCGGCTGTTCGACCGCTGCGCGGCGGTGATGACCGCGCTGGCCGAAGGCCCGCTGCCCACCATCGCGGTGGTGGACGGCATCGCCACCGCCGCGGGCTGCCAGCTGGTCGCCGCCTGCGACATCGCCTTCGCGTCGGACCGCGCCAGCTTCCAGCTGCCCGGGGTGCTGAATGGCGGGTTCTGCTCGACCCCGCTGGTCGCCGTCTCGCGCGCGGTGCCCCGCAAGGCGGCGCTGGAAATGGCCTTCTCGGGCGAGGCGATCGACGCCGCGGCCGCGCTGCGCATCGGGCTGGTCAATCGCGTGCTGCCCCCCGAGGCGCTGCCCGGCGCGGCGCTCGACTTCGCCCGGCGTCTGGCCGCGCGCAACCCCGCCGCGATCGCACGCGGCAAGCAGGTCTTCGCCGCCCAGATCGGCAGGCCGCTGGCCGAGGCCTACGCGCTGGCATCGGATGCGATGATCGCGCGCTTCCTCGACCCCGCGGCCGATGCGGCGCTGGAACGCTATCGACCCGCGGGCGGGCGCCGGGACTGATCCGCGGCTCTGGACCTTTGCGGATAATTCCTTATATCTTTGGTAGAGAATTGCCCGCCGCCCGGCGTGCGGCGCAACCAGGGGCAGCGCGAATGGACGGAAAGCAGATGGATGCGGACAGGCCTGCCGAGGGCGATCCCCTGATCCGCCCGTCGACGACCGATCACCCGCTCTATGAGGCGGTGGTCGATGCCTGCCGCACGGTCTACGATCCCGAGATCCCGGTCAACATCTACGATCTCGGCCTGGTCTACACCATCGAGATCAGCCCCGAGAATGACGTGCGCATCTGGATGACGCTGACCGCGCCGGGCTGTCCGGTGGCCGGCGAGATGCCGGGCTGGGTGGCCGATGCGGTCGGGGCCGTTCCCGGGGTTCGCCAGATCGACGTGGAACTGGTCTGGGATCCGCCATGGGGGATGGACCGGCTCTCGGACGAGGCGCGACTGGAACTGGGTTTCATGTAGGGCGGAAAACCGATGTTCGGCATTCCCGGCAAGCCACCCGTGACGCTGACCCCCGCCGCCGTGGCGCAGGTGCGCCGCCTGATGGAGGGCGGCCATTTCGGCCTGCGGATCGGCGTGCGCAAGGGCGGCTGCGCAGGCATGGAATACACCATGGAACATGCCGATGCCGCCGCCCCCGGCGACGAGGTGGTCGAGCAGGACGGCGCGCGGGTGCTGATCGCGCCGATGGCGCAGATGTTCCTGTTCGGCACGCGAATCGACTATCGCAGCTCGCTTCTGGAAAGCGGCTTCGTGTTCGAGAACCCCAATGTCGTCGACAGCTGCGGCTGCGGCGAATCGGTCAGGTTCGCCGATCCCGCCCAGGGCTGAGCGGGCGGCCCCCGGCCGGGGGTTTTCCCCGCCCGCGCGCCTTGCTAAATGCCCCGCGACCACCTGCCAGGGCGGAACGGGAAGGACGCAATGCGCCGCAAGCTGATCGCCGGAAACTGGAAGATGAACGGCCTGTCGCGGGACCTGGTCGAGGTCGAGCGGCTGCGCGGCGCCATCGGCCAGCCCGAGGCGGACATCCTGATCTGCCCGCCCGCCACGCTGATCGCGCGCATGGTGCGCATCGCTGAGGGTGCGCCCTTCGCCATCGGCGGGCAGGATTGCCACTGGGCCCCGGCCGGCGCGCATACCGGCGACATCTCGGCGCGGATGCTGGCCGATGCCGGGGCGACGGCGGTGATCCTTGGCCATTCCGAGCGCCGGGCGGATCACGGCGAGACCTCCGAGCTGGTCGCGCGCAAGGTCGCGGCCGCCCGGCAGGCGGGACTTCTGGCGATCGTCTGCGTGGGCGAGACCGAGGCCGAGCGTGATGCCGGACGGACGCTGGAGGTGGTCGGAGCCCAGCTTCGCGCCTCGCTGCCGCCCGGGGTCGATCCCCGGGGGCTGGCGGTCGCCTATGAACCGGTCTGGGCGATCGGCAGCGGCCGCACGCCCACCGGCGCGGAAATCGCGGCGGTCCACGAGGGTCTGCGCGCGACGCTCGCCGCCAGCTTCGGCCCCGCGGCGGAGGGGATGCGCATCCTCTATGGCGGTTCGGTCAAGCCCGGGAACGCCGCCGAGATCCTCGCCCTGCCGGGGGTCGATGGCGCGCTGGTCGGCGGCGCCTCGCTGCGGGCGGAGGATTTCGCCGCCATCATCGCCGCGGCCTGAGCGAGCGGCCTGAGCGAGGGGCCACGGCCGCCGCCGGCTCAGCCGGCCAGAAGCGCCCGCGCCTGCCCCACCCAGTCATCGCGCATGGGGCGGCCCCTGATGCCCGAAAGGGCGCGGTCGATCCGCTCCAGCTCCTCGGGCGTCAGCGCGGCGATCTGGGCCAGGCTGAAGATCCCGAGGCTGTTGAGTTCCGCGGCAAGCTTGGGGCCGATGCCCCTGATGCGGGTCAGGTCATCGGCAGCGTCGGGCGGGGTGGCCACAAGCGCCTCCACCAGCCCGGGCGCGGCCGGGGCGCCGGTGGCGGCATGCGATGCGGCATGCGCCGCCGCGCCGGTCGGCGCGCGGGCGGGCGCATCGGCCGGCGCGTCGGCCGCAACCGGCACGGGATCGGCGCGGTCGGGCGAAACCGGGGCGGCCGTGGCCGGGGCGAAGCGCCACGGGATGCCGAACAGCGGCGCCGCCGGGCTCAGGCTGATCCAGTATTCCAGCGGGCTTTCGGATTCCCGCGGCAGCCAGCGGGCGAGGTCGTGGACGGCGATGGGAAGCATGCCGGTCTCCTGATAATGTTGCACTGCACAACATAACATGGGTTCTGCTGCAGCGCAACATCAGCCGGAATTCCTCAGTCGCGCCCGCCGGGCAGCCCGTAATGATCGGCAAGCCGCTGCAGCGCGATCTTCAGGACCACCTTGCCCGAACGCTTCGACCAGCCGAGGCGCTTTTCCGCCGCCTCCAGCCCCTCGAGAAAGCAGCAGCAGCGAAAGGCGATGTCGGCAAGCCCCGGCCCGAGCGCCTTCAGCGCCGCGGACAGCCTTTCGCGCGCCTTCCGCGCCCCTTCCCCCGGTTCGGCCCCGCCGCGCCCGCCGGTGGTTCCCGCGGTCAGGAACCGCTGCCAGTTCTGGGCCATGTTCGGGCCCATCGCCGCGCGCTCGAAATCCTCACGCAGGCGCTCGCCCGCTTCGAGCTCGCGCGGCCCGAGGAAGGGCTCGCCCTTCGGGCCATTGCGCCGCGCCAGCCAGGCCAGCGGCGACTCCGCCAGATTGACGCGGATCTCGACCGGCCCGTCACCATCCTCGGTCATCACCGCGCGGCGCCCTTCCAGCTGATGCTGCATCAGGAAGGGGGTGCGCGCCTCGGCGAAGCCCTGTGCCTCGCGCCGCGCGATGGCATCGCGGGACAGCATCCGTTCCAGCGCCGCGCGCCCGGCGGCGGTGATCTCGTAGCAGGCGACCTTTCCCTGCCGCTTGCAGGCGATCCAGTCGCGCAGGGCGAAGCCGCGGGCGATCTCGCGTTCGACGGTGGCGGTCTGGCGGGGACGGCCGGGAACGGTCTCGCGGAACACCACCGCCAGCGGGGCGTCGGGGGCGACGGCGAGGAACGCCTTCGACTCGCTCAGCCGGCGCAGGATGCGCCGGGCCTCCCGCTCCAGCCTCTCCTCGTCATCGGTGATGCGCAGCGACTTGCAGGGGCTCATCTGGGCATACTCCTTCGCGCTCTCCTGGGCCCCTTCGGGCGCAATCATCCGGTCGATCGAGGCGAGCGCCTCGTCGAACAGGGGGTCGTCGCGCCGCTCCTCGATCCGGCGCACATTGCGGTGAATGGTCGAGGGGTGCACGCCGAGCGAGCGAGACAGCGCGCGCATCGACAGCCCCTGCGACACATGGGCGAGATAGATCTGCGTCTGCCGCGGGATGTCGGGCGGGACCCGGACGGGCAGCGATGGCGATGACGGCAAGGACACGACGGCAGGCTCCGGGACGAAACGGACCTCGACGAGAATCATTCGATTCAAATTCTACCTATGGTTGAATTGTGAACAAAACCTTAATCTGAGGTTGAACCTGCGGGGAAATTCCCGTTGCCTTTCAATGCGTAAGGCCCGGAAGCTTCCAGAATCCACAGCCTGGCCAGCGCCGCCCAGGATTGAACCGGCTGATGAAGAATTCCCTGTAACCGGCATGTGCGGGATGTGCCGCGGGCTGCGCGCGCAGCCCCGCCCCGGAACGCAACACCCCGCCGGCGTGATCAGGATCGGCACCGGTCGGCCCCGCACCGGGCGGGGTCCACGCAAGAAGGGGAAACCGCCATGCATCGATCCGCTGCCTGTGCGACCACCCGCACCCGCCGGCCCGCGATCCTGGTCCGGGCCGCCCGCGCCGGCCTGGCCGGCTATCGGCGCGAGGTTCACCTTGCCGCGCTGCTGCCCACCGCCGATGCCCGCCGCGATCCGGCCGGCGTGGTGGCGCGGCTCTGCGCCCTGGAGGATGCCCAGGAAACCGCCCGCCGCGCCGGCGCGGCCAGCTATTCGCCGGTGCGCCATGTCGAGATCCTGATCGCGCTTCTGGCCGAGATGCGCGCGCTGTCCGAGCGCAGCGCCCGCGAGCTTCAGCCCGAATGCGCCTGAACCCGCGCCCGGGGGCGGCCGCCCGGTCCGGGGCGCCGCCTCAGGCCGCCAGACCGTCGGTGAACTGCAGCCGCGCGAGCCGGGCGTAGAGCCCGCCCGCGGCCACCAGCTCCTCATGGGTGCCGGTGGCGACGATCCGACCCGCCTCCATCACCACGATGCGGTCGGCCCGCTTCACCGTGGCGAGGCGGTGCGCGATCACGATCGTGGTGCGGTCGCGGCTCAGCCGCTCGACCGCACGCTGCACCGCCTGCTCGCTCTCGGCATCCAGTGCCGAGGTCGCCTCGTCAAGCAGCAGGATCGGGGCATCGCGCAGGATCGCGCGGGCGATCGCGATCCGCTGGCGCTGCCCGCCCGAAAGCAGCACGCCCCTTTCGCCCAGCACCGTGTCGTATCCCTGCGGAAGCGCGGCCAGGAAGTCATGCGCCGCCGCGGCGCGGGCGGCCGCCTCCACCTCGGCATCGCTGGCTTCGGGGCGGCCGAAGCGGATATTCTCCCGCGCCGTGGTGGCGAAGATCGCCGGCTCCTGGGGAACCAGCGCAAAGCGCCTGCACAGCTCGGCGGGCGCAACATCGGCGACATTCGTCCCGTCCACCAGCACCCGGCCCGCCTCGGGGTCGTAGAATCGCAGCAGAAGCTGGAACACGGTGGTCTTGCCCGCCCCCGAGGGTCCGACCAGGGCGACCGTCTCTCCGGGCCGGACCGCGAGGCTGAAATCGCTCAGCACCGGCACCTCGGGGCGCGAGGGATAGCGAAAGCGCACCCCCTCGAAGGCCACCGCCCCCCGCGCCGGCGGCAGGGGAACCGGACGGGCCGGGGCGCGCACCGCGTCCTCGGCGCGCATCAGCTCGATCAGCCGCTCGGTCGCCCCCGCCGCGCGCATCAGCTCGCCCCAGATCTCGGACAGCGCCGCCACCGATCCAGCCACCATGACCGCGTAGATGACGAACTGCACCAGCTCGCCCGCGCTCATCGCCCCGGCGCGGACATCGCGCGCCCCGATCCACAGCACCCCCACCACCCCGGTGAACACGGTGAAGATCACGATGGCGGTCATCACGCTGCGCGTGGCGATGCGCCGGATCGCGGCGCGATAGGCGGCCTCGGCAAGCCGGGCGAACTCGGCCCGGCTGCGGTCCTCATGGGTATAGCTCTGCACCGTCTGCACCGCCTGCAGCGTCTCGGAGGCCATCGCCGAGAGATCGGCGACGCGGTCCTGACTCTCGCGCGAGAGGCGGCGCAGCCGGCGCCCCAGCGTCAGGATCGGCACGATCACCACCGGCACGAGCAGCAGCGCCAGCCCGGTGAGCTTGGCCGAGGTGAGCAGCATGAAGCCGAGCCCGCCGCCGAAAATCAGCATGTTGCGCAGCGCGATCGAGACCGAGGAGCCCACCACCGACTGGATCAGCGTGGTGTCGGTGGTCAGCCGGCTCAGCACCTCGCCGCTCATCAGCCGCTCGTAGAAGGCCGGGCTCAGCCCGATCACCCGGTCATAGACCGCCCGGCGGATATCGGCGACGACGCGCTCGCCCAGACGGCTGACCAGCCAGAAGCGCACCGCAGTGCCCACCGCCAGCAGCGCGGCAATGGCGATGGCGGCGGCGAAATAGGCATCCATCTGCCCCGCCTGTTCGGCCGAGAAGCCATCCACCACCCGGCGCACCGCCAGAGGCAGGATCAGCGACAGCATCGCGGTGACCAGCAGCGCGGCCAGCGCCGCCAGCAGATTTCCGCGATAGCGCAGCACGAAGGGTGCAAGCCCGCGCAGCGTCCCGATGCGCCGCCCCCGCCCGGATTCCGCCACGCCGCCCGCCATCATCCTTCCCCCGCCGCCCTGCGTGCCCGTCATAGCCAGCGCGTCCGGCCAGGACAAGCGAATGCGATTGCCGCGGTGCCGCCGCTGGCCTAGCTTCCTGTCGCCGCGGCCGGCATGCCGGGCGCGCCGCCAGCCCCGGATGCACCCATGCGCCTCGTGATCTCCTTCGCCGCCCTGTTCCTTTCGGTCAGCTTCGTGCAGCTCGGATCGGGGGCGCTGGGCCCGCTCGACGCGCTGTCGGGCATGGCGGCGGGATTCTCCACCACCCAGATCGGCCTCCTGGGCTCGGCCCATTTCGCGGGCTTCTTCGTGGGCTGCTGGCTGGCGCCGCGGATGCTGGGCAGCGTGGGCCATATCCGCGCCTTCGCGGCCTTCGCGGCGGTGGGGGCGATCGGGGCGATCGCGCATCCGCTGCTGGTCGATCCCCTGGCCTGGTCGGCGCTGCGCGTCATGACGGGCTTTGCGGTGGCCGGCGCCTACACGGTGATCGAGGTCTGGATCAACGCCAAGGTCACCAACGCGACGCGCGGCCGCGTGCTGGGGGCCTATCGGGTGGTGGATCTGGGCGCCTCGCTGGTCAGCCAGGCGATGATCGGCTTTCTGCAGCCGGCTTCCTATGTTTCTTACAACATAGTAGCAATTCTTTGCTGTATGTGTTTGATTCCTCTAACCCTTACCAGGCTGCCGCAGCCCGAGACCCCGGCCGCGCCCCGCCTGCGGCCGATGGCCGCGATCCGGCTGTCGCCGCTGGCGGTGGCCGGGGTGATGATCGCCGGCTTCACCAATCCCAGCTTCCGGATGGTGGGCCCGGTCTATGCCGCCGAGATCGGCCTGACACCGGGCCAGATCGGCATCTTCCTCGGCGCCTCGATCCTGGGCGGCGCGCTGTCGCAGATCCCGGTGGGATGGATTGCCGACAAGATGGACCGGCGGGTGGTGCTGATCGGCGTCTCGGCGCTGGCGCTGGCGGTCTGCACGATGCTGACCTGGTATGCCCCGCGCGGCACCGACGCCTATCTGGCCGCGCTGGTCTTCGGCTTCGTCACGCTGCCGCTCTATTCCCTGTCGACCGCCCACGCCAATGACTTCGCCCAGCCCCACGAGATGACCGAGCTCAACGCCTCGCTGCTCTTCCTCTACGGAATCGGCGCGATCGTGGCGCCGCTGATGGCCTCGGCGCTGATCGCGGGGCTGGGATCCTCGGCGCTGTTCGGCATGATCGGCGCGGCGCACGGGGTGCTGATCCTGTTCGGGCTGTGGCGGATGACGCGCCGGCCGGGGCCGCGCCCGCGCACCGCCTACAGCTATGTGCCCCGCACCAGCGCGATGATCGGCCGGCTGATGCGCCGGCGCCGCGCCGACGGGGGCTGAGGCCTTTCCGCGGCGCGCCAAAGGCGCTATTGCGGCAGCCCTGACAGGACGGAGGCGGGACATGGCGCGCATCCTCATCACCTCGGCACTGCCCTACATCAACGGGGTCAAGCATCTGGGCAATCTGGTGGGCAGCCAGCTGCCGGCCGATGTCTATGCCCGCTACATGCGCGCGCGCGGCCATGAGGTGATGTTCATCTGCGCCACCGACGAACACGGGACCCCCGCCGAGCTGGCCGCCGCCCGGGCCGGCAAGCCGGTGGCCGAATACTGTGCCGAGATGCATGCGGTGCAGAAGCGGCTGGCCGATGGATTCGGGCTGTCCTTCGACCATTTCGGCCGGTCCTCCTCGGCGCGCAATCATGCGCTGACCCAGCACATGGCCCGCCGCCTGGGCGAGGCGGGGCTGATCGAGGTGCGCACCGAACGGCAGGTCTACTCGGTGGCCGACGGGCGCTTCCTGCCCGACCGCTACATCGAGGGCACCTGCCCCAATTGCGGCTTCGAGCGTGCCCGCGGCGACCAGTGCGAGATGTGCACCAAGCAGCTCGACCCCACCGACCTGATCAATCCGCGCTCGGCAATCTCGGGTTCGACCGATCTCGAGGTGCGCGAGACGCGCCATCTCTACCTGCGTCAGTCGCTGCTGCGCGACCGGCTGGAGGCGTGGATCGACTCCAAGACCGACTGGCCGGTGCTGACCACATCGATCGCCCGGAAATGGCTGCGCGACGGCGACGGGCTGCAGGATCGCGGCATCACCCGCGATCTCGAATGGGGCGTGCCGGCCCAGTTCCCCGGCGCCCCCTGGAGCGGCATGGAAGGCAAGGTCTTCTATGTCTGGTTCGACGCGCCCATCGAATACATCGCGGCCACCGCCGAATGGGCCGACGCGCACGGGCATCCCGATGCGGCCTGGCAGCGCTGGTGGCGCGAGGATCTGGGCGCGGGCGATGTCCGCTATGTCCAGTTCATGGGCAAGGACAACGTGCCCTTCCACACGCTTTCCTTTCCCGCCACGCTGATGGGAGCCAATCATGACGGCACCGAGCCCTGGAAGCTGGTCGACTACATCAAGTCGTTCAACTGGCTGACCTATGAGGGCGGCAAGTTCTCCACCAGCCAGGGCCGCGGCGTGTTCATGGATCAGGCGCTCGAGATCCTGCCCAGCGACTGCTGGCGATGGTGGCTGCTGGCGAACGCGCCGGAAAGCGGCGATGCCGATTTCACCTGGACCAGCTTCCAGTCCGCGCTGAACCGCGATCTTGCCGATGTGCTGGGCAACTTCGTCAGCCGGGTCACCAAGTTCTGCAGCGCGCGCTTCGGCGAGGCGGTGCCGGCGGGCGGCGCGTGGACCGAGGCCGAACACGGCCTGGCGCGCGCGCTGGACCAGCGCCTTGCCGCCTATGGCGCGCTGATGGAGGCGATGGAGATCCGCAAGTCGGCGGCGGAACTGCGGGCGATCTGGGCGCTGGGCAACGAGTATCTGCAGGCCGCCGCGCCCTGGTCCGCCTTCAAGACCGACCGCGACCGCGCGGCCTGCATCATCCGGGTGGCGCTCAATCTGGTGCGGCTGAACGCCGTGCTCTCGGCCCCGTTCATTCCCGCCACCGCGCAGCGCATCCTGTCCGCACTGGGCTGCCCCGACGCCGGCTGGCCCGGCGCCGCCGCCGAGGCGCTGGCCGCCCTGCCCCCCGGTTCCGCCTTCCGCGTGCCGGAAAACCTGTTCGAGAAGCTGAGCGACGCGCGGCGCGCGGAGCTGGAGGCGCGCTTCGCCGGCGGCTGAGACCCGGGCCGCGGCGCTCAGCCCGCCGCGGCCAGCCGCCCGTCGCGATCGAGGCGCGCCAGCATCTCGCGCAAGGGATGGCTGCCGCGCCCGCGCAGCCACATGGTCAGCTCGACATAGGGCATCGGCCGGGCGATCAGGAAGCCCTGCGCCCAGGCGCAGCCCAGCGCGCGGACGGTGACCAGCTCGCCCTCGGTCTCGACCCCCTCGGCCAGGACCTGAAGCCCGAGATTCGCGCCGAGCCGCGCCAGCGCCCCGGTCATCATCCTCAGCTCATGGTCCTGGTCGACCCCGGCAACGAAGCTGCGGTCGATCTTCATCCGGTGCACCGGGAAGTTGCGCAGGTTGGAGATCGAGGCATGGCCGGTGCCGAAATCGTCCAGCTCGATGGCGAATCCCGCGGCGGCGAAGCGGCGGATGTTCTCGGCGGCATGGGCGGCGCGGTCATCGAGCAGGACCGTTTCGAGGATTTCCAGCGCCACGTCGCCCGGCTGCAGCCCGGCGCGGTCGACGGTCCACTTGACCTGATCGATCACCCCGGGATCGGCAAGGCGCGACTGCGAGAGGTTGACGCTGACCTGCGGCGCCGGCAGCCCGGCGCGGCGCAGACGGGTCAGCGCGGCGCAGACCTCCTCAAGCATCCGCTCGTCCAGCCGGTCCAGAAGCCCCGCCTCGGCCGCCGCGCCGATGAAGCGATCCGGACCCAGCAGCCCGCGTTCGGGATGGCGCCAGCGCACCAGCGCCTCGAAGCCCGCCAGCGCGCCATCGCGCAGGTCCACCTGCGGCTGGAACCAGGGTTCGAACTCGCCCCGCTCCAGCCCGCGGCGGATCTCCTCGGCCAGCCGCGCGCCGGTCTCGACCCGCTCGCGCATCGCGGGTTCGAAGAAGCTGAAGCGGCCGCGGCCACCGCGCTTGGCCTCGTAGAGCGCGATGTCGGCGTCGGCCAGGGGACGCTCGGGGTCGGGAACCTCGGTCGCATCCCACATCGCCACGCCGATGCTGGCGCCGATCTGGCAGACGCGGTCGCGAAAGGGGACGGGTTCCGACAGCCGGCGGATCAGCCGCTGCGCGATGCCCGCCACACGCTCCCTGTCCCGGACATCGCGACATATGATGACGAATTCGTCGCCGCCCACCCGGGCGACGATGTCGCCGACCCTGGTCTCGCTGCACAGGATCCGGGCGCAATTGGCAAGGACGTGGTCCCCCGCCTCGTGGCCCAGCGTGTCATTGACCGCCTTGAAGCGGTCGAGGTCGACATGCATGACGGCCAGTCGCTGGCCGGGCCGGGCATTCGCGGCCATCTCGCGGGCATCCTCGGCCAGCCCGCGCCGGTTGCGCAGTCCGGTGGCGGGGTCGGTCAGGGCGGCCCGGCGCAGGTCGTCGCGCGAACGCGCGAGGTCGCGCATCGCGCGGGCGAACACCTCAAGCGCGCGGGCCATCTCGCCGAATTCGTCGCTGCGCTCGCGCCCCGGGATGTGCAGGTCATAGCTGCCGCGGGCGATGCGGATCATCGCCCGGGTCATGGTCCGCACCGGTCCGCTGACCGACCGCATGATTCCCAGCGCGACCAGCCCGCTCAGCAGGGCGCCGACCACCGCAAGGGCGCCCAGCTGCCGCCGCCCCTCGTCCAGCCGGGCATTCATCGCCGCCGAGGCCAGCGTGGCGTTGCCGCCTGCCGCGGCGACAAGCACCCCGACATCGGCCGAGATCGCCGCCACCTCGGCCTGCATCCCCTCGATCAGCGCGGCCAGCCCCTCGCGCCGGGACAGCTCGGCGCGCCGCGCATCGAAGATGCCGCGCCTTCCGCCCAGCGCGAAGATCTGCACCGTCGCGGCATAGAGATCGGGCAGCCGCCGGGCCGCATCCAGCGCCCGCAGCCAGGCCTGGGCATTGGCGCGCGCAGCCTCGAACAGCCGCAGATAGACCTCCACCTCCTCAGCAGTCAGCGCACCGGCCGCGGAAAGCTGCATCCCCAGCGCGGTGCTAATCTCGGCGCGCAGCGACAGCAGCGCATCGAGTCGCGCGAGGCTGCGCACCACCCCCTCGATGTCCGTGGCGACCGAATCGACCGCCGCCGGCATCGCGATGTCGCCCAGCAGCGCGCGGCTGCCTGCCAGCGCGGCGATCTCGCCCAGCCCGGCCAGGACGCGCTCGGCAGGCGCGTCCGCCGCGACCAGGGCGGCAAGCCTGGCCGCCGAATCGTGCAGCTCCACCCAGGCCGGCCCCGCCCGCGGCAGCGGATCCAGCGCGGCGGCCAGCCCGCCCAGGCCGGGCCGCGGATCCTCGCCCCGCGCCGCGGCCGCGGCCAGCGAACCGATCCGGGCCATCAGCCGCGCGGCCGCGGCCAGGTGGTGGGCGGCGATGTGCATCCGGCCGAGGCTGCGCCCGGCCAGGGCGGCCGACCAGTCGCGCAGACGGTCATCGACGCGGGCGCCGAAATCGGCCAGGGCCCGGGAGAAGGCGCCCTCGAAACGCTCATCCGCCGCGATCAGGGCGCGGTTGATGCGCTGGGATTGCGCCCGCGCCGCGATCGACTCCTCGACGGTGATGACGAGGGTGGAGATCGAGCGCGCCACGCCGGCGATGCTGGTGCGCAGCCGATCCAGCGTCCAGTCGTCGGCAAGATCCGATCCGGCAAGCCGGGCGAGCAGACCCTCCAGCCGCTCCAGCCGCTGGGCAATCTCGGCGGCCAGGCTCTCGGCCTGATCGCGCCGCGACACCCCGGCCAGCGCATGGGCCAGCATGTTGATCGCCTCGGTCTCGCGCGCCAGCAGCAGCGTCTGCGGCACATCCTCCGAATAGCGGCGCTCGACCAGCGCCATCGTCTCCTCGGCGGCGCGCATGGTCACGATGCCGTCATGGCTCGCCTTGCCCAGGATCAGCATGGTCAGGAGGAAGCTGCCGGCAAGCTTGACGCGCACCGGCCAGCGCCAGGGCCGCAGCGCATGGGCGATGGCCGCGACAAGACGGGCCGCGCGCCACGCCTTATGCCCCCGCTCCGCCTCGTCCGTGCCCATCCGCGAACCTCTTCCCGGCGGTTCTGGCAGCAAGCGGTTTGCAAAGCGTGAAACCGCGGCGACATTCTGGCAATGGGGGTTGGAGACGGCCGGCACGGCTGCTATCCCTGCCCGGCGCCACGAAGCATGGGGGAGGCCATGACGCCAGCCGATCCGTCCTCTGCCGATCCCGGCCCCGTGTTCGACCCGCGCACCGGGCGGCATGTGCTGCAACCCATCCTGCTCGACACGCCCGGCCATGCGGTGGCGCCGCGCCTCTACCTGCATCGGCTTGCCGGCGAGATCGCCTTCACCGGCGCGGGGCTGTGGATGGGGCCGGGCGGCGCGGTGGGCTTCAACACCTACGCCAACAGCTTCTACGCGGCCTATTGGGGCCGGTTCACCGAGCTGTCGCGCTTCGAGATCTGCGGCCGGGTGCGGGGGCGCGCCTTCCTGCGGCTGTTCCGGGTGGTCAGCCCCCACAGCCTGCAGCCGATGGGTGAGCGGATGATCGGCGAGAAGGGGTCGGAGGAGTTCCAGCCCTTCCACGTCACGCTGCCGATGCGCTCGATCCCGACCGAGGCCGGCGCGGAGGGGCGGGTCTTCTTCGACATCGTGGCGCGCGAGGAATGCGAGATCGACAGCCTCGCCTATGCCACCGCCGAGGCGCCGCGGCAGGCGGTGTCGCTGTCGCTGGGCATCTGCACCTTCGGCAAGGAGGCCCAGCTTCTGGGCAATCTGGAGAACATCGAGCGCTATCTCGAGGCGGGCGGCGACCGCTTCGTCGACCGCGTCTTCGTGGTCAACAATGCCGGCGCGCCCTTCGCGCTGCCGGGGCTGGCGGCGCTGGCCGGACGCTGCCCGCGCATCTCGGTCATCACCCAGCGCAATCTGGGCGGGGCCGGCGGCTTCACCCGAAGCCTGGTCGCAAGCCTCGCCCAGTCTCCCGCGACGCATCACGTGATGATCGACGATGACGTCTTCATCGACCCCTTCGTGATCGACAAGGTCGCGCGATTCCTGATGTATGTGCGGCAGGATCTGCTGGTGGGCGGGCAGATGATGAACCTCCGCGCGCCCCACATCCTCTATGAAGGCGGCGCGCGGCTGGACGAGAACGGCCTTCTGCACCGGGTCGGCGTGAACATCGACTGCGCCGACACGGGCGCGATCGGCTTCTTCGACCGCTACCGGCCGATCGACTACAACGCCTGGTGGTTCTGTGCCATTCCCAAGGCGCGTGTGGCCGAGGTCGGGCTGCCGATGAACATCTTCATCCGCGGCGACGATTTCGAATACGGCACCCGGATGGCCGAGGCGGGGGTGCTGACGGTTTCGCTGCCCGGAATCTATGTCTGGCACGAACCGTTCGAACAGAAGACCGCCGCCTGGCTGGAATACTACAATACCCGCAACCGCAACATCTATTGCGCCGCCCATTCGCGGCGCAGCAACAAGACCCAGCCGCCCCCCGGCTTCTATCGCGGCCTGATCGATTCGACGCTGGTCGAGGAGGATTACGAGAAGCTCGCCGCCTGCCTGCTCGGCATCGCCGACTTCCTGGCCGGGCCCGAGCGGTTCCATGCCCAGGATGCCGAGGCCAACCACAACGCCATCCGCGCGCTGCTGGCCAGGGCGCGCGCCGAGAACGGGCGCCCCCGCGCGGGTGCCGGCTATCAGGCGGTCCTCGAGGCGCTGGAGGAGCGCATTCCCGGGCTCGAGGCCCGGCTCGCCGAAATCCGCGAATCGATCGCGGCCGAGACGCTGATGCTGCCCGACGGCACCACGCCCGAGCCCGCCGCGCGCGAGGAATGGCGCGCGCTGGCCGAGGCGGTGCTCGCCGCACTCCTCGCGCAGGGGCCGGGGATCGAGGCCGAATGGGCCGACCGCGCCCTCGCCCGCGCCGATCCCGGCGCATGGCAGGCCGTGTTCGGCACCGACAGGGCGGCGTGAGCCGGGCGCATCGCGATGGCGCCCTGCCCCGCCGGATCCGGCAGGAAATCCTTCCCTATTTTCGCGCCCGGGACTTTGGCGCTGGACAAGCGCCCGGCGTTCTTCAACCAGCGGTGGTGTCCGCGGCGCGCGCGCGGGCCATCCTGCCTGCCGCGCGCCGGCGGTCGCGTCATTGACGACCGAGGTCAGCCAGCCCCATGTCCGCGAAGCGAAACCAGGCCAGCGGGGGCCATGTCATTCCCGCGCAGGACCGGCAGCTGCGTGCCAGCTTCGAGGTGGATCTTGCCCTTTGCGCCAACGCGCTGCGGCGCATCCGGGCCCATTGCGCCGAGAATCACGCGGCCATCGGACGCGACCGCCTGCTCGAGGGGCTGCTGCAGATCGACGACCTGCTGACCGGGGCGATATGCGTTGCGTTGAACGGGGAGGACGGCTGAGCGCCCCGCCCGTGCGGAGGCAGGGATGAGGCGCGCGCTCGCCGGCCACGGGGCGATGATGCTCTACGCGGTGCTGGTGGCCGGATCGTTCAGCCTCGGCCACATCGCGGCCCCGATGATGGATCCCGCCGCGCTGAACGGCCTGCGCTTCATCCTCGCCGCGCTGTTCATCGGCGCCGTCGTCGCGGCGGGCCGGACGCGCCGAAGCATCGTCGCCGCCGCCCGCGCCCCATGGCGCTATCTGATCCTGGGCGGGCTGCTCGCGGCCTATTTCGTGCTGATGTTCGTGGCGCTGCGACTGACCGATGCCGTCTCGACCGGCACCGTGTTCACCCTGGCGCCGGCGATGACGGCAGTGCTCGGCTGGTGGCTCCTGCGCCAGCGCACCACGGCGCACACCGCGCTGGCGCTGGCGGTCGGGGCGGCGGGGGCGGTCTGGGTCATCTTCCGCGGTGACGCCCAGGCCATGCTGGCATTCCGGGTCGGGCGGGGCGAGGCCCTGTTCCTTCTGGGCTGCGCGGCGCATGCCCTGTTCACGCCGCTGTCGCGTCGGCTGAACCGGGGCGAGACGCCCGCGCTCTACAGCTTCTGGATCATCACCGCCTCGGCGCTGATCCTGGTGCTGATCGGGGCCGAGGGCATCGCGCGAAGCGATCTTTCCGCGCTGCCCGCGGCGTTCTGGCTGGTTCTGGGCTATCTGGCGGTCTTTCCCACCGCGGGCAGCTTCGTGCTGCTGCAGTTCGCCAGCATGCGCCTGCCCGCGGCAAAGGTGATGGCATGGACCTATTTCGTGCCCAGCTGCATCGTCCTGTGGGAGGGGCTGCTCGGCCGGGGCTGGGTCGCCCCCGAGGTCGCCCCCGGCATCGCGCTGACCGCGGCGGCGCTGGTGATGCTGCTCAGGCACGATCCCGC
>RFGB01000164.1 GCA_003697125.1 Alphaproteobacteria bacterium
CGGCCAGCGGGCGCAGCCGGACGGGCAGCGACAGCCCGCCGGCGCAGGCAACCGCCGCCCCATCGCCCAGCGGCCACAGCCGGGGCGCGGGGGGGCGCAACGCGACCGGGCCGGCCTCGGCCTCGACGGCGGGCGCGGGCCCCAGCCGCAGCACCATCTCGCTCTCGCCCATCGGATCGCTGACCGCCAGCGGCACCCGGCCGGCCGCCGCGCCATGGCGGGCGGTGACGCGGAAGCCGTCGGTGCGCCGGTGGGGATCGTCGGGCCCGGCCAGCATCGCCAGCGCGGCGCCGGCGCGCAGGGCGAGCAGCCGCTCGGGATCGGGGCGCCATCCGCCGGGAAATGTCTCGGCCAGGAAGGCGGTCGTGACCGCGCCGCGCGCGAAGGCGGGCGCGCGCAGGCAGTCGGCGAGGAAGGCCTGGCCGATGGCCACGCCGGGCATCGCCAGCCTTTCCAGCCCCTCGATCAGCAGCCTGCGGGCGCTGTCGCGGTCGGGGCCATGGGCGATCAGCTTGGCCAGCAGCGAGTCGTAATGCGTGCCGACCTCCGAGCCTGCGGCGACCCCGGTATCGAAGCGCAGCCCCGGGGGGGCGACCACGTCGATCAGCCGCCCGGTGGCCGGCAGGAAGCCTTCCTCGGGCCGCTCGGCATTGATGCGCACCTCGATGGCGGCGCCGCGGGGGCGGATCTGGTCCTGGCGCAGCGGCAGCGGCAGGCCGGCGGCCTGACGCAGCTGCCATTCCACCAGATCGACGCCGCAGATTTCCTCGGTGACCGGATGTTCGACCTGAAGCCGGGTGTTCATCTCCAGGAAGAAGGGTTCGGTGCCGCCCCGCTCCAGGATGAATTCCACCGTTCCCGCCCCGGCATAGCGGATGGCGCGGGCCAGGTTCAGGGCGTGGTCGAACAGCCGGCGGCGCACGGCATCGGGCAGGTCCGGCGCAGGGGCCTCCTCGATCAGCTTCTGGTGGTTGCGCTGCACCGAACAGTCGCGTTCGTGGAAATGCACCGCATCGCCCTGCCCGTCGCCGAAGACCTGCACCTCGACATGGCGCGGGGCGAGGATCAGCTTCTCGATGAACAGCGTGTCGTCGCCGAAGGCCGCGCCGGCCTCGGCGCGGGCCGCGGCCAGCGCGGCGGCGAGATCCTGTGGCCGGTCGACCCGGCGCATCCCGCGCCCGCCCCCGCCGGCACTGGCCTTGACCATGACCGGGTAGCCGATGCGCGCCGCGGCCTCGGCCAGCGCCTCGTCGGGGGCGCCGGCGGCGGCATAGCCCGGCACCACCGGAACCCCGGCCGCCTCGGCGATGCGCCGCGCCTCGACCTTCGATCCCATTGCCGCCACCGCCGCGGGATCGGGGCCGACGAAGATCAGCCCCGCCTCGGCGCAGGCCCGCGCGAAGGCGGCGTTCTCGGACAGGAAGCCATAGCCCGGATGCACCGCGTCGACGCCGCCGGCGCGGGCCGCGGCGATGATCGCGGCGATGTTCAGATAGCTGTCCGCGGGGGCGGCGGGCCCGATGCACAGCGCGCGGTCGGCCATCCGGACATGCAGCGCGCCGGCATCGGCCTTGGAATGCACCGCGATGCTGCGCAGGCCCAGACGGCGGCAGGTGGCGATGATCCGGCAGGCGATCTCGCCGCGATTGGCGATCAGGACGGTGCGGATGGGGCGGGGGGCGGTCAGGAAGGCGGTCATCTCACATCCTGTAGACCGGGCGCGCGGGGCGCGGTTCGGGGCGCATCGCGCCGATGGCCAGGCAGATGCCCAGCACCCGGCGGGTGTCGCGGGGGTCGATGATGCCGTCGTCGAACAGCCGCGCGGTGCAGAAATAGGGGTCGGACTTCTCCTCGAACATCCGGCGCAGGCGCGCCTCATAGGCGGCCAGCTCCTCCTCGCTGGCCGGATGGCGCGAGATCGAGGCCCGGCGCAGGTCCATCAGCACCGAGGAGCCGACATCGGGGTTCATGCCCCCCAGCCTGGCGTTCGGCCACATGAACATGAAGCGCGGGCGGAAGCCGCGGCCCGACATGCCGTAGTTTCCCGCGCCGTAGGAAGCGCCGGTGACCACCGTATAGCGGGGCACGCGGGCGTTCGACATCGCATAGACCAGCTTGGCGGAATGCTTGGCGATGCCGCCGAGCTCGGCCTCCCGGCCGACCATGAAGCCGGTGGTGTTCTGCAGGAACAGGATCGGCACGCCGCGCTGGTCGCACAGCTCGATGAAATGGGTTCCCTTGAGGCAGGCTTCCGAGAACAGCACCCCGTTGTTGGCGATGATGCCGACCGGAAAGCCTTCGAGATGCGCGAAGCCGGTCACCAGGGTGTCGCCCCAGGCGGGCTTGAATTCGTGGAACGCGCTGTCGTCGACCAGCCGGGCGATGATCTCGCGCTGGTCGAAGGGCCGCGACAGGTCGGTGCCCAGTATGCCCGGGATCTCGGCGGGATCGTGGCGCGGGGGGCGCGGGGTCCGGCGGCCCGGGGCGAAGGGCTGGGCATAGGCCAGCGCGCCCACCATGTCGCGCAGCCGGCCGATGGCGGCGTGCTCGTCCGGGGCGATGTGGTCGCTGACCCCCGACTGCAGCGTGTGCAGCGCCGCGCCGCCAAGCTCCATGCGGTCCACGATCTCCGATATCGCCGCCTTCACGATCTGCGGCCCGCCCAGATGGATCGAGGCGTTGCCCTCCACCATGACGAATTCGTCGCACAGGGCGGGGATGTAGGCGCCCCCCGCGGTGCATTCGCCGAAGACCGCGGCCAGCTGGGGAATGCCTTCGGCCGACATGCGGCACTGACGGAAGAAGGTGCCGCCGAAATGGTTCTCGTCGTAGAAGACCTCCTCCATCTGGTTCAGGTTGGCGCCGCCGCAATCGACCAGATACAGGACCGGCAGGCGGTTCTCGCGGGCGATCTCCTGGGCGCGGATGTGCTTCTTCACCGTCTCGCGGAAGAAGCTGCCGCCCTTCACGGTGGCATCATTGGCGATGATCATGCAGGCGGTGCCCCGCACCGTGCCGATTCCGGTGACGATCCCGGCCGCGGGAAGCTGGTTGTCATAGAGCCCCCAGCCGGCCAGCGGCGTCAGCTCCAGGAAGGCGGTGCCGGGATCGATCAGCAGGTCGATGCGCTCGCGCACCAGGATCTTGCCGCGGGCGCGATGGCGTTCGACCATCTTCGGCCCGCCGCCCGCCAGCGCCCAGCCCAGGCGTTCGTGCAGCTGGTCGATCAGCGCATCATAGGCCGCGGCGCGGGCGCGGAAATCGGGGTCTGCGGGGTCGATGCGGGTCTCGAGCACGCTCATCGGCTGTCCTGTGGGCGATGCCGGTCAGCGCCGGCGGGCGTCATGCAGGGGCTGGGGGATGGTGAAGCCGGCGACCGCGACCACCCGGTCAAGTCGCAGGCGGGTGATGCGGCGGAAGGCGTCGCGCACGTCCGCCTCGGCCACCGGCGGGCCGGTCAGCTCCAGCGTCAGCAGGTCGCGCGGGCCCTCGCGGTCGATCCTCAGCCGCGCCGCGCGGCCCTGCCCGCCCAGCTCGGCGGCCAGCCGCTCCAGATGGTCGGGATAGACGAAGATCTCCCGCACCTTGACCCCGGCGCCGACCCGCCCCTCGATGGGACCCAGCCGGGCGACGAAACCGTCGGGCGAGATTTCCATCGCCCGGGCGACATCGCCGGTTCCGAAGCGGATCATCGGCCAGCCCGGGTTCAGCGTCGAGACGACCACCTGCCCCGGCGCGCCCGCGGGCAGCGGAGCCCCCGTTTCGGGGTCGCAGACCTGCACCAGCCGGTCGGGATGGGTGAGATAGCCCGCGCGCCCGGGCTCCTCGTGCCCCACCAGCCCCAGATCGGCGGTGCCATAGGCGGTGTGGACCGCGACGCCATGCTCGGCCTCGATCCGGGCCCGGCGGGCGGGCCAGTCGCCGGGCTCGCCGACCAGGAAGGCGTGGCGCAGCGTCCAGCCCCCCCGGGTGGGACCGTTGCGCGCCGCCCAGGCCGCGGCCACCGTCTCGAAATGGCTGGCCGAGCCGAGGAAGGCGGTCACGCCCAGGCTGGCGATCAGGGCGAGCTTGAGCTCGGTCTGGCCGGGGCCGGCGGGCACCACGGTCGCGCCCACCGACCGCAGCCCGCGGTCGAAGATCAGCCCCGCGGGGACCAGATGATAGGACCAGGTGTTCAGCGCCACATCCCCCGGCCCCAGCCCCGCCGCGGCGAAGATTCGCCCCATGCCCATGCCGTCGGCATCGTCGGCGGGCACAGGTTCCATGATCGGCCCCGGCGAGACGAAGACATGGCCGATGCCCTCGGTCGGGCAGCCGAGGAAGCCCGCGAAGGGCGGATCGGCCGCCTGCAGGCGCATCAGTTCCGCCTTGGCCAGCACCGGCAGCCGGTCGAGCGCGCCGGGCGTGGCCAGATCGGCCGGCGCCAGCCCCGCGGCCGCCAGCCTGCGCGCCAGCGCCGGGGCGTGGGGCAGCGCCCGGGCCACGGCCGCAGCCAGACGGGAAAGCCGGGTTGCGCCCGTCATCCCAGCCACCTCTTGCGGCGGCGGTAATGCTTCACCTCGCGATAGCTGGGCCGGTCGCCGCCCGACAGGCCGAGATAGAATTCCTGCACGTCCTGGTTTCCCATCAGCTCGGCGCGCGTGCCGTGCAGCACGATGCGCCCGCCTTCCATGACATAGCCGTAATCGCACCGGGCGATGGCCGCGCGGGCGTTCTGTTCGACCATCAGCACCGTCAGCCTCTCCTCGGCCCTGATGCGCCCGATGGTGTCGAACAGCTGCTCGACAAGGACCGGCGCCAGCCCCATCGAGGGTTCGTCGAGGATCAGCAGCCGCGGGCGGGCCATCAGGGCGCGCCCGATCAGCAGCATCTGCATCTCGCCGCCCGACAGATAGCCGGCGGTGCGGCCCAGAAGCGCGCGCAGACGCGGGAAATAGCCGAACACCCGTTCCAGATCGGCGCGCACCTCCGCCCCGTCGCGGCGCAGATGCGCGCCCACCATCAGGTTCTGGCGCACCGTCAGATGTTCCAGCACGCGGCGGCCTTCCAGGACCTGGACGATCCCCTTGCGGAAGATCGCCGCGGGATCGGCACCGGTGATGTCCTGCCCGTCGAAGGCGATGCGGCCGGCGGTGACGGCGCCCTGATCGGCGTGGAGCAGCCCCGAGACCGCCCGGAGCGTGGTGGTCTTGCCCGCGCCATTGGCGCCCAGCAGCACCACCATCTGGCCCTCGCGGACCTGGATGTTGGCCGAGCGGAGCACCTGGATCACCCCGCCATAGACCACATCGACATTCGACAGGCTCAGCAGCATCGCCTCACCACCGCTCCAGCGCCGGCACGTCGAACCAGCCGTCGGTCAGGGTGGTGATGGCGCCGTCGCGCACCACCTCGGCGGTGGCCTTGATCCGGCCCACGGGAAATGGCGCGGTCTCGTCGTAATCGAGGCTGGGCAGCACCCCGAGGAGCTCCTCCTCGGTGTATTGATGGCCGAGCAGGGCGTCATACATGGCCTGCCCGTCCACGCCGTCCGCACCCTTCGCCGCGATCGCCCGTTCCAGAACCCTGAGCGCGAGGATCGCCTGGGCGCAGGCCTGGGCGGTGATCAGGCCCCACCTGCCCTCGGTGGCGAAGCTTTCGAACACGTCGCGCATCGGCAGGTCCGGCCGCCCCGGGGGCGAGAAGCTGAAGGCGGCCATCGCGCCCTCGAGCCGCTCCAGCGGGATGCCCTTGGAGACCTCGTAGAGCCCGTTATGCGTCGAGGTCACGATCGGCACGCGCTGGCCCAGCTCCTCCATCGCCTTGACCGCGGCGATCACCTGCGCCGTGGTGCCGCCGATCAGCACCAGGTCGGGCCGTTCGGCCAGAAGCGCGCGCATCTGCGCGGTCAGCGAGACGGGCGCGGTCTCGGCCCATTGCACCCCCACCACCGCGAAGCGGTCGGGATACTGCCGCGCCAGCTGCTGGACGCCCTTGACCTGGTCGACGAAGCCGGCCTGGTTCTGGGTCGAGATCGCGCCGATGCGCAGCACGCCACCCTTCCCGGCCTGCAGATGGGCGAACAGCCCGGCGAATTCGTGGCTGTAGGTGGGCCGGACCGAGAAGTGCCAGCCGCCCGGCTTCCAGACCAGCCCCACCATCGCCGTGCCCAGCAGCATCGGCACCCGGTCATTGGGCAGCCGGCCCATCAGCGTGGTCAGGTCGGGCGAGCCGAAGCCCAGATGCATGATCGGCCGGTCGCCGGCCAGGATGGCCGGCCAGGTGCGCGCGATCACCGCCCCGTCATAGCGCATGTCATAGATCTTCAGCCGGACATCCACGCCCAGATCCTTGCCCACGGTGGCGTTCCACCAGTCGATGGTCGCCTTCAGCCCGGCCATGGCGTCGGGCATCACGTCGGCGAAGGGGCCGGAATAGTCGGCGCTGGCGGTCATGACATAGGTCCTGGCCATCGCCGTCCCGGCAAGGCCCAGCGCCAGCGCCCCGGCGGCCAGCAGCGTTCGCTTCAGCATGTCGTCCTCCCTCCTCTGTGGCCCGGGTGCACCGCCCGGGCGCGGTCGCCGGCCGCTCAGTTCCGCGGGAACGGCCACAGCCGGAATGCCGTCATCACCTGATGCCAGAGATGCGCGAGGCCCCGCGGTTCGAGGATCAGCGCCGCCAGCACGCACAGCGCGAGCAGGATCGAGCTGAGGGCGAAGAACGCCCCCCCGCCCAGCGCGCTGTCGGATTGCAGCATCAGATTGGCCGCCTTGTGCAGCCCCTCCTGCAGGGCGGTGACGAAGCACACCCCCAGGATCGCCCCCAGCGGGGAATGCATCCCCCCCACGATCAGCATGCCCAGATACCAGACCGAGGCGAACAGCGTGAAGTTCTGCGCGGTGACGAACTGCAGGAAATAGGCCATCAGCGCGCCAGCCACCCCCGCGAACAGCGCCCCGGTGAAGAAGGCGGCGATCTTGACGCGGGCCACGGGAATGCCCATCACCTCGGCCGCGGTGTCGTTGTCATGCACCGCCCGCATCGCCCGGCCCAGCCGCGAGCGCGGCAGGTTGAACCCGCACCACACCGCCAGCACCGTCACCGCGAGGCACAGCCAGTAGAGCCGCCCCGGCGTGGACAGGCCGATGCCGAACAGCGCGGGCGGCGTCACCGGCAGGCCGACCAGCCCGCCAAGCCACGCCATCGGCAGCGCCATGACGATGATCGGGAACATCACCTGCGCCGCCAGCGTGGTCAGCGCCAGGTAGAACCCCCGCACCCGCACCGCCGGCAGGGCGAACAGCACCGACACCGCCCCGGTGATCAGCGCCGCCACCGGCAGCACCGCCCAGAAGGGCACGCCCATCCCCGAGAGCCTGGCGGTGGCGAAGGCCCCCACCCCGACGAAGGCCGACTGGGCGATGTTGATCTGCCCGGCCATGCCCACCGTGACGCAAAGCCCCAGCACCGCGATCAGGGTGATGAACAGGTTGGTCAGCTCGCCCAGAAGCCAGGGGCCGGCGATCAGCGGCATCGCCGCCAGCACGGCCAGCAGCGCCAGCGCCGACAGGCGCGCGCGGCGCGTCTCCAGCACGCGGGCCTCGGCGGCATGGGTCTCGAACCACAGTCCGGTCGGTCGCATCGCCTAGAGCCTTTCGATCCTGCGCCAGCCGAACAGCCCGTAGGGGCGGATCAGCAGCACCGCGATCATCGCGACATAGGGCAGCACGCCCGAGGCCGCGCCATTGGTGATCGGGTCGAGATAGGTGGTGGCCAGCGCCTCCAGCACGCCGATGATCACCCCGGCAAGCGGCGCGCCGCGGATGCTCTCCAGCCCGCCAAGCAACGCCACCGGCAGCGCCTTGAAGCCGATGCCTGCCACCTCGAGCGAGAGGATCGAGCCCGACAGCAGCACCACCGCGGCCGCGGTGGCCACCAGCGTGCCCAGCACCCAGGCGACCGCGATCGCCTGGCGCACCGACACGCCCAGCGACAGCGCGGTGACGTGGTCCTCGGCCACCGCGGCCAGCCGCAGCCCCAGGCGCGACCGGGTGAAGAAGACATGCAGCGCGGCGGTCAGCGCCAGGGTGAACAGCGCCCCGATCAGAAGCCGGGTGTTGGCCAGGAACGGCCCCAGCGTCAGCGCCCCCTCGGGCAGGATCACCGGCGCGGTGCGCGACTGCGCGCCCCACAGCAGCTGCGTCACCCCCCGCAGCAGGATCAGCAGCGCCACGCCGGCCATGAAGATGGTGAAGCCCGACTGCCCGATCAGCGGCCGGAAGATGCCGCGTTCCAGCATCACGCCGAAGGCGATGCAGGCCAGCGCCGTCAGCCCCAGCGCCACCGGCAGCGGCAGCCCGACCCCGGCCGCCCGCGCCCCCTCGGTGACGCTCCACAGCACATAGGCGCCGAACAGCAGAACCTCGCCCTGGGCAAGGTTGATGATCCGCGATGCGCGATAGATCACCACGAAGCTGATCGCGACCAGGCCATAGACCAGCCCGACCAGCACGCCCTCGATCAGGATCTGGATCAGACCGGTCATGCGCCGTCTCCGTCGATGAAGTTCATCACCACCTCGGCGACGAGCCGCGACCGGCGCCCGTCCCGATAGGCCACCTCGATCGCGCAGGGCACCCGTTCCTGCCGGCGGTAGAGCCCGTCGATCAGCATCGCGTAGCGCGCCTCGATCGCGGCCCGGCGCAGCTTGCGCGAACGCGTCAGCTCCTCCTCGTCGGCATCCAGCGGCTTGGGCAGGTTGGCGAAGGCGGCGATCCGCGCGCCGGGATCCACGCGGCCGTTCACCCGCCGCACCGCGCGGGCGATCTCGGCGCGCACCGGCGCAAGCTGGCTCAGCTCGGTATGGGTGCCGAAGGCGAGGCCATGGCGTTCGGCGAAGCGGCCGGCGATCTCCGTGTCGATGTCGATCAGCGCCACCACCCGGTCGCGATCCTCGCCGCCGATCACGATCGCCTCGCGGATCAACGGCTCGGCGCGCAGGTGGTTCTCGAGGAACTGCGGCGGATAGACCTGCCCGGTGGACAGGCGCCGCAGGTCCTTGACGCGGTCGAGGAAGACCAGCTCGCCGCGTTCGTCCAGCCGGACGGCATCGCCGGTCTCGTAGCCATGCGCCGCATCGCCCAGCGCCGCCGTCGCCTCGGGATCGCCGAGATAGCCCGAGAAGGCCTTGACGCTGAGCCGCAGCTGGCCGGTCGCGTCCACCCAGGCTTCCATCGGCGGGGCGATCGCGGGATCGGAGGGCATCAGCCGGCCCATGCTGTCGGGATTCGCGTCGCCGGGGTGATGCGTCGCAATCAGCCCCAGCTCGCTGGAGCCATAGAGATTGCCGAGCGGGACGCCGAAGGCGCGGAAGCGGCGGAAGATCTCGGCCGACAGCCCCGAGCCGCCCGACAGCACCGCGCGGGCGCGGGTCAGCCCCAGAAGGTCGCGCACCCCCTTCAGCACCAGCTGGTCGGCCAGGGGCCAGGACACCAGCCGCGCCCATGCCCCGCCCCGGCCGGCCGCGCGCGCCGCGCCCTGGCGCAGCCCCTAGGCGAACAGGCGCTGGCGCCAGGCCGGGGCATCCATCATCCGCGCCTCGACATTGCTGGCCAGCATCTCCCACTGGCGCGGCGTGAACATCAGGAATTCGGGCCCGATCTCGCGCAGGTCCTTCTGGACGGTCTCGGGCTTCTCGGCGACATGCACCACCAGCGGGGCCAGCAGCACCAGCCCCACGCCGAAGAACTGTTCCGCCGCCCAGGCCGGCGAGATGTAGGAAAGGTAGTTGCCCCCCGCGCGGATGCCCAGCGCCCCCATCAGGCGGTAGGCGTTGTCCAGCACGAAGGCATGGCTGAGCATCGCCGCCTTGGGCCGGCCGGTGGTGCCCGAGGTGTAGCAGTAGACCGCCACATCCTCGGGCCCCGCGGCGGCGATCGCCTCGTCCAGCCAGGGGCCGTCGCGCCCGGCGGCCAGCATCTCGTCCCACCCGGTCAGCCCCGCGGCGCGATAGTCCCACAGCCCGCGCGGATCGACATGCAGGATGCGGCGCAGCCGGGCGGCCGCATCGGGGCGCGCCAGGATCTTGTCGACCTGCTCCTGATCCTCGGCCAGCGCCATCGCCACCCCGGCATGGGCGATGACATGGGCAACCTCCTCCGCGCCGGCATCGGGATAGACCGCGACCGCAACCGCCCCCAGGCAGCCCGCGGCCAGCTGGGCGATCCAGGCCTCCTCGCGGTTCTCGGACAGGATCATCAGCACCTCGCCCCGGCCCAGCCCCAGCGCCGACAGGCCGGCCGCGGCCCGGCGGGTGGCGGCCCACAGCGCCGCCCAGTCCAGCGTGCGCCACAGCCCGCCGCGCTTGGACCGCAGCGCCGGCCGGGGACCGAAGCTGCGGGCATTGTCGCGCAGCATCTGCGGCAGGGTGCGCCCGCCCGATCCGCGCGGCAGCTGAACGCTGGGCGCGCGCAGGCGGATGCCGGGCGCGGCGGGGCGGGCGATGGCGCCGCCGGGCGCGGCCGGACCGGCGGCGGTCATGGGGTGGCCCCCTCGGTGGCGCCGCCCAGATAGGCGGCGATGACCCGGGGATCGGTGCGGATCGCGGCGGGGATGTCGTCGGCGATCACCGCGCCGAATTCCAGGACGGTGATGCGGTCGGAGATGTCCATGACCACATCCATGTCATGTTCGACCAGCACCACCGGGATGCCGAAGCGGTCGCGGATGTCGAGGATGTAGCGCGCGAGGTCGCCCTTCTCCTCGGGGCTCATCCCGGCCATGGGTTCGTCCATGATCAGGATCCGCGGCTCGAGCGCCAGCGCCCGGCCCAGATCGACGCGCTTGCGCAGGCCATAGGGCATCTCCCCCACCAGGGCGTGGCGGTGTTCCTCCAGCTCGAGGAAGGCGATGATCTCCTCGGCGCGGGCGGTGAAGGCCTCCTCCTCCCGCACCGCCGCGGGCCATCGGAAGAGCCCGGCCAGGATGCCGGCCCGCATCCGGGCGTGGAAGCCGGTCAGGATGTTCTCGCGCGCGGTCAGGCCGGGATAGGTATGGATGCCCTGGAAGGTGCGGCCGATCCCGGCGCGGGCGCGCGCTGCGGGTCCGAGTGCGGAGATGTCGCGCCCCCCGAACAGCACCCTGCCCGAGCGCGGCCGGTAGAATCCCGACAGGCAGTTCAGCAGGCTGGACTTTCCCGCGCCGTTCGGCCCGATCAGGGCGTGGATCGCGCCCGGGGCCACGCGCAGCGAGACGCCGCGGAGCGCCTCGACCGCGCCGAAGCCCAGGCGCAGCTCGCGCGCCTCGAGCACTGCCTCCGCGCGCTCGGTCATGGGCATCCTCCCCGGTTTCGATGCTGCGGCCGGGGATCTGTCGCCCCCTTCGCCGCGGTTGCGGACGGTTCAGGTGAAGCTGACCTCCAGCCCGCAGGCGCGGGCGATCAGCAGCGTCTGGATCTGGCTGGACCCGTCGCCGATGGTGGTGATGCGGTTGTCGCGCAGATAGCGCGACGGCGGGCAGTCATCCATGAAGCCCCAGCCGCCATGGACCTGGATGGCCAGGTTGGCCACCTCCGAGCCGGTCTCGGTGGCATGCAGCTTGGCCATCGACAGCGCGCCAAGATCCTCGATGCCCTGATCGACCTGCCAGGCGGCGCGATAGGTGACCAGCCGGGCGCTGTCGACCTTCAGCGCCATCTTCGCGATCATCTCCTGCACCAGCTGCAGCCGGCCGATGGTGCCCCCGAAGGCCCGGCGGGTGTTGGCATGGGCGATGGCGTGGTCGAGGCTGGCCTGGGCGAGACCCAGCGAGCAGGCGGCCAGGAACAGCCGGGCGGCCTGATAGCCCTTGTGCAGGATGTAGCGCCCGCCATCCACGGGGCCGACCACGGCCTCGGGGCCGACCTCGGCGCGGTCGAGATAGAGCGGCCGGGTGTCCGAGCTGCGCCATCCCATCTTCCGGTAGGGTTCGCCGCGCGTATAGCCGGGGGTGTCGTTGGGCAGCAGGAACAGGGTGAACTTCTTCCGCTCGGCCGATTTCGGGCTGGTCACCGCCAGGATCAGGGTGAACAGCGAGATCGGCGTTCCGGCATTGGTGATGAAGGCCTTCTCGCCGGAGAGCGCCCAGCCCCCCGCGGGGGTGGGTTCGGCACGGGTGCGGAAGCCCTGCGTGTCCGATCCGGCATCGGGCTCGGTCCCGGCGATGGCGCAGATGCGGCGGCCGGCGATGATGTCGGGCAGCCAGCGGCGCTTCTGCTCCTCGGTGCCATAGCGGGCCACGGTCAGGCCGGTGGCCATCGAGACCATGGCCGAGACGGCCAGCGACTGGTCGGCGCGGGCCAGCTCCTCGATGGCCAGCACCGCCTCGAACACGCCCAGCCCCAGCCCGCCCAGCTCGGCGGGAAAGGGGATGGCGGTGATCCCCATCTCGCCCACGCGCTGGAACAGGTCGACCGGAAAGACGCCCTCGCGGTCCAGCGCCTCGGCACGGGGCGCGACCTCGCGCCGGGCGAAATCCCGTATGGTCTGCTTCAGCTCGCGCTGCTCGGGCGTCAGGTCGAAATTCATCGCATCCCTCCTGGATCGGTCAGGGTTCCGTTCCGGCGGGCGCCGCGCCACGGTGGATGGCCGAGCCGAGCGCGGCCGGCGGCTGGGCGGCCAGCGCGCGGGTCACCAGCTCCATCAGCGCCTCGGCCACCTCGCCCGCCCGCCAGGCGCCGTCGGGGTTGTACCACTTGGTGACCCAGTGGATGGCGCCCAGCAGCATGAACACGGCGAGCTTGGGGTTCATCGGCAGGATCGAGCCGTCGGCGATGCCCTGTTCCACCAGGGCGCGCAGCCGCCGTTCATAGGCATCGCGCAGGGCATAGATGCGCTCGGCCTCCTCGCCCTGCAGCGCGTTCTCCTCCAGGATCAGCACCGGGACGCCCAGCTCTCCGATCATCTCGGCCAGATAGGCGCTCATGCCGATGCGGATCTTCTCCAGCCCGGTGCGCCCGCTGCGCTCGCCCTCGGTCAGGGTGCGGTCGGCGATCTCCATCGCCTCCTCGTGGCAGGCGAACAGCAGATCGTTCTTGTTGCGGACATAGCGGTAGAGCGCAGCCTTGCTGACGCCCAGCCGGTCGGCGACGTCATCGAGCGTGGCGCCATGGCATCCCCGGCGGGAGAAGATGCGCGCGGCCTCGCGGATGATGGCCTTGCGCTTCAGCTCCTGCTGCTCGGCGCGGTCGGGCACCGCATTGGCCCATCGCGTCATCGATCCGTTCCGTCCGTTTCTGGTCCGACTCGTTACGTTTCTGACCATACAGGCAGCCTTCCGTTCGTCAAGAAATTTTGGTTACTGGTCGGTCACTTTTGCGGTCGAGCCGTCCCGCGCGGCCCCGCGGCCGCGGATCGGCGGCGCGGGGCCGGCCTCAGGCCGCGTCGGATTCGGGCCGCGCAGGCGGCGCGCCCCGCTCCGGGCCCGACGGGGGAAGGATGGTCGCGGGATCGATGCCGCGCTTCTCGGCGCTGGCCCGCACCGCCTCGCGCAGCGCCTCGCTCCGGTCCAGCAGGCGGCGGAAGCGATCCTCGTCGAGCACCAGCAGCGTCGAGGGCGCGATGGCGCGCACCGCGACGCGGGGGCTCCTGCGCGCGAGGATCCCCATCTGGCCGAACATCTCGCCCCGCCCCAGCCGCCAGGTCTGGCCGGCGCATTCCAGCTCGACCGCGCCCGAGGCGATGAAGAACACCCTTCCCGGCGGGCTGTCCTTGCGCAGGATGACGGTCCCGGAATCGACCTGTCGGGTGACCAGCGCGCGGCTGAGCCGCTTGAGCGCCGCCTCGTCGAGATCGGCGAACAGCGGCAGCTGGCGCACCAGTTCCATCCGCCGCAGGGCGATGTCGAGCGGCGGGCGGCGCTCCTCCTCGGCCCGGCGGCGGGCAAGGTCGATCATCAGCGCGGTGTATACCTCGGCCCCGATCAGGCCGTCATCGCGCATCGCGGCGTATTCGCGCTCCTCCAGCCGCAGCGCGGTGCGCCGGATCAGCCGCCGTTCCAGCTCCTCGGCATAGCCCGGATATTGCAGCGACAGCCCCTCCAGCGCCGTCTCCACCGCCTCGATGCGCCGCGCCAGCAGCTCGTGCAGAAGCTCGGCGACGCGCCGGCCATGCACGCGGCGCAGGCGGTCATCGATGAAGTCGCCCAGGTCGCGCAGGATCAGCCGCTGCGCCAGCAGCCTTTCCAGCCGGTCCGCGGTCAGGATCGCCAGCGGCCGCGACAGGCCGAGGCGGTTGTTGAGCCACAGCGCCACCCGGTAGGCCGCGCCATAGCCGGCGCTGCGCCGGGCGGCGCGCTGGTAGCCGCTGCGCCCGCCGGCGCGCGCGCCCTCGATCAGCCGTTCGGCGTCGGGCAGCAGCCGCTCTGCCAGCCGCGCCGAGAGGGTCCGTTCGCGCACCCGCGCCAGGATCTTCTCGCGCTCATGCGCGGCCAGCGCGATCAGCCCCAGCGTGATGCGGTCACGGTCGAGGATGTCCGCCCCCTCCTCGGCCGCGCGCACCGCCGCCTCCAGCCGGGCGCCGAACCGCTTGGCCTCGGCGCGGACGATCTCGTGGGGCAGGTCCATCCGCTCGGTCACCCGCGCCAGCTCCTCGCGCACCGTCTGCAGCGCCACCGCCACCACCTGACGCGACAGCGCCTCGTCGATCGGCGACAGCCGGTCGAGCCCCAGCCGCCCGATGATCCAGCGCAGCGTGGTTCCCTGGGCGAGCAGCGTGAACAGGGTGAAGCCGGTGGCGAGGATGCCGACCATGCGCTGGATGCCGTCGGGGACGCGGAAGCTCTCGGTCACCGCCAGCGCCAGCGCCAGCGTGACCGCCCCGCGCAGTCCGCCCCACAGGATGGCGACGCGATAGGGCCGCTCGACCGGGGGCGACAGGCGCAGGGCGGTCAGAAGCGGCAGCAGGCCGAACAGGATCACCGCCCGCGCCACGATCGCGGCGACCACCACCACCCCGACCAGCAGCAGGTCGGAAAGGCGCACCTCCTCCAGAAGCCGGGGGATCAGCAGCGCCGCCAGGATGAAGATCAGCGCCCCCGCCCAGTGGGCCAGAACCTCCCACAGCTCGCGCAGGCCGGCCCAGCTCTGCGGCGCGATCCGCCCCGGCCCGGACAGGTTCAGCGTCAGCCCCGCCGCCACCACCGCGATCACGCCCGAGGCGCCGATCATCTGCTCGGCCCCGATATAGGCGATGTAGGGCAGCGCCACCGAGACCGACATGAGCGCCAGTTCATGCCCCGAGAGCATCTTCATCAGCCACAGCGCCGCCCGCGCCGCCAGCCAGCCGGCCAGCGCGCCGCCCAGGATCAGCACCGGAAAGCGCGCCAGCGCATCGGGCAGCGACGGGTCGGGAACCCCCAGCATCACGAAGCCCATGAACAGCCCGAACAGGGCGATGGCGGCGGCGTCGTTCAGCAGGCTCTCGCCCTCGATGATCCGCACCAGACGCTGCGGCGCCGAGATGGAACGGAAGATCGACACCACCGCCGAGGGATCGGTGGTGGACACGATCGCCCCGACCAGCAGGCAGGCGGCCAGCGGCAGCGCCCCGGTCCAGAACAGCGCATGGCCCACGGTGACGGTCGCCACCACCACCGCCACCACCGCCAGCACCAGGATCGGCACCCAGTCATCCAGCATCCGGCGCAGGTTCATCCCCAGCGTTGCCTGGAAAAGCAGCGTGGGAAGAAAGACATACAGAAAGATATTCGACCTGATCGGAAGCCCCAGGATCGCCGCCGCCACCGGGTTCAGCGCATCGGTCAGATCGGTGTGCAGCAGGAAGCTCGCCCCCGCCCCGATCAGGATGCCGAGCAGCGCGAGCAGCGCCGTGTAGGGCAGCCTCAGCCGCCGGGCCAGCGGCTCGCCCAGGGCGATGACAACGAACAGCGAAGCGATGATCGCGGTGACCAGAACGATGTCCATGCGTCTGGATAGCCGCTTCCCGCGCCGCGGCAAATCTCGAATGTGCCGCGATGCCCGCCCGCGCGGGCCGGACCGGTTCGGCGCAGTTGCGCACCGATCCTGCCCGCCCGCGCGGGCATCGGGGCATCCATCCGGGCCATAGGGTGTGCGAGCGGTTCGGGACGGCCCTCGCGGCGATCGCGTCAGGTGGCGGGCGATGCCGCGGCATCGGCGGCGGGGACGGAGATCAGGAACCGCCTCGGGATCGGGCGGGGCTGCCCGGTTTCCCGGCTTCGGCGGGAAACCATCCCGTTTCGGGCGCCGCTGTCGAGCGGAGGATCGACGTCGCGATGTCCGGGGAGGCGGGCCTCACCGGAGGGGATGCGGGTGACAGGGCGCGCCGGGATCCGGGGACGGTGACCACGGCCTGGCTGCGCGACCGATGGCGGATTCGCGCACCAGGGCGCGTTCTTCGGCCCGCCACACGGGTTCGGCCGCCCCGGCCGGGCGCTCAGCCATCCGCGCCGGCCGCATCCTCGTCTGCCAGGGCAAGGATCCGTTCGGCGGTTGCCGCGTCGGTGATCACGACATCGGGCCCGATCAGCCGGATCACCGCCAGCATGATCTCGGCCTTTTCCGTCCCGCCCGAGATCAGGATCTTGGTCCGGATCCTCCGCAGCCGGTCGGGCGGGAGCGAGATGGCGCGATCGTTGACCGGATGGGGCACCGGCCGGCCCCGCCGGTCGAGGAAATTGTACAGGATGTCCCCCACGGCGCCGGCATCGATCAGCGACTGGCGTTCGAATGCCGAGAGATGCCCCAGCCGGTAGGATGCGGTCAGCGAGCGGATGTCGCCGCACGAAAGAAGGGCCAGATCGCAGCTTTCCCCCATCTGCAGGATCTGGTCCAGCCCGCAGCGTTCCAGCAGCGCCTCCTTGGTCTCGACGGAATCGACCAGCGCCGGGGCGGGGATCAGGAAGCCCTCGGCATCGAACAGCTGGGCGAAGCGCCAGGCGAATTCGGCCGGGTTGAAGCGCCGCGCCCGGGCGATTCCGCCCAGCAGCGACACCACCCTGACCCCTGACAGCTGGCGCCCCTCAACGAATGGCAGCATACTGTGCAGCGTCCGGCCCCAGCCGACCCCGATCGTCTGGTCGTCCGCGACCACCTCGGACACATAGGCCCCTGCCGCGGCGGCGATCAGGCGGGTGGGGTCGGTTCCGGGATCGACGACCGGCACCAGGATCGCCCGCGCCAGGCCGAAGCGCGCGGCCAGCCGGTCCTGCAGCCGGGCGATCGGCTCGATCTCGGCATTGATGCGGATGACCACCTCGCCGCGGCGGCGGGCCTCGGAAATCAGCCGCGTGATCAGGACCCGGTTCACGCCCAGCCGCTCGGCCACCTCGGCCTGGGTCAACCCTTCGATGAAATAGAGCCAGGCGGCCCGGATGCGCAGCTGGCTGTGGGGATCCAGCGCGTCGCGGGCGCGGTCGAGACCGGAATCGTCCTGATCGTCGGGCATGGCGCGGGCAGCGGTAGCATGCCCGCGGCCGCCTGTCACGACATGCCCCCGCGCAGGAGAGGCGCGATCGCATCGGGTCGTTCCAGATGGGGAACATGCCCCAGTTCGGGGAACAGATGCAGCGCCACCCTTCCCGGCGCGGTCAGCGCATGCCGCCAGGGGATCACCGCGTCACGCCGGCCCCAGATGATGCGGGTCGGCATCCCGACCCGGTCCAGCGCGGCGCGCAGATCGAAGGCCTGCACGCCATCGGGAAACAGGATGCCGGCCAGCGCGGCCTGCGCCGCGCGCAGCTGCGCGCACGCGCGCCCGGCCATGGCCTGACGCACATAGCCATCGCTGATCAGCCGCTCATCGGCCACCAGCATCCTGAGCCATGGCGCCAGGCTTTCGGGCCGGGTGGCGGCGCAGATCCCGCGCAGCACATCGCCCGCGATCTGCGGTCCCAGCCCGGCCGGAGCGATCAGCGTCAGGGCGGCGATGCGCCGCGGGCGCGTGTCGGCCAGCGCCAGCGCCAGCGCACCGCCAAGCGAGTGCCCGACGAGATCGAACTCGGCCAGGTCCAGCCGGTCGATGGTGTCACGCATCAGCGCGGCAAGCTCGGCAAAGGACCGCACCGCGAGAAGCGGCGATTTTCCGTGTGCCGGCAGATCGATGCGCAGGATCGGCCGGTCGCCGAGATGCGCCTCGACCGGCGCCCAGGACAGCGAGTCGCTGGCAAATCCGTGCAGCAGCACGACCGGGCGGCCGCGCCCGGCGCCGCGGCGCGTCACCGACAGCCCGCCGGCCTCGGGCGTGAACCCGGCCGCAGGGGAAGGGACGGGCGACATGGCGGTTTCCAGCCGCGCGCGCACATCCGCGCCCTGGATGCGGCCGCGCGGCCCGCTGCCCTGCAAGGTGGCGAGATCCAGCCCCGCCTCCCGGGCCAGCCTTCGCGCGGCCGGGGTTGCGCGAAGCCCCGCGGGCCGGCCTTCGGCGCCGGTTTCGGTCGGCCCGGCCCGTGGCGCACCGATCGCCGCGGGCGCGGCCCCGGCCGTCGCCCCAGACCCATCGCCGCCGCCGCCGCGACCCGCCGCCGGCGGGATGGCGCCGGTCGCGGACGCCGCCGCCGGCGGGATGGCGCCGGTCGCGGACGCCGCCCCCGGCGGGGGACCGACGGCCTCCCCCTCGGCATAGATCCAGGCGACCGGCTGGCCGATGGGAACCTCGGCGCCTTCGGGCACGCGATGGTGCAGGAAGCCTTCGGCCTCGGCCTCGACCTCCATCGCCGCCTTGTCGGTCTCGATGTCGAACAGCGGGGTGCCGCGGCTGACCCTTTCGCCCTCGCCGACATGCCAGACCAGGATCCGCCCGGTGGTCATGTCCATGTCCACCTTGGGCATGATGACCTCGACGGGCATCAGAGGCGGCCCCCCGCCAGCGCCCGCGCCGCCGCGACGATGTCGGGCACCTGCGGCACCGCGGCCTTCTCCAGTTCCGGATTGTAGGGGATCGGCGCCTCGGCCCCCCCGAGGCGGATGATCGGCGCATCCAGAAAGTCGAACGCGTCGCTTTCCGCCACCATGGCGCTGATCTCGGCACCGATGCCCAGCGTCTTGACGCCTTCATAGACGCAGATCAGCCGGCCGGTGCGGCGCACCGCATCCAGGATGGTATCGCGATCGATGGGCCGGATCGAGCGCAGGTCGATCACCTCGGCCTCGATCCCCTCGGCCGACAGCGCCTCGGCCGCCTCCAGCGCGCGGTGGACCATGATCGCGCCCGCCACGATGCACAGATCCCGCCCGGGGCGGCGAATGGCGGCCTTGCCGATGGGGACGGTGTAGTGCCCCTCCGGCACCGGCCCCTTCATCTTGTAGAGGAGCTTGTGCTCGAAGATCAGCACCGGGTCGGGATCCTCGAGCGCGGCGAGCAGCAGCCCCTTGGCATCGGCGGGCGTGCTGGGCTGCACCACCTTCAGCCCGGGGACATGGCCGAACCAGGCCTCCAGGCTCTGGCTGTGCTGGGCGGCGGCGCCGGTTCCCGATCCTGCCGGAAAGCGCATCACCACCGGCACCGAGACCGCGCCGCCCAGCATGTACCGGATCTTTGCCGCCTGATTGACGATCTGCTCCATCGCCAGCGTGGCGAAATCCGAGAACTGGAATTCGTAGATCGGCCGCAGCCCGGTCATCGCGGCGCCGATCGCGACGCCCGCGCCGCCGAGTTCCGAGATGGGCGTATCGATCACGCGATCCTCGCCGTATCTGTGGACGAGATCGCCGGTAACCTGGAAGGCGCCGCCATAGACGCCGATATCCTCGCCCATCAGGATCACCCGCGGGTCCGAGGCAAGCGCGATGTCCATCGCTTCGCGCAGGGCCTCGGCATAGGACAGCTCGCGCACGCCGCCGCCGGCCGTGGTCATGGCGCCTCCGTGGTGTAGACGTCCCGGGTCAGGTCGGCCACGCTGGGATCGGGGCCGGCCCGGGCGAATTCCAGCCCCGCCTCGATGACGCGCTCCGCCTCGGCCTCGGCCGCGCGCACCTCGTCCTCGGACATGATCCCATGCGCGACCAGCAGCGCGGCGAAGCGCGGGATGGGGTCGCGCGCCATCCAGGCCTCGATCTCCTCGCGGCTGCGATAGCGGTTGCGGTCCGACTTGGAATGGCCGCGCCAGCGATAGGTCAGGCATTCCACCAGGCTCGGCCCCTCGCCGGCCCGGCCGCGCGCCGTGGCGGCATCGACCGCCTCGGCCACCGCCGAGATGTCGTTGCCGTCCACGGTGACCCCCGGCATGGCATAGGCAGCGGCGCGCAGCGCGACCCGCGGCACCGCGGTGGAACGTTCGGTCGAGGTGGACATGCCGTAGCGGTTGTTCTCGCACAGGAACACGACCGGCAGCTTCCAGATCGCGGCCATGTTCAGCGCCTCGTGGAAGGCGCCCTCGTTGTTCGCGCCGTCCCCGAAGAAGCAGACCGTCACCGCGCCGGTCCCGAGGCGCTTGGCGCTCAGCGCGGAGCCGACCGCGATGGGCAGGCCGCCGCCGACGATCCCGTTGGCGCCGAGATTGCCCTTCGCGGGGTCGGCGATGTGCATGGAGCCGCCGCGGCCGCGGCAATAGCCCGTCTCCTTGCCGAAGAATTCGGCAAACATCCGCCCGACATCGGCGCCCTTGGCGATGCAGTGACCATGGCCGCGATGGGTCGAGGTGATCTTGTCGCTTTCCGTCAGCCCCAGGCAGGCGCCGACCGCCACGGCTTCCTGACCGATCGACAGGTGCATCGTGCCATGGACAAGCCCGCGCATGTAGCTTGCCTCGGCCGCTTCCTCGAAGTTGCGGATCAGGAACATCCTGAGCAGCGCCCCGCGCAGCGCATCGGGGCCATAGGCGCGGATGATGTAGGGGCGGTTGTCCTCGGCCGCGGCCGCGGGTTCAGGCATGGGATGCCTCCTTGCCGTGCAGCATCTCGTCCTGGCGCCGGCGCAGCGCGACGATCGGAGAGTCCGGCAGGGCGACGTTGTCGGCGGTCAGAAGCGCGCCCCTGGCGACCGGCCGGGTGACGCGCGCGCCGGCAAGGACCCCGGCGGGATGGGCGCGGGCGGCGCGCGCGCGCCCTGCCTCCATCGCCCAGGCGCGATAGCTGTATTCGCCGATCTGGTCCAGGGTTTCCCCGGGCGCGAGATCGCGCTTGGCGACGGCGCAGACCTCGGCAACCGGCCGGTCCAGCGGCACCATGTCCGCCTTGCCGTGCAGGACGGCGCGCGCGCAGGTCAGCGGCACCTCGAGCGAGGTGAGGTGATAGGGCCGGATCAGCGCGAAATAGGGGCCGTCTCCCATCTTCAGGTCGCGCAGCCGCTCATGCACCCGGGGATGCTCGGCATGGATGATGACGAAGACGCCGGGCGCGACGCCCTGCCCCACGGAATAGTCGACCCGCCCGACATCCGACAGCACGCCACCGTCGCGGGCCGGGATCAGGGTGCGCGCGAGATCCCGCGGACCTGCCGCCGGGCCGTGCATGCCGTCGACATCGGGGATCAGGCCGGTGGCGTTGGCGATGGCGCACATCTCGACCATCGTCTTCGACCCGTCGACGAATTCCACCAGCAGGCGCGGGTTCATGTTGCGGCGCGCCGCCTCCTCGGCATAGGCGTCCGGGGTGGCGTCGATGTCGAGCGGGTTGTTCTTCCCCTTGCCTGCGCACACGATCCGGTGGCCCATTGCCGAGGCGAACTCGATCAGCTCCATGCAGGCCGACGGCTCGTCGCCCGCGCCCAGGGTATAAACCACGCCCAGCCGGTCGGCCTCGCGCCGCAGATAGGCGCCGATGGTCACGTCGGCCTCGACATTCATCATCACGAGATGCTTGCCATGCTGCATGGCGCGCAGGCCGATCTCGGCCCCGACCGCGGGCACGCCGGTCGCATCGACGATCACGTCGATCAGATCCGATCCGATCAGCGCCCCCGCATCGCCGGTCACCGCCGTGCGCCCCCGCGCGATCGCGGCATCGGCCGCGGCGGGGGTCGCGACCTCGACGCTGTGGCCGGCCTCGCGGCGCGCGATCTCCACCGCCCGATGCGCCGCCGCGAGATCGATCTCGGCGATCGCGGCAACCTCGATGCCGTCCATCAGTGCGGTGCGCGTGACGATGTCGGTGCCCATCTCGCCGGAGCCGACAAGACCGATCCTGACCGGGCGGCCCGCATCGGCGCGCTGCTTCAGCTCGCGCGCCAGCCCCGTCAGTGCGACATTGGTTGCCATCTGTCCTTCCCTTGCTGCCACGGCAAGGATTCAGAACATTCGTTCAGGTGTCAACCGCAATGTTCATCTGCACGAAGGAGCCACTTGACAATTGCACGGGCGTGGCTTTCACTCGGGATCCTGTGCACATGTGTTATGCACACGGTTCAAACGTGCACGGCAAGCCACGCCCGGCGCCGCACCCGCCGGGCAGTCGAACCGGTCCCGGCCCGACCCGGGGACGACCAAGGGAGGATCAGATGACATTCCGCCTCACGCGCCGCGCATTCCTGAGGAGCGGATCCGCAGCGGGGATCGCGGCGGCGGCCGCGCCGCTTGGCGTGCCCGCCCTCGCCCAGAGCAGCCTGCCGGACCCGGCCAGCGTGCTCGCCGACATCTCGATCAGCAAGTATGTGCGGGCCGACTACCGCGCCCTCTACGGCATGTCCGATGACAAGCCGCTGTGGGATCCGAAAAAGGACTGGATCCGCACGGTGGACTGGGAGCGGGTCCGCGCCGAGCTGGCCGGCACGCGGGTGCGCTTCGCGATCGGCGCCGCGGACACCGAATCGGCCGCCGAGGGCCTTGCGCCCTTCGAGGCGCTGTCGGGCATCAAGGTGGAGCTTGTCCCGATCCCCGATGACAGCATGTATGACAAGGTGCTGGCCGAGTTCATCTCGGGCAACGCCTCATTCGACGCGCTGCAGTTCTTCTCGCCCTGGATGGGCGATTTCGCCGCGCCGGGCTTCCTGTATCCGCTGGATGAATTCGCAGAGAAGTGGAAGCTGCCCCTGGATGATTTCTATGACACATACCGCCTGAACTACGGTTATTTCAATGGGCGGATGTATGGCATTCCCTTCGACTGCGACATCCAGATGGTCCACCTGCGCAAGGGCTATGTCGAGAAGGTTCTGGGCGGGCCGATCGACAAGGCGCATTCGGTGCCGACCTATGACGATCTGATCCGCCTTGCGCGCGAGCTGAACAATGTCGAGCCGGGGGTCTCCGGCGTCGGCCTGATGCTCGCTCCCGGCTTCTGGTCCACCTATACGTGGGAGCACATCGCCACCCAGGCGGGGATGATGCTCTTCAACGAGAAGTGGGAGCCGATCTTCAACGATGATGCCGGGATCAAGGGGCTCGAGATCATCCTGGAACTCGCCAAGCACGCCAATCCCGGGCATGCGGGGGCGGGCTGGCCCGAGAACCGCGCGGCCTGGCTGGGCGGTCAGGTGGCCACCAACATCAGCTGGCAGGATTCCGGCACGCAGGCGATGCGTCCCGACCAGTCGCAGATCGTCGGCGACTTCGTGACGATCTACGAGCCGCGGATCCCCGGCGGGCGCTTCGCGCCGCCCAACATCGCCGGCTCCACCTCCTGCGTCGCGGCGGCGGCGCGCAACCCCGAAGGCGCCTTCCTGATGCTGGGCTTCCTGACCACCGCCTCGATCATGGCGATGAACGAGGCCAATGCCAACGGCGTGGCGCCCGGCTACAAGTCGGTGCTGGAGAACCCGAACCTGCAGGCCGTCTCGCAGCCCGCGAAGGTCTGGGGGGACAGCCTGCACCATGCCTGGTGCGCGCCGCGCATTCCCGGCGCCTTCCCCATCGAGCAGGCGATCGGGAACGAGATCAACAAGGCCGTCGTCGGCCGGATCTCGGCCAGGGAAGCGCTTGACAATGCAGTGGCCGCGGTGCGCCAGATCATGGCGGAGAACGGCTTCTACGCCGGCAACGACCCGGTGGACTATGCCGCGGTTGCGCCGGGACTGTATGTCGGCGAAGGCAAGCCGCTGCCCTTCTGACGGCGCGACGATAAGGGAGTCGGCAGGGTTGACCGAGTCGCCTGTCCCCGCCGGGGCGGAGAGATCCGCCCCGGCACGGCCCGCGCAGGGCCGCTACCGGCGTCGCAGCCGGCGCCTGCGCGTGCTGTTTCCCTATCTGCTGGTCGCGCCCGCGGTCATCTATCTGCTGCTGATCACGCTGTATCCGGGGATCTTCGCCCTGGTGCAGAGTTTTCACGCGGTGAAGTTCGGGCCGTGGACCTATGTGGGCCTGGCCAATTACGAGCGGCTGCTGGCCGATCCGCAGTTCTGGGGCGCATTGTGGAACACCTTCGTGATCGGCGCGATCTCGCTGGCGTTGCAATGCGTCATCGCGCTGGCGCTTGCCTATCACGCCTATCGCGATCCGTGGGTGCGCGGCTGGCGGATCATCTTCCTGGTGCCGATGCTGTTCATGCCATCGGCGGTGGCCTTCCTGTTCAAGCTCGCCTTCCTGGATGCGCGCGTCGTCTCGGACATCCTGATCCGTCTGGGGCTGATCGAACAGAACCTGTCAATCCAGTCCTCGGTGTGGATGAGCCGGGCGGTGCTGATCCTGGCGGATGTGTGGCAGTGGACGCCCTTCCTGTTCATCATCTTCGTGGCCGCGCTTCAGGGCCAGGACGAGGAGATCGAGGAGGCGGCCCGCCTCGACGGGGCATCCTGGTTCCAGGTGTTCTGGAATGTCTCGCTGCCGCTGATGCGCCCGGTGATCGCCGTTGCGCTGACGCTGCGCGCGATCGACATCACCACGATGTTCGCCAATGTCTTCATCATCACCAAGGGCGGCCCGGCCTTCGGCACCGAGACGATCAGCTATTTCGTCTACCGGACCGGCTTCAAGTTCTTCAACTTCGGCTATGCCTCGGCCGCAAGCGTCGTCATGCTTGTTCTGACCATCGTGATCGCCCAGACCGTGGTCAAGCGCGCCTTCCGTTCGGCGAGGAGCTGAGAGATGGCAAGCCTTCGCACGACCCGCCGCGACAGCAGGCTGCTGCGCTATCTCATTCTCGGGACATGGGCCCTGGTCTGCCTCGTTCCGGTGGCATGGTTCCTGTCCATCGGTCTGCGCCCGCGGGTCGAGATCATCACCCCGCGCCCGATCTACTGGCCGACATTCTCGCTCGATGCCTGGCACATGATCTGGGAAGACTGGCCCATGGCGCGCTATCTGCGCAACTCGGTGGCGGCGATCTTCGGGTCGGTGCTGATCGATCTGGTTCTGGCGATCCCGGCGGCCTATTCCCTGGCCCGCTATCAGTATCGCGGGCGTGACGACATCGCCTTCTACATCCTGTCGACCCGGATGATGGCGCCGGCGATCGTGGCGATCCCCATCTTCTTCCTTTTCCGCAGCCTGGGACTTCTGGACACGGTCTGGGCGCTGATGATCGTCTATGCCGCGATCAACCTGAGCCTGGTGACCTGGATCATCCGCAGCTACATGCTCGACATCCCCAAGGAACTGGAGGATGCCGCCCGCACCGACGGCGCCTCGGACCTCAGGATCCTGTGGGAGGTGATCGTGCCCGCGATCCGCCCGGGCATCATCACCGCAAGCGTGATCGCGATGATCTTCGCGATCAACGAATTCCTGTTCACGCTGCTGATCGCCTCGACCCCCAATGCCTATACGATGTCCGTCGCGCTGGCCAACTTCACCGGCGGTTCGGACGGCGTGATCTACAACGCCATCGCCCTTGTCGCCTTCCTGGCCTTCCTGCCGGTGTTCCTGGTGGTCCTGCTGATCCAGCGGCATCTGAGCCGGGGGCTGACGATGGGCGCTGTGAAGGGATAGCCGGCATGGCACGGATCGAGCTGCGGAATGTCGAGAAGCGCTGGGGCGCGGTATGGGGCGTGCGGGGGGTCAATCTCGACATTGCGGAAGAGGAATTCGTCGTGTTCCTCGGCCCCTCGGGCTGCGGCAAGACCACGACGATGCGCATGATCGCGGGGCTGGAGGAGCCGAGTTCGGGCGAGATCCTGATGGACGGCGAGAACATGAACGGGGTCGATGCCCGCGACCGCGACGTTGCCATGGTGTTCCAGGGCTATGCGCTCTATCCCAACATGACCGTCTACGAGAACATCCGCTTCCCGCTGCGCATGCGCAAGGTGCCGCGCAGCCAGCACGACGCGCTGGTGCGGCGGGCGGCCGAGATGGTCCAGCTGACCGAACTGCTCGACCGCAAGCCGGGGGCGCTGTCGGGCGGCCAGCGCCAGCGGGCCGCGCTTGCCCGCGCGATCGTGCGCCAGCCGAAGGTCTTCCTGATGGACGAGCCATTGTCCAACCTGGATGCCAAGCTGCGCCAGCACATGCGCGTCCAGATCCGGCACATCCAGCGCGACCTGCGCATCACGACGGTCTATGTCACCCATGACCAGATCGAGGCGATGACCCTTGCCGACCGCATCGTGGTGATGCGCTCGGCCGAGATCCAGCAGATCGGCACCCCCGACGAGATCTACAATGATCCGGCCAACACCTTCGTGGCCGGATTCATCGGCGCGCCGCCGATGAATCTGGTCGAGGGGGGGATCGAGGGGGGCGTGTTCCGCGCGCCGGGGCTCGAGGTGCCGCTGCCCGGACGCGGCGATCTCGGCCGCGTGATTCTCGGCTTCCGACCCGAGGATTGCGCCGTCTCGATGGACGGGGGCGAGCTCAGGGGCTGCGTCTACGGGGTCGAGCCCACCGGCGACGTGACATATCTCACGCTCAAGGCCGGGGAGCGGCTGATCGAGATCAAGGCCGACCGCCAGTTCCGCGCCCCCCTCGACAGCCCGGTGCAGGTGGCGCTCGACCCCGCGCGCCTCTATCTGTTCGACGGTGAAACCGGGCGGCGCATTCGGTGAAGCGGTTCAGGAGGCGCTGGGGATGACCTTCGACTACACCTCGATGGGATTTTACACCTTCGACGCCCTGTGCCGCCCGGTCACCGACCTGCCCCCGGGGGGCGGCACCTATTTCGTCGAGGATTTCGCCCTGGCGGTATCCGGCGCGGCGGGCTCGGCCGCGATCGTGGCCGCCAAGCACGGGCTGAAGGTGCAGGCGGTGGGCGGGGTCGGCAATGACCTGATGGGCGACTGGGTGCTGCGCCGGCTCGGCGATTTCGGCATCGACACGCAGAACATGCAGCGCGTGGCCGGGATGACCACCTCCTCCTCCATCGTCACCACCCGCCCCGACGGCGCGCGCCCGGCCCTGCACAAGCGCGGGGCGACGGCGGGCTTCTTTGTCGATGACGCCGCCATCGAACGGGTGACCGACACGCGCATCCTGCATGTGGGCGGCGTGGGGCTGATGGACCGCATGGATCAGGGCCGCACCGCCGAGGTGATGGCGGCGGCGAAGGCGCGCGGCGCGATCACCACGCTCGACGTGTTCGCGGCGACCCGGGACGATTTCGCCAAGGTCAGGCCGCTCCTGCCCCACACGGACTACTTCATGCCCTCCGAGGAAGAGGCGACGGCCCTGTCCGGGCTGCAGGATCTGGACGCGATCGCGGATTTCCTGCTCGATCAGGGCGCGGGCGCGGTGATCCTGACCCTGGGCGAGCGGGGGGTGATGTATCGTGACCGGAGCGGACGATCCTTCCACATTCCCGCCTATCGGGTCGAGGTGGTCTGCACCTGCGGCTGCGGCGACTGCTTCAATGCCGGCTTCGCCACCGGCCTGCATCTGGGCCTGCCGGTGGAGGATTGCGTGCGGATGGGCCAGGCGGCGTCGGCGCAGAACGCGACCGGGCTGGGCAGCCAGGCCGGGGTCACCTCGCTCCGGGACACGCTCAACTTCATGGACAGCACGCCACTGCGCTGCTAACCAGAGGCGAGATGACCGAGGCTCGGATGTCCCGACGGCCCCGCCTGCCGAGTCTGCCGGTGGCGCAGGCTCTCTCGATGCCGTTGCGCGATGCGCTGCGCGGGCTGGCCGGTGTGGCCGACCTGACCGAGGAGCTGCTCGAGCCGCTGCGGCGGGCAGTCCCCGCGCCGGTGCTCGATGCGCTCCGGGCGCTCGAGGGGCGCGGGGCGCGCCTGCTGGAAGCGGGGATTTCCGAGGCCGACATCGGCGCCGCGGCAGCCTTCCTCGCCGGCCCTTCGGCGCGACGCAGCGATGCGTTCGCCTGTGCGCGGGTTCTGGCCTTCGCCTGGGACCATCTGCGCCGGCGCGAGGAGCCGTCCCTTCTGCTCAGCGAGGTGCTGACCGCCGCGCGGCTTGGCACCATCGCCGACCGGACCGCCGGGCCGCCGATGCGCGCGGCGCAGCTGGTGCTGGCGCTGCGTGACGCGCATGTGGCCGGACGCATCCCCGGGCTCCCCGTGACCCTGGATGAGGAGGAGAAGGCGGCGATCGAGCTGCGGCTGTGCGGTCTGGCCGTATGGCTTCTGGCCGAGCGCGGCACATCGCTTGCCGAGGAGGTCCGGCTTCTGGATCTGGCCGATGCGCTGGTGGCCGCGGAATCCGCGCGCCTGCGCGCGGCGATGGGCGATCCGGCGGCGCTGGCGCAGGCGCTGCGCGAAATCTCGGACCACCTCTGAGGGGCCGCGGCAATGTCCGATGTCACGCCAGTCCGGCCGGTCCGAAAGTCCGCACAGCGGGTGCGCTGGTTCATCGAGACCTTCAATGCCCATCTCGGGCAGGTCGAGGCCGAGACCGCAAACCGCTTCGTTCTGGACGAACGCGCCCTGGTCGCCGCCTTCTCGGAATGGATTCACGCCTTCGATGCCCAGAAGCCCGGCCGTTCGGAGGATCGCGAGGCCTTCGTGGGCTTTGCCGCCGGGCTGATGCTGCGCAGCCTCCTCCGCCACGCGCCGGCGCGGTGCGTCGGGGGCCCGGAAGGGGCTGACCCGGGCCGTCCCGCCCATTTCTGGCCGGAGGGCCATCTCTACGTGACCTTCTGCCTGAAGCTGCGCGGACTGGTGCTGGAACAGGACTTCCATGCCCGGCAGGCGGGCGCCCCGGCGGTGCTTGACGATCTGCGTGCGTGGGAGAGCTTCCGCGAGAACGTCGCCGCGGATTCGCGCCTGGCCGTCGCCTTCCTCGACCTGTTCGCCGGCGCGGACCCGGACTGGCACATGCCCGGGCTTTTCCGCCCCCGCCCTGGCCCCGCGCTCGGGCCCGGGAAGGAGAAGGCGCGGCTCGAACCCTAGGCCCGCCGCCGCGGCGGCTCAGGACGCGGCGGGGGCGGTGCCCAGATAGGCGCCGATCACCGCGGGATCGGAGAGCACCCGGTCGGGCGGGCCGCTGGCGATGGTGCGGCCATAGTCCAGCACATGCACCCGGTCGGCGAGATCGGCGACCATCTGCATGTCATGCTCGATCCAGATCATCGGCACGCCGAGCTCGTGGCGGATGCGCAGCAGAAAGCGCGCCAGATCCTCGCGCTCGTCCCGGTTGAGGCCTGCCGAGGGTTCATCGAGCAGAAGGAACCGCGGTTCCATCGCCAGCGCCCGGGCGAAGCCGCACAGCTTCTGCAGCCCGAAGGGAAGGCCCCCCACCGGCGCATGGCGGAACCGCTCCAGCTCGACGAAGGCGATCACCCGTTCCACAGCCTCGCGGTGGGCGATCTCGGCGCGGCGCACCGAGGGCAGGAACAGCGCCTCGGCCAGCGGCGCGCCACGCATCAGCGCATGGCGCCCGGTCATCAGGTTGTCGATGACGCTCATCGCGCCGAACAGCTCGCCATGCTGGAAGGTGCGGGCGATCCCTCGCCGGGCGATCTCCGGGGGCGGCAGGCCGGTGATCTCCTCGCCGCGGAACCGGATGCTGCCGGCCTGCGGCCGGTAGAGGCCGCTGATGCAGTTGAAGATGCTGGTCTTGCCCGCCCCGTTCGGGCCGATCAGCGCGAACAGTTCGCCCGCATCGACCGCCAGGCTCACGCCCTCCAGCACCCTCAGACCGCCGAAGGCAAGCGTCAGTCCCTCGATCTCCAGTTCAGCCATACCACCTCCGGCTGCGGCGATACTGCTTCACGTCGCGATAGCTGCGCCGCCCCCCGGCACTGCCGCCCAGATAGAATTCCTGCACGTCCGGATGGCCGCGAAGCCGTTCGGCGCTGCCCTCCAGCACGACCCGGCCATTCTCCAGCACATAGCCGTGGTCGGCGATCGACAGGGCCACCGCCGCGCTCTGCTCGACCAGAAGGATGGTGAGACCCAGCTCGCGCCGGATGCGGCGAAGGCTGTCGGCCAGCTCCGCGGTGGCGATGGGCGACAGGCCGAGGGAAAGCTCGTCGACCATCAGCAGGCGCGGCGCGCCCATCAGCCCCGCCGCGATGGCCAGCATCTGCCTTTCGCCGCCCGACAGCAGCCCCGCCGTTCGCCGCCCCAGCCCGGCCAGGCGGGGAAACAGGTCGTGCACGGTATCCATCAGCGCGCGGGGGCGCGGGCTTGGCACCGCGGCGAGATTCTCGGCAACGGTAAGGTTCGGGAAGACCTTCTCGCGCTCGGGCACCAGGGCGATGCCCATCGCCGCGGTGCGATGGGGCGGCAGGTTGGCGATGTCCTGCCCGTCGAAGCGGATGCGCCCCTCGGTGACGCGGGCGTCGTCCAGACCGAGAAACCCCGATATGGCGCGCAGCGTCGTGCTCTTGCCCGCGCCATTGGTGCCGAGGACGGCGACGATCGCGCCCTGCGGGACCGAGAGCGAGACGCCATGCACCGCCGTGATCGCGCGGGAATAGACCACCTCCAGATTCTCGACCGCCAGAAGCGCCATCAGCCCCTCCCCGGCAGTCGCGCCCGGAACGGCCACAGCACGAACCAGTCGCGGACGCGCCGCCAGATGCCCATCAGCCCCTCGGGCTCGAAGACCAGGAACAGGATCATCACCACCCCGAAGGCGGCCTGATTGACGGCGAAGACATCCCCGGCAAGACGGCCCGCCCCGGGCAGCGCGGCCATGGTCGCCTCGATCCCATACGGAAACAGGGTGACGAAGAGCGCCCCGAGCAGCGCACCCGCGAGCGATCCCATGCCGCCGATGATGATCATGGCGACATACTGGATGCTGAGATAGAGCGAGAAGGCCTCGATCGAGACGAAGCCGCGATAGAGCGCGAACAGCGCCCCGGCCACCGCGGTCATCGCCGAGGTGATGACGAAGGCGTAGAGCTTGTGGCGCGCCACGCGGATGCCCAGCGCCGCGGCGACGGTCTCGTTGGCGCGGATCGCCCGCCAGGCGCGGCCCGAACGGCTGCGCAGCAGGTTGAAGCTGATCCACAGCGCGGCCAGGGCCGCTGCCAGCAGGATGAAATACCATTCCCGCGGCGCGTAGATCTCGTGGCCGAACAGCCGTGGCGGGTCGATCAGTATGCCGGTGGAAAAGCCCCGCCGCGTCTCGTATTCCGCGCCCAGATAGACGACGACGAAATGCAGCGCCAGGGTCGAGACCGCGAGGTAGAGCCCGCGCAGCCTGAGCGAGGGCAGCCCGAAGACGAGGCCGAGCAGTCCGCCCACCAGACCCGCCGCCGGCACCGTCACCCAGAAGGGAAGGGCGAACTCGCGAAACAGGATGCCGGTGGTGAACGCCCCCGCCGCCAGAAGCCCGGCATGGCCCAGGCTGACCTGACCTGCAAAGCCGGTCAGCAGCATCAGCGCCAGCGCCCCGATGCTGGCCAGCAAGACCTGCGTGGCCAGGTCCAGCACGAAGGGCGAGGCGACGAAGGGCAGCATCGCCAGCACGACGGCGAAGCCGAACGCCGCCAGGCGACTGATGCGCGTCTCGAACAGGCGGAACTCGTCGCCATAGCTCAGCCGCATGCAGCCGCTGACATGGGGAAGGGGCTTAGACACGGTCCAGCTCCTCGCGCGTTCCGAACAGGCCCCAGGGACGGATCACCAGCATCGCCACCAGCACGAGGAAGGGGACGACATCGGCCAGCAGCGGATCGACGAAGCGGATCACCCCGACCTCGACCAGCGCGACCAGAAGGCCGCCCGCCAGCGCACCGACCAGGCTGTCGAGGCCGCCGACCAGCGCGGCCGGAAACGCCTTCAGCCCGATCATCACCATCGTCGCGTCAAGCCCGCTGTCCAGCGCGATCAGCATTCCCGCCATGGCGCCGGTGAAGGTGGCAAGCCCCCAGGCCAGGGCGAAGACGGCATGCAGGTTGATGCCGCGCTGGGCGGCAAGCAGCGGGTTCTGCCCCGCCGCGCGCATCCGCATCCCCCATCGGCTGTGGCGCAGGAAGACGAACAGCCCGGCATAGACCACCGCCGTCACCCCGATGAGCAGCGCCGAGAAGAACGAGATGTTCGCCCCGCCCGGAAGCGCGAGGCTGGGGTTGTCCCAGCCCAGCGCTGCGCGCGGATATTGCGGGCTGGCCGTCCAGACCAGCAGCACCACCCCGCGGATCATGATGCCGAGCGCGACGGTGCTGAGCACCGCCGCAAGCACCATCTCGCCGGTCATACGGCGCATCAGGAACAGATAGACCAGCACCCCCACCGCCAGGCTGAGGGCGACCGCGAAGCCGAGCGCGGCCCAGGGCGAACCGATGCCCGACGCCGTCGCGACCAGAAGATAGGCGCCCAGCATCATCAATTCGCCATGGGCGAGGTTGAGCACGCGGCTGACCCGGTAGACCAGCACATAGCCGCAGGCGATCAGCGCATAGATCGCGCCCAGCACGGCGACATTGACGACGAACTGCATGACCGACCCCCCGACCCCGTCGGCAGCCGGACCCGGGGGCGGTGGCCGCCCCCGCGGCCGGGTTTCACTCGACGCGGTAATGCATCCAGTCGCGCGCGATCTCGATGGCGCCCTTCTCCGGGTTCCAGCGATACACCCGATAGGCCTGCTCGGTGCGGAAGTGGTTGCTCTCGGTCCATTCCAGGGCAGCGCCCCGCAGGCCGCGGGTATCCACCCGCACCGCCGAGAGTGCCGCCCGCACCGCCGCGGGATCGGTCGGATCATCCGCGGCGGAAAGCGCCGCCTCGATCACCATGCCGGCGATCCAGCCCTCGGTCAGCTGATGGGCCGGATAGCTGGATCCGGCGCTGGCCGCGGCCGCGGCGATCTCCTCCATCACCGGCAGCGCCTCGACGAACATCGCGTTGGCCCCGATGGCGTAGAGGTCGCCATCGGCGACGCGTGCAAGCTCGTCCTCGGCCTCGAGATGGGCATAGAGCAGGTATTTCCCCTGCCAGCCCTGACGGCGCAGCGCCTCGAAGGTGCGCAGCTGCGCAACCCAGGGCGCCCAGGACCACACCCATTCGGCACCCCGCCCGGGCGATGTTGTCGGCGAAGGGGCCGTAGTCGGGGGTGGGCGGCGGCGTGATCTCCTTGGCCACCGGGGTCATGCCCCTTTCGGCGGCCAGCGTCTCGGCATAGTCGATCTCGCCGCGCGAGATCGGGATCGCCATGGCGTGAAAGGCGATCTTCACATCGGAGCCGTCCATCGCGGCGATGAAGTCCAGCGCGGCGCGGCTATCGTAGCGCGGCCCGAAGCCGGTGGTGCAGAAGAGATTCGGATCGGCCGGCGGGAAGACCTCGGTCGGGCAGGCCGAGGCCGCGAACAGCAGCGGAACGCCTGCCCGGCGCGCCTCGGCGATCATCGGCGCATAGGTCGAGGACAGGCTGGAGTTGATCATCATCACCACGCCGTCCTGGGTGGCGAAGCGGCGGGCATTCGCGGCCGCGCGCGAGGGTTCGGCCCCGTCGTCCTGAAGGACCAGCTCGATGCGGTGGCCGCCGATGCCACCGCGGGCGTTCACCCCCTCCAGATAGACCCTCAGCCCCTCGACAGCCGGGGCATAGGTGCCCGCGACCGGACCGGTCAAGGCGCCGGTCAGGCCGATCCGGATGGCCTCCTGCGCCGACGCGCCGGCGCCGGCGGCGAGCCCCAGCGCCACGGCCAGGATTGCGCTTCGCGTGAACATGGCTTCCTCCCGTCCATTGTCTGAACCGTTCGGGCAGGCGACGCGCCCGCCCCGGTCACGGCGTGCCGGCGGCGTCTCCGACCGCTTCGGCAATCGCGCGTTCCTCGCTGTCGTCGTACATCGCCTCCACAAGGTCGCGGAACTTCTCGTACATCTGGGCGCGCTTGACCTTGCGCGTGGGCGTGACCGGCTCGCCCTCTTCCTCCGGGTCAAGCTCCTTCGGTATGATGCGGAAATCCTTGACCTGTTCGACGCGCGCCAGGGTGGCGTTGCCGCGCGCGATCTCCTGCGCGATCAGCGCGCGGACCTCATCGCTCTCGACCAGGCTGCGGAAGCCGGTCAGCGCCAGCCCGCGGGCGCGGGCCCATTCGGCCACCATCTCGGCGTCGATCTCGACAAGGGCCACGAGATATTTGCGCCCGTGACCGAAGACGACCGCCTCGCTGATGTAGGGGCTGGCGCGCAGCGCATTCTCGACCCAGGCCGGCGAGATGGTCTTGCCCCCGGCGGTGACGATGAAGTCGCGGGCGCGGTCGACGAGGCGCAGCGCCTCGCCCTGCCATTCGCCGACATCGCCGGTGCGCGGCCAGCCATCGGCGCTGAAGGCGGCGGCGCTGGCCTGGGGGTTGTTCCAGTAGCCCGAGAAGAGATCGGGGCTGAACACCTCGATTTCCCCCGATCCGGCCAGACGGACCTTCCAGCCCTCGGGCACGGTGCCCACCGTGCCGGGGCGCGGGAACGGGCCGCGCTGGCCGGCGATGATGCCGCCCGCGGTCTCGGTCTGGCCATACATTTCCACCAGGTTCACGCCCAGCATCTGCCAGAACCGGGCGGTGTCGGCGGGCATCGGCGCGCCACCCGACACGGCCAGCTGCAGCCTGTCCAGGCCGAGCCTGGTCAGCGCGGGGTCGAAGACCGCGGCGCGCGCAAGCCGCCATGCCGGGCCCGGGTCCCTGCCCTGCCAGCGCCGGTCCAGCGCGCGCCGGGCGATGCGCATCGCCAGGTTCCAGGCCCGACGCTTCAGCGGCGAGGTGTTGGCGATGCCGATCAGGATCTGGCTCGCCCATTTCTGCAGGAAGCGCGGCACCGAGAACAGGACCGTCGGCGCCACCTCGAAGAGCGTGAGGGCGAGATCCTCCACATCCTCGCCGAAATGGGGCTCCAGGCCCGAAAGCAGTGGCAGCGTGATGGCCACGTCGCGCCCCAGGACATGGCACAGCGGCAGGAAGACCACGGTGCGCTGACCGGTGCGGGCGAGGATGGGGTAATGGTGCAGGATGTTCGCCGTGGCGGCGAGGTGGCGGCCATGGGTGACGACCGCGCCCTTCGGCGCGCCGGTGGTGCCCGAGGTGTAGACGATGAAGGCGGGCGCCTGGGGATCGAGGCGGCCCGCGCGTTCGGCCAGCCAGTCCAGGTTGTGGCTGCCGCGCCGGGGGGCGGCGATGTCCTCCAGCACCACCAGCCGCGGATCGGAATAGGCGAACAGCGCGGTGGGGTCGATCACCACGATGTGGCGCAGCGCCGGCAGCCCCTCTGCCACGGCCAGGATCTTGTCGACATATTCCTGATCCTCGGCCACGAAGATCACCGCCCCGCCGTCGCGCATCTGGAAGGCCAGCTCCTCGGCCGAGGCGGTGGGATAGATGCCATAGCTGACGGCACCCAGGGTCTGGGCGGCGAGATCGCAGATCACCCAGGCCTCGCAGGCATCGCCCATGATCGCCACCCGGTCGCCCGGCGAAAGCCCCAGATCGGCGAAGCCGCGCGCCACCGCCGCGACCTCCTCGGCCAGCGAACGCCAGCTGCGCTCGACCCAGATGCCCAGGCGCTTGGCCCGCCAGGCCACCCGCCCGCCTTCCTGCCGGGCGCGCCGCACCAGCAGGCCGGGAGCGGTGGAGCCGCGCAGCAGCCCGTAGTCCCGGATCGGGTCCGCAGCCATGTCCGCCACCTCCGCGAATCATGCTTTCCGCTGGCAGTGACGAAAGTATAATGGCAAAATTCTATAGCTCTATAAAATTCCGTCGCCCGCCGACCCTCCCCCGCCC
>RFGB01000165.1 GCA_003697125.1 Alphaproteobacteria bacterium
AGCTTGTTGATGGTCTCGATCATGTGGACGGGGATGCGGATGGTGCGGGCCTGATCGGCGATGGACCGGGTGATCGCCTGACGGATCCACCAGGTGGCGTAGGTGGAGAACTTGTAGCCGCGGCGGTATTCGAACTTGTCCACCGCCTTCATCAGGCCGATATTGCCTTCCTGGATCAGGTCGAGGAACTGCAGCCCGCGATTGGTGTATTTCTTGGCGATCGAGATGACGAGGCGCAGGTTGGCCTCGACCATCTCCTTCTTCGCGATCCGGCTTTCCTTCTCGCCCTTCTGCACGGTCTGGACGATGCGGCGGAATTCGGGGATGTCGACGCCGACATACTGGCCGATCTGGGCCATCTCGGCGCGGATCTCCTCGATCCTGTCGCGATACTTGGTGGCAAGCTCCGCCCAGCCGCGGCCCTTGAGCTTGCTGACGCGGTCCAGCCAGGCGGGATCGAGCTCCGAGCCGCGATACTGCTCGATGAATTCCCGCCGGTCGATGCGGGCCTGATCGGCGATCTTCACCATGGCGCTGTCCAGCGACATGATGCGCTTGTTGATGCCGTAGAGCTGATCGACCAGCGCCTCGATGCGGTTGTTGTGCAGGTGCAGCTCGTTGACCAGCTTCACGATTTCGCCGCGCAGGCGAAGATATTCGCGTTCCTGCGCGGCCGAGAAGGTCTCGTCGCGGTTCAGCGTGGCGAAGATGCGGCTGTCCTGCATCTGCGACAGGCGCTTGTAGTCCTCGGCGATGCGCTCGAGCTTCTCGAGCACCTGATCGCGCAACGAATTCTCCATCGCCGAAAGCGAGAGGTTGGACTGTTCGTCCTCGTCCTCCTCATCCTCGCCGGCGGCGCGGGGCTCGGCGGTCTCGCCCGCCTCGGGGGTCAGGTCCTCCTCGGCCGTCTCCTCTTCCAGCGAGGCTCCGAAGGTGGCCTCGAGGTCGATCACGTCGCGCAGCATGATCTTGCCCTCGAGCAGCTCATTGCGCCAGATCGTGATCGCCTGGAAGGTCAGCGGGCTTTCGCACAGCCCCGCGATCATGGTGTTGCGGCCGGCCTCGATGCGCTTGGCGATGGCGATCTCGCCCTCGCGCGAGAGCAGTTCCACCGAACCCATCTCGCGCAGATACATGCGCACCGGGTCGTCGGTGCGGTCGAGCGATTCGCCGCCATTGCCGCTGACGGCGACCAGGTCGCGGCTCTCCTCCCCGGCCTCGGGGGCCTTGTCCTCTTCCTCGCCCTCGGCCTCGTCACCATCGACGACCGTGATGCCCATGTCCGACAGGAGCGCCATGACGTCCTCGATCTGTTCGGAGGACACCTGCTCGGACGGCAGCACCTGGTTCAGCTCGTCATGGGTGATGTAGCCGCGGGCCTTGGCCTGGGCGATCATCTTCTTCACGGCGGCCTGGCTCATGTCCAGGATCACGGCGCCGTCGTTGAAGTCCTGCTCCTTGTCCTGCTCCACGTCCTTTGCGGCCATGCTGCACTCCGTTCTGACCATGCCGTGGCGGAAGCGACGTTCACCCGGCGGGCGGGGCGAATCGGCGATTCGCGCGCGTCCTAGCGCCTCTTCCTTACCCAAATCTGGTTGTCTAGCCAGCTTTGCAAGTCCGCCGCGACCCGATCCTCGGCGACTGTTGCCGATTTCGCGGCCGATCCGGCCCGTTCCAGCACCCGATTGCGCGACTGCGCGGCCTCGCGCACGCGGCGGAAGGCGATCTCGTCCGGCCCCGCCCGCAGCACCTCGATCGCCTCGCGCATCTCCGCATCCAGCCCCAGCTCGGCGCGGTGCAGCTCCAGCGCATCGGCCACCGCCAGCCGCGCCCGCTCGGCCGGCGCGTCCGGGCGCAGATGCGGATGCATCGCCACCGCGGGGATCGCCGCAAGGGCCGCGATCCCCTCCGCGCCGATCCGCCGGCGCAGGCTCTCGGCCGGATCGGGCTGGCCCAGACAGTCGGGCAGGGCGGCGAGCAGGGTGCGGCGCAGCGCCTCGAGATCGGGATTGCGGAAGTTCACCCGCTCCAGCAGATGGTCGATCTCGGCCGCGATGTCGGGGTGGTTGATGCAGCCCATCAGGATCGCGGCCTCGCGCGGGCGGGCCAGGGCCGCGGGCCCCAGATCCCCGCGCGCGAGCGCCGAAGCCCGTGCCGCGGGTGTCGCGCCGTCGGTGCCGCGATGGCGGCGCGGGCCGCGCATGCCGTCGGGGCGCGGCGGGCGCAGCAGCGCGCGGGCCCGCGCGCGCAGGGCATCGGCGTAATGCGCGCGCAGCGCGGGATGGGCGATGCGGGCGGCGATCTTGCGCAGGGCCAGCTCGAAGGCGGCGCGCTGCTCGGGGGTATCCAGCGGGCGGTCCTCGGTCTCGCGCGCCCACAGCAGGTCGATCATCGGCTGGGCGGCGTCGATCACCGCCTGCATCGCCTGCGCCCCGCCGGCGCGAATCAGGTCGTCGGGATCCTGGCCCGGCGGCAGGGTGGCGAAGCGCAGCGACCTGCCCGGTTCCAGAAGCGGCAGCGCCCGGTCGATCAGCCTGCGCGCGGCGTCGAGCCCGGCGCGGTCGCCATCCAGCGCGATCACCGGCTCGTCGGCGATGCGCCACATCAGCCGCAGCTGCTCCTCGGTGATCGCGGTGCCCAGCGGTGCCACGGCATGTTCGAAACCCGCCTGCGCCAGCGCGATCACGTCCGTGTAGCCCTCGGCCACGATCAGGCCGCCCGCGCGTCCGGCCGCCTCGCGCGCGGTGTGCAGGTTGTAGAGGCAGCGCCCCTTGTCGAACAGCTCCGTGTCGGGGGAATTGAGATATTTCGCCGGTGCGCCGGGGTCGAGCGCCCGGCCGCCGAAGGCGATGGCGCGGCCCTGCCCGTCGCGGATCGGGAACATGATCCGGTCGCGGAACCGGTCGCGCGGCGCGCGGCCGTTCCCCGCGGCCGAGACCAGCCCGGCGCGCTGCAGATCCTCGGCCGCGATTCCCCGCGCCGTCAGCGCCGCGGCCAGCGCCTGCCCGTCGGCGGGGGCATAGCCGATCTCGAAGCGGGCAAGCGCCTCCTCCCCCAGCCCCCGCCCGGCCAGATAGTCGCGCGCCTTCTGGGCGCGCGCGGTGCGCAGCTGCAGCCGGTAGAATCGGACCGCCTCCTCCATCACCGCGAACAGCCCCGCCCGCGCCTCGGCCCGCGCCGCCGCCTGGGGGTCGCGCGCGGGCATCGTCATCCCCGCCTCGCGCGCCAGCGCCTCGACCGCCTCCAGAAATCCCAGATTCTCGGTCTGCATCACGAAGCCGATCGCGTCGCCCTTCGCCTGACAGCCGAAGCAGTAGAACCGCCCGCTGTTGTCATCGACCTTGAACGAGGGGGTCTTCTCGTTGTGGAAGGGACAGCAGGCCCACCATATGCCGCGCCCGGGCTGGGACTTCCTGCGGTCCCAGGTGACCTTTCGGGCCACGATCTGCGCCAGAGACAGGCGCCCGCGCAGCTCGTCGAGGAATCCGTCCGGAAGGGCCATGCGCCAGTATCTGGTGCAGCGGCCCCGGGTTGCAAGGGGCGATGTGGGGTCAGTCGAACGCCATCTCGCCCCGCGGGGCGCCGGTGGCGCTGTCATAGATGCGGGCGCGCTGCCGGCCTTCCCGATCGCGGGTGACGACCAGCACCCAGCCGCGGCCGAAGGTGACCGCCTCGGCCGTCTCGCCCGCGGGCAGCGTCACCGCCGGGGGAAGCTGCGGCAGGGCGGGGGGCGGCGTCTGGGTCAGGCGGATGACAAGCAGCGCCACCACGGTTATCACCGCGATGATCAGAACCCCCGTCAGCGCGGTGACCATGCGGCGCAGCAGCCGCAGGCGCGGCGGTTCGGGAAGCTCATCCTCTGGATCGGGGCGCATGGCAGAACGTCTCCACCTCACACTGGCCGAGGGCGGCCGTCTCGACCGGGCGCTGGCCGCGGCGGTGCCGCCGGGGCTGGGGCTGACCCGCTCGCGCCTGCAGGCGCTGATCGCGGCGGGGGCG
>RFGB01000166.1 GCA_003697125.1 Alphaproteobacteria bacterium
CGGCGCCGGGCCGCTGCCCGCCCCGGGCCCCTGGAACGCGGTGATCGCGGGGCTGCTCGCCCATCGCTCGGTCCGCCGCTACCGGCCGGATCCGGTGCCGGAAGGCACCTGCGAGACGCTGATCGCCGCCGCGCAGTCGGCGGCCACTTCCTCGAACCTGCAGGCCTGGTCGGTGATCAGCGTCACCGATCCCGCGCTGCGCGACGCGCTGGCCCGGGCGGCGGGCGACCAGGACCATGTGCGCCGCTGCCCGCTGTTCCTGGTCTGGTGCGCCGACCTGTCGCGCCATGCGGCGATCGCCGCCGAGGCGGGGCGCGAGCTGCCGGCGCTCGACCATCTCGAGGCCTTCCTCGTCGCCGCGATCGATGCCGCCCTGGCCGCGCAGAACGCGGTTGTCGCCGCCGAATCGCTCGGGCTCGGCACCGTGTATATCGGCGGCATCCGCAACCGGCCCGAGACGGTGGCCAGGCTTCTCGACCTGCCGCCCCGCGCCGCCGCGCTGTTCGGGCTGTGCGTCGGCTGGCCCGATCTCGCCGCGGGCGGCCGGGTGCGGCCGCGTCTGCCGCAGGGGGCGGTGCATTTCGTGAACCGCCATGGCCGGATCCCGGATCCCGCCCTGCTGGCCCGCCACAAACGGGCCGCGGCCGCCTTTGCCGCCGCCGAGGGCCTGGCCGAGCCGATCTGGACGCGCCGGATGCTGGACCGGCTCGGCTCCATCGCGGCGATGCATGGCCGCCATGCGCTGAAGGCAAGTCTGCGCCGGCTGGGCTTCCCGCTGCGCTGATCGCCATTGCGCCGGCATCGGCGCGGGGCTAGGCAGATCGCCATGTCCGACGATTCTGCCGCAGGTTCCCCCCCCGCGGATGCGACGCGGGGCGACCCGGGCCCGGGCGCCGCGCGCGACGAGGCCGCGGGCGACGCCCGCGCCCGGCGCAACGTCATGGTGCTGGTCGCCGCGCAGGCGATCCTGGGCGCGCAGATGCCGATGAACTTCGTGATGGGCGGGCTGGCCGGGCAGTATCTGGCGCCCAATCCCTGCCTTGCCACGCTGCCGATTTCGCTGATCGTGCTGGGCTCGATGGTCTCCGCCCCGTTCCTGTCGGAATTCATGCAGCGCCATGGCCGCCGCGCGGGCTTCCACCTGGGCACGATCGGCGGCGGGCTGGGTGCGGCGATCACCGCTCTGGCGCTGTGGGTGCATTCCTTCCCGCTGATGCTGGCGGGGTCCTTCCTGGTGGGCCTCTACATGTCGGCGCAGGGCTTCTACCGCTTCGCCGCCACCGACACCGCCAGCCCCGCCTTCCGGCCCAAGGCGATTTCCTGGGTGATGGCGGGCGGGCTGATCGGCGCGATCCTCGGCCCGCAGCTGGTCAAGTCCACCCATGACCTGCTGGCGCCGGTGCCCTTCGCGGGTGCCTATCTGGTGGTGATCGGGCTCAACGCCCTGGGTTTCGTGATCTTTCCGCTGCTCGACATCCCCCGGCCGCCGCGGCCCGCGCCCGGTTCGCCGCGCGGGCGCAGCCGGGCCGAGCTGCTGCGCACCCCGCGCATCCTGGTGGCGATGATCTGCGGCATGGTCAGCTATTCGCTGATGAATCTGGTGATGACCTCCACCCCGCTGGCCGTGGTAGGCTGCGGCTTCGAGACCGCCGATGCCGCCAATGTCGTTTCGGCCCATGTGCTGGCGATGTTCGTGCCCTCGTTCTTCACCGGGCATCTGATCGCCCGCTTCGGGGTCGAGCGGGTGATCGCGGCGGGCCTGGTGATCCTGGCCGGGGCGGGGATCGCGGGGCTGTCGGGCGTGCATCTCGAACAGTTCTTCCTCGGCACGGTGCTGCTGGGGGTGGGCTGGAACTTCGGCTATATCGGCGCCACGGCGATGCTGACCGCCGCCCACAGCCCCGAGGAACGGGCGCGGGTCCAGGGCATGAACGATTTCGCCGTGTTCGGAATGGTCACCCTCGCCTCGCTGGCCTCGGGCCTGCTGATGAACTGCTCGGGCGGCAGCCCGGTGGCGGGGTGGAACGCGGTCAACTACGCGATGCTGCCCTTCCTGACCCTGGCGGGCGGGGCGCTGATCTGGTTCGCGCTGCACGCCCGGCGGGCCTGAGGCGCGGCCCCTGCCCGCCGCCCCGCGCGGGCCGGCCCGCGCGACCTCTGACGGGCGGGAGGTTCCCGGCCCCCTGCCCGCGCGCGGGCAGGCTCACTCCTCGGCCGTGGCCTCGGCGCGGGTCTTGCCGGTGACATCCAGCGCCAGCGCCGCGGCCATGAAGGCATCCAGATCGCCGTCCAGCACGCCCTGGGTGTCCGAGGTCTCGACCCCGGTGCGCAGATCCTTGACCATCTGGTAGGGCTGCAGGACGTAGGAGCGGATCTGGTTGCCCCAGCCCGCCTCTCCCTTGGCCTCGTGCTGTTCCTGGATCTTCTGGGTGCGCTTGCGCAGCTCCAGCTCGTAGAGGCGCGAGCGCAGCGCCGCCATGGCCAGGGCGCGGTTCTGGTGCTGGGACTTCTCCGAGCTGGTCACCACGATGCCGGTCGGCAGATGGGTGATGCGCACCGCCGATTCGGTCTTGTTGACATGCTGTCCGCCGGCGCCGGAGGCGCGCATGGTGTCGATGCGGATGTCCTTTTCCTGGATGTCGATCTCGATGGTGTCATCCACCACCGGATAGACCCAGACGCTGGCGAAGCTGGTCTGGCGGCGTGCCTGGGAATCGAAGGGCGAGATGCGCACCAGCCGGTGCACGCCCGATTCCGTCTTCAGCCAGCCATAGGCGTTGGGCCCGATGATCTTGTAGGTGACCGACTTGATGCCCGCCTCCTCGCCCGGACTCTCGTCGATCAGCTCGACCTTGTAGCCATGCGCCTCGGCCCAGCGCACATACATGCGCGCCAGCATCTGCGCCCAGTCGCAGCTCTCGGTGCCGCCGGCGCCGGCATTGATCTCGAGGAAGGTGTCGTTGCCGTCCGCCTCGCCGCTCAAGAGCGCCTCCACCTCGCGCTGGGCGGCGCGCTCGCGCAGCGCCCTGAGCGCGGCCTCGGCATCGGCCACCACCTCGGCATCCCCCTCCGCCTCGCCCAGCCCGATCAGCTCGACATTCTCCTCCAGCGCGGTCTCGATCTCGCGGCAGGCCTCGATCGCATCGGCCAGCTGCTGGCGGTCGCGCATGATCTTCTGGGCGCGGGCGGGATCGTTCCACAGGTCGGGCGCCTCGACCATGGCGTTCAGCTCCTCCAGCCGGAAGGCGGCGCTGTCCCAGTCCAGACGCTGCTTGAGCAGCGTGAGCGACCGGCGGATGTCGTCCACGACGCTCTGGATTTCCGCACGCATGCCCTGTGTCCTCCTGACTGCCGGGGGGGAGATAGCCAAGCCCGGGGCCCGCGGCAAGCCGCGGGCCGGGCTCAGTAGAGCCCGCCCGAACCGAGATCGAGCTGCGCGCCGGGCGGCGGTGGCGTCACCGGCTGCAGCGTGCCGTCGGGCCGGGTGACATATTCGGGCACCGGCTCGCCCTCGAGCGAGAAGGGCAGGTCGGTCCCGAAGCTGAAGCTGTCATCGGCCGCGCCCAGCACCCGCACCGTCTGGTGCAGCGAGGGCTCCTCGCCGCGGCGGAACAGCTCGGACACCACATTCGGCCCCGTGGCGTCGTCGGGAAGGCGCTCCCCCGTCTCCTTGTCAAGCTTCACCCACACGGTCTCCGAAGGGCGGGGAAACTCGGTTCGCGGCCGGCCGCGCAGATATTCGCTGAAGATCTCGCCGGCAACCGGGGCGCACAGCCGCCCGCCGGCCGCCCCCCGCCCCAGCGGGCGCGGCGTGTCATGGCCCATGAAGCAGCCGACCACGATGTCGGGGGTGAAGCCGATGAACCACACGTCGCGGGCATCATTGGTGGTTCCGGTCTTGCCGGCGATGTTGTGGGGGATGTCGCGCAGCACGGTGGCGGTGCCGCGCTCGACCACCCCGCGCATCATCGAGGTCAGCTGATAGGCGGTGACCGGATCGATGACGCGTTCGGCGGTGTCGATCACCCAGGGTTCGGGCTGGCCCTGATAGCGTTCCGCCGCGCAGCCGTCGCAGCGGCGGCGGTCGTGGCGGTAGATGGTGCGGCCATAGCGGTCCTGGACCCGGTCGACCAGGCTCGGCTCGATCCTCAGCCCGCCATTGGCGAACATGCCATAGGCGGCCACCAGCCGCCACAGCGTCGTCTCTCCCGCGCCCAGCGCATAGCTCAGATGCTCGGGCATGTCGTCATAGACACCGAAGCGTTCGGCGTATTCGGCCACCACGTCCATGCCGATGTCCTGGGCGATCCGCACCGTCATCAGGTTGCGCGACAGCTCGATGCCAAGGCGCATCGGCACGAAGCCGAGGAAGTTGCCGCTGGCGTTCTTGGGCCGCCAGGGTTCGCCCGATCCGGTATCCACCACCACCGGCAGGTCGGCGACGATGGTGCCGGGCGAGAATCCGCGGTCCAGCGCGGCGGCATAGACGAAGGGCTTGAAGGCCGATCCGGGCTGGCGGAAGGCCTGCGTGGCGCGGTTGAAGGTCGAGCTCTGGAACGAGAATCCCCCCTGCAGGGCCAGCACGCGGCCGTTATGGGCATCCATGACCATCACCGCGCCCTCAAGCTCCGGGATCTGGCGCAGCGACCAGCCCTGCGTCCGGCCCTCGGCATCCTTCAGGGGCGCCACCATCACCACATCGCCCACCGCCCACAGATCCGCCGGCCGGCGCCGCCCGGTCCAGGCCGCGTCGCGGATGGTCAGGAAATGGCCGTCGGCGTCGTCGGGCACCCCCTCGATGCCGATGCGCGCGGCGTTGCGCCCCACCTCGAGGATCACCGCGGGGTGCCAGCCCTCGATGTCGCGCGGCAGGTCCAGCGCCGCCAGCCGGCCGCGCCAGACCGCCTCGTCGCCCAGATCGGCCGGGTCCAGCCGGGCCAGCGGCCCGCGCCATTTCCCCTGGGCGCGGTCCCATTCCTCCAGCCCGCGGCGCAGCGCCCGCGCCGCGATCCGCTGGGCGCGCGGATCGATGGTGGCGCGGATGGTCAGCCCGCCCCCCAGCACCGCGTCGGGCCCCATGCGCGCGATCAGCTGGCGGCGGATCTCCTCGGAAAAATAGTCCGCCGGCGGCACGCGGTCGCGGTCGCTGGGCCGCTCGCCCCCCTGCACCGTCTCCAGCGGCTTATCCTGCTCGGCGCGCACCACGTCCCAGGGCAGATAGCCGTTCTCGCCCATCTCGCGCAGCACGTAGTTGCGCCGCTCGATGGCCCGGGCACGCTGGCGCACCGGGTGCAGGTCGGATGGCGCCTTGGGCAGCGCGGCGAGATAGGCCGCCTCGCCCGGCGTCAGCTCCTCCAGCGCCTTGCCGAAATAGGCCCGTGCGGCGGCGGCGACGCCATAGGCGTTCTGGCCCAGGAAGATCTCGTTGAGATACAGTTCCAGGATCTGGTCCTTGGTGAAGACGCTCTCGAAGCGCACCGCAAGGATGATCTCCTTGATCTTGCGTTCGCCCGAACGTTCCCCCGACAGCAGGAAGTTCTTCATCACCTGCTGGGTGATGGTCGAGGCGCCGCGCAGATGGCCCCCGCGCGCCGCGTCATACACCGCCTTGGCGATGCCGAGCAGGTCGAATCCCGGGTGGTTGTAGAAGTTCTTGTCCTCGGCCGAGATGAAGGCGTGCTTCACCAGGTCGGGGATCTCGTCGATCGGGGTGAAGATGCGCCTTTCGCGGACATATTCGGCAAGGATCCGGCCGTCGCCGTCATAGACGCGGCTGAGCGTGTCGGGCTGATAGGCGCGCAGCGTCGAGGTGTCCGGCAGGTCGCGCCCATACATCCAGACCACCGCCGCGACCCCGCCGATGGCGAAGATGGCGCCGATCGCGCCCCAGGCGAACAGGAATCCGAGAAAGCCAAGAACCGCGCGCAATGGAATCGTCCCTCAGGATCGGCAACAGGCGGCGCAGTCTAGCCCCTCGCCGCCGGGGATTGGACTCGTTTCTGCCCCCTCAACGCCCGGCGGCCAGCCGGCGTTCCTCCTCCGCCAGCCAGCGGTCAAGCGCGGCGACGATGTCGCGCGCCACCGCATCCACCCATTCGGGCGCGGCGAGGCGGGCGCGGTCCGCGGCGCTGGTCAGGAAGCCGAGCTCGACCAGCACCGCGGGCACGTCGGGGATGTTCAGAACGTGGAAACCGGCATGGCGGTGGGGATTTGCCCCAATCGGACGCCCGCGTTCGGCCAGCACCGCGATCATCGCCTCGGCCAGGCGCCGGGCGCGCAGATTGGTGCCCGAACGCGCCAGGTCGATCAGCACGCGCGCCACGGTGCTGGTCTCGCCCTCCAGATCCAGCCCGGCCAGCAGATCGGCGCGGTTCTCCTGCATCGCCAGGCGTTCGGCGGCGCGGTCGCTGGCCGATTCCGACAGGGTGAACACCGAGATCCCCTCGGCCAGACCGGTGGGCTCGCTGTTCACATGGATCGAGATGAAGGCCCGCGCACCCGCTTCACGGGCGATGCGCACCCGTTCGGCCAGCGGCACGAAGGCATCCCCCTCGCGCGTCAGGACCGGCCGGAACCGCCCGTCCCGCGCCAGCCGCGCGGCGATCGCCCGCGCGGCCGCCAGCGCGATCTCCTTCTCGACCAGGCCATCGCGCAGGGCGCCGGGATCGATGCCGCCATGGCCGGGATCGAGCACCACGGTCGGCGCCGCCGCGCCCGGCGGGGCGGCAGGGGGCCCGGGCCGGACCGCAGGCTGCCAGCGCGCGCCGGGCGGCGCGCCCGACAGCGCCGCAAAGCGCGCCGGATCGCTGGGCACCAACCGCAGGCGGAATCGCGGCACCCCGTCCGGACCGGGATGGAACCCCGCGCGCGCGATCACCATCGGGGCATCGAGGTCGAGCACGATGCGCGCCCAGCCCGGTTCCACCACGCCGATGCGCACGGCGCTGACCGGCCCGCCCGCCGGCGCCGGGGCGCGCAGATCCGACCAGTCGAGCCCGCGCAGATCCACCACCGCCCGGCGCGGCGCATCCAGCGTGAAGGCCCGGAATTCCGTCCTGCCGGTCAGCGCCAGCTCCAGCTCGCTCGCGCGCAGCCGGCTCGAGACGCCGATCTCCAGCGCCCGAATCCCGGCCGCCGCAGCCACCGCCCACAGCAGCACGCACAGCGCCGCACCCGCCGCGCGCCAGGCCACGCGCCCGCCCGCCAGGCCGCCCGCCCGGGGCGGCGCGGCGCCCGGTCCTGCCCGATTTCGCTGATCGATCCGGATCTTGTCGCCCATCCTTCAGGGCCCCGGACTATAGGCGCCCCGGCGCGAAAAACAATTGCCTTCGCCGCGTGGTATTGACTATTGTCGCGGCCCGGGCCTGTGCCCGCCGTCATCCGCGGCCGCGCAGCCCCCCGAATTCCCCGGTCGGCCGCGGTGCCGATCGCAAGCAGGGGCTGACGCCCCCGCCGCAGCCGCGACGGACCACCGGGACAAACCGGGCCCCCACGGGGCCGCCAAATCCGCATGAGGCGCCCCGCAGGCGCCGGAGCAACCCGCGATGCAGGACGCCGAGCCAGGAATGACAGGATGGGGACGCCCCGGGGGCCTTCCCGTCCCGCCTGTCCGGCGCATGCCCTCGCCAGAACCCATCCCGACGGGCCGGCGCGTGCATCGCGCCACCCGTCGGCCGGAAGGACAACATGGCCAAGAAGATGCTGATCGACGCCACCCACCCCGAAGAGACGCGGGTGGTCGTGGTGGACGGAAACAAGGTTGAGGAATTCGACTTCGAGTCGATCAACAAGAAGCAGATCGCAGGCAACATCTACCTTGCAAAGGTCACCCGCGTAGAACCGTCACTGCAGGCCGCCTTCGTCGATTACGGCGGCAACCGCCACGGATTCCTCGCGTTTTCCGAGATCCACCCCGACTATTACCAGATTCCCGTCGCCGATCGCGAAGCGCTGCTGGCCGAGCAGGCGGCCGAGGCCGAGGCCGAGCAGGCCGAGGAGGACGAAGCCGAGGAGGGGCGCCCCCGGGGCGGCAAGCGCCGCCGCCGCGGCCGCGCCAGGGCTGCGGCCGGGCAGGCGCCCGCCGAGGCTGCCGGCGACGCCCCGCCGGCAGCCGCGGAAGGGGATGCGCCCGGCGACGCCCCCGCCGCGGCGGAGGATCCGGCCGGGCCCGAGGTGATGGCCGAGTCGGCGCCGGCCGATCCCGCCATCTCGGCCGAACCCGCGGAAGCAGCCGAGATCGACGAGGTCGAATCCGTCGCGGCCGAGGACATGGCCGAGGAGATCGCCACGCGCCGGCCGCCCAGCCGCCGCTACCGCATCCAGGAGGTGATCAAGGTCCGGCAGATCATGCTGGTCCAGGTGGTCAAGGAGGAACGCGGCAACAAGGGCGCGGCGCTGACCACCTATCTCTCGCTGCCCGGGCGCTATTGCGTGCTGATGCCCAACACCGCCCGCGGCGGCGGCATCAGCCGCAAGATCACCAATGCCGCCAGCCGCAAGAAGCTGCGCGAGATCGCCGCCGAGCTGGACGTGCCCAAGGGGGCCGGGCTGATCATCCGCACCGCCGGTTCCGAACGCACCAAGGCCGAGATCAAGCGCGACTATGAATTCCTGCTGCGCCAATGGGAGGAGATCAAGGATCTCACCTTCCGCTCGATCGCGCCGGCGCTGATCTACGAGGAGGGCAACCTGATCAAGCGGGCGATCCGCGACCTGTATTCCCGTGACATCGAGGAGATACTGGTCGAGGGCGAGGCCGGCTTCAACGAGGCGCGCAACTACATGAAGATGCTGATGCCCAGCCATGCGCGCAACGTGAAGCGGTATGACGACCCGATCCCGCTCTTCAGCCGCTATCAGGTCGAAAGCTACCTCGCATCGATGTTCAACCCCGTGGTGCAGCTGAAATCGGGGGGATACATCGTCATCGGCCAGACCGAGGCGCTGGTCGCGATCGATGTCAACTCCGGCCGCTCGACGAAGGAGCATTCCGTCGAGGAGACCGCGCTCAAGACCAATCTCGAGGCCGCCGAGGAGATCGCCCGCCAGCTGCGCCTGCGCGACCTCGCCGGGCTGATCGTCATCGACTTCATCGACATGGATGACCGGCGCAACAATGCCGCGGTCGAGAAGAAGCTGAAGGAGAAGCTGAAGCAGGACCGCGCCCGCATCCAGGTCGGGCGGATTTCGCCCTTCGGCCTGCTCGAGATGAGCCGCCAGCGCCTGCGCCCGGGCATCCTCGAGACGATCACCACCCCCTGCCCCCACTGCCACGGCACCGGGCTGATCCGATCCGACGAGAGCCTCGCCCTGACCATCCTGCGCGAGCTGGAGGATGAGGGCGTGCGCCAGCGCGCCCGCGAGGTGCTGGCCGTCGCCCCGGTCGGTGTCGCCAATTACCTGATCAACCAGAAGCGCGAGGCGCTGACGCGGATCGAGGGCCGCTACGGCATCAGCGTGCGCATCGAGTGCGATCCCGCCCTGGTCAGCCCGCAATACCGCATCGAACGCTTCAAGGCCGCGACCCGCCCGGTGCCCGCCGCACCCTCCGCGCAGCCGGTCAGCCTGCAATCGGTCCTGACACTCGAGGAAGCCGAGGAGATCGCCGAGACCGAGGAGGCCCCCGCCCCCGGCGCGGCGGGCGCGAATGCCGCGGCCGAGGGCGACGGACAGGGGGGCCGCCGGCGCCGCCGCCGCCGCCGTCGCCGCGGCGACCGGGGCGAACGCCGCCCGGCCGATGCCGCACCCGCCCAGGCGCAGCCCGCCCCGGACCAGACCGCGGGCGAAGCGGCTGCGCAGACCCTGCACGCCACCCCCGCCGCCGAGGCACCGGCGCGGGATGGCGCGGCGCCGCCCGAAGCCGGGGCACCCGCCGAATCCGGGGCAGCGCCCGCAGCCGAGGCATCTGCCGAAGCCGAGGCATCCGCCGAAGCCGGGGCGCCCGCCGAAGCCGGGGCTGCGCCCGAGCGGCCCGCGCCGCGCCGGCGGGTGCGGGCGCGCAAGCCGCGCTCCGGCCCGTCCGACGCGCTGACGGTGATCGATTCGGGGATCGATCCGGGGGACGATCCCGACCGGTCACTTCAGATCGACCTCTCCACCCCGCTCGGGCCGACCGAGCGCCTGCCCGGGGAAGCGGCCGCCGGCGTTGCGCCGGCGGATGCGGCCGACGGCGCGCCGCAGGCCGAGGCGGCCGCGACCGTGGCGGCCGGACCCGCCGCCGATGCGCCCGCGGCCGAGCCGGAACCGGCGGCGCAGGCAGACGAGGCCCCCGCCCCGCCC
>RFGB01000167.1 GCA_003697125.1 Alphaproteobacteria bacterium
GGGCGGGGCGCCCGCCTCGGGGGCAAGACCGGCCAGCAGCCGGATCGCGCGCCCGGCGAGCCCCAGCGCCAGCACCACCCAGCCGAAGGCCAGGACCGCCTGGGGCATCCAAAGCGGCGTGGCGGATGGATAATAGGAGACCGAGCCGCGCAGGTGGCTGCGCCAGGCATTCTCGACCAGATAGACGTCGACGAAGATCGCGAGCCCCAGCGCGAAGACCGTCGCCATCAGGTCGGCGATGCGCTGCCCGCGCGGCGGGATCAGCTGGATCAGCACGCTGACGCGCACATGGCCGCCCTGCCCCAGCGTCCAGCCCGCGCCGGCGAACAGGGTCGCCGCCAGCAGATAGCCCGAATATTCCACCGCCCAGGGTTGCGACCAGGCAAGGAAGGAGGTGGAGATCACCTCGACGATCAGCATGACGGCGAGGGCCAGACAGGCGGCCGCGGCAAGGCCCGCGCCGATGGCGCAGACCATGTCGATGGCGCGAAGGATGGCTCGCATCGGGCCGGTCATGCCGCCTTGGCTCCGCTCGGCCGGGGGGCGGCGGGCCGCGCCCCCGGCGGCGCGCCGCTCAGCCGCCGATCTCGGCGCGGAAGCGGGCGATGATCTCGGCCGCGCCCGGAACGCGGGCGGCGAATTCGTCGGCCATGTCGGCGGTGGCCGCGCGCATGGCGGCGGCAAGCTCGGGCGAGGGGGCCTCCACCGTCATGCCATGCGCGGCAAGTTCGGCCATGCGCTTCTCGTGCTCGCCCTGCGAGATCTTCCAGAAGCCGGGCTCCATCTCGGCGGCGATGCGCTCGATGGTGGCGCGCACATCCGCGGGCAGGCCGTTCCAGGCGTCGAGATTGACCGCGAGCGCGTTCGAGGCCCACAGGTGATTGGTGGTGTAGACGTGGTTCAGGAATTCCCAGTATTTCTGGGCCACCGCGGTGGTGCCCGAGGTCATCACCGCGTCGAGCTTTCCGGTGGCCAGCGCCGGCACGATGTCGGGGCTGTTCATCTGGATCGGCACCGCGCCGAGCCGCTGGATCATCGTCGCGGTGTTGGCGTCATAGGTGCGGAAGCGCATGCCCTTCAGATCGTCCAGCGTCCGGACCGGCGTCCTGGTGAAGAAGTTCTGGCTGGGCCATGGCACGATGTAGAGCGCCTTCTGGTTGCGCTTCTCGAGCTCGGCCTCCCACAGCGGTCGCACCAGGTCGTGCATCTTGCGCAGCTGGGCGTAGTCCCTGATCAGGAAGGGGATCGATTCGATGCCCAGGATGGGCAGGTCGCCCACATTCTGGAACAGCGCGTATTCGGCGACCGGGACCGCGCCATCCTCGACCGCGCGCAGCGATTCATTGGCCTTGATGCCCAGCGCGCCGCCGGGATGCACGGTCATCCTGACCGCGCCGCCGGTCTCCTCCTCGACCCGCTTGGCGAAGTTCATCGCGTTGACGGTGTGGAACTCGGTGGCGCCCCAGGGAATGGCCACGTCCCAGTGGACCTGGGCATGCAGCGCGGGGGGCAGCGCCGCAAGCGCGGCGGCGAGGGTCAGGGTTCGCGGGGTCATCGGTGGTCTCCTCTCTGTCGGTGTCGGCCCGGTCTTGCCGCCGGGTCGGGTTGGGTCGGGTCAAAGCTCCCGGGTCTGGCCGCCATCGATGATGATGTTGGCCCCGTGCAGATGCCGGGCGAGATCCGAGGCAAGGTGGCAGGCCAGCGCCGCGATCTCCTCGGGCATGACATAGCCGGTCATGCCGAACATGTCGCGCGCGCGGGCGGCGGCCAGTTCCTCGACATCGCGTCCGGCCTCGGCCGCCATGGCGCGCAGCCGCGCATCGGTGGCGGGGGTGCGCACCGGGCCCGGGCTGATCGCGACCACCCGCACGCCGCATTCCGCCCCGGTGGCGGCCAGCCCCTTGGTGAAGGCGGCCAGCGCGCCATTCACCGATGCGCCCAGCAGGAACTGCGCGCGGGGCTGCTTCCAGGCCGCGCCGATGATGTTGATGATCACGCCATGGCCCGATGCGGCCAGCGCGTCGAGGCAGGCGCGGCACATCCGGACGCTGCCATGGAACTTGACGGCGAATCCCGCCGCCCATTCGGCATCGGTCAGGCTGCGGATGTCGCCCGCCGCCGATGCGCCGGCGCAGTTGACCAGTATGTCGAGCCCGCCGATCGCGTCGCGATGGGCGCGCAGCGCCGCCTCTGCCGCGCCGGGGGCGGTCAGGTCGGCGGCGTGCCAGCCGACGCGCCGGCCGGTCGCCGCGGCCAGGGCCCCGGCCTCGGCGGACAGCCGGGCGGGGTCGCGCGCCAGCAAGGTGAGATCGCAGCCCTCGGCGGCCAGGGCCGCGGCGATGGCGCGACCGATGCCCCCGGTTGCGCCGGTGACCAGCGCCCGACGACCGTTCAGCTTCAGCTCCATCGCGCCCCCCCTGCCGCGCCCTGCCGGCGATCGCTCATGCCGGGTTCCGCTCGATCAGCTGCCGGGCGATGATGATGCGCTGGATCTCGTTCGTCCCCTCGCCGATGCACATCAGCGGCGCGTCGCGGAAATAGCGTTCGATGGGGTATTCCTTCGAATAGCCGTATCCGCCATGGATCCGCATCGCCTCGAGGCTGTTCTCGACCGCGGCTTCCGAGGCGAAATACTTCGCCATGCCCGCCTCCATGTCGCAGCGCCGCCCCGCGTCGTAGATGCGCGCGGCGTCATAGGTCAGAAGCCGTGCGGCCTGCAGGCGGGTTGCCATCTCGCCCAGCTTCAGCTGGATCGCCTGATGCTGGCAGATCGGCTTGCCGAAGGTCCTGCGGATCTGGGCGTAGCGGACGCTGTCCTTCAGCGCGGCCGAGGCGATGCCGCAGCCGCGCGCGGCGACATTGATCCGGCCCAGTTCCAGCCCGCCCAGCGCCGCCTGCAGGCCGCGCCCCTCCTCTCCGCCCAGCAGGTTCGCGGCGGGGATGCGGTAGTCGCGGAACACCAGTTCGGCCGAGTCGATGCCCTTGTAGCCGAGCTTCTCGAGCTTGCGCGAGACGGTGAAGCCCTCGCCCTTCTCGGCGATGAACATCGACATGCCCTTGTGGGGCGGCTGGGCCTCGGGGTCGGTCTTGACCAGAAGGGCGAAGCACTGGCCATGGATTCCGTTCGAGATCCAGGTCTTGGTGCCGTTGACGACATAGGCGTCGCCCTCGCGCCGGGCGCGGGTGCGGATCGCCTGCAGGTCGGTGCCGGCATCGGGCTCGGTCAGGGCCAGGCCGCCGCGCAGCTCGCCGCTGGCGAAACGCGGCAGGTAGTGCCGCTTCTGCGCCTCGGTTCCCATCCGGGCGACGCATGCGGCCATGATGAGGTGCGAGTTGAAGATGCCGGTCAGGCTCATCCAGGTCTCGGCGATCAGCTCGACGATGCGTGCATAGGTGCCCGCCGACAGGCCCAGCCCGCCATACTCGCGGGGGATGGTGGCGCCGAACAGCCCCATCTCGCGCATCTGCGCCACCATCTCGTGGGGATATTCGTCGGCATGTTCGAGGCGCATCACATGGGGCCGGACGTCGCGTTCCAGCCATTTCTCGATCGCCTCGAGGATCAGCCGGTCCTCTTCGGGGATGTCCAGCATCGCGCTCATCTCTCGCCCCCCGGCTCAGTAGCCCGCCTTGTCCTCGGTCGCGAAGCCGCGCTTGGCGACGAGGATCGTGCGTTCGAACGAACAGACCAGCACGCCGTCCTGGTTGAAGCCGCGGGTGGCCACGGTGACCAGCCCGGCCTCGGGACGCGAGCGCGATTCGCGCTTGGCCAGCACCTCGCTTTCCGCGGTCAGCGTGTCGCCGGCATAGAGCGGATGGGTCATCCGGATGTCGGACCAGCCCAGATTGGCGATCGCCTTCTGGCTGACATCGGTGACCGACATTCCCACCATCAGCGCCACGGTGAAGGGCGAACAGACGATGCAGCGGCCGAATTCCGATGCCCGGGCATATTCCTCGTCGAAATGCATCGGATGGGTGTTCATGGTCAGCAGGGTGAACCAGATGTTGTCGGTCTGGGTGATGGTCCTGCCGGGCCGGTGTTCGTAGATGTCGCCGACGCGGAAATCCTCGTAGTAGCGCCCGAACCTTTCGCGGAAGCGGTTCTCGCCCACCTGAACCACGCTGCCCGCCATCGCGCCCCCCTGCCTGCGGCCGCACCCGGAACGACTATCGTGCCGGCGGGGCGGGGCTGTCAAGCATTTGTCCGGACAAATCACCGCCCCTTCCCTTTCCCCGCCGCGACGACCGTCAGCCGCGCCAGGGCGGCGGCGTCGGGGGCCTCCTCCAGACCGTCCACCGCCGCCTCCAGCGCCGCCGCCTGCGCCGGGGGCATCGGCAGGCGCGCCCAGCCGGTGCAGCGGCGGAACTTGGCGCGGTTCTCCTCCTCGGTCAGCGGCGCCTCGGGATGGCCCCAGACATGGTCCAGGCGCATCTCGTGGCGCGTGCCGTCGGCCAGCGTCACCGCGAACCATTGCGGATCGAGCGCATTGGGGTCGGGGTTGTCGTCCTGCGTCAGCCGCACCGACCGCGCCAGCGCGTGGATCGCGGGGTCGCCCAGCACCGCGGGGTCGCGGAACTCGGGCACATCCGCCCGCCCGTGCCGGATCCAGGTCGCCGCCACGAAGGCGAGGCAGAGCTTGGCGTAGTTGGGCGAGGGGTCGGGAATGTCGGGTCGGCCGACCAGGCGCATCACCAGCGGCGGCACCCGGCCCTCGACCGCCACGATGTCGCCGCGCCGGAAGCCATGGGCGGCCTGCAGCCGGCGCAGCGCATCCACCACGCCATGGGTCAGCCGGCCCGAGGGGAAGGGCTTGTGCGACAGCCGCGTCACCTGCCATTCCCGGCCGATCAGCGCTTCGATCCGCCCGGTATCGAAGGCGCCATTCTCGAACAGCCGCAGATAGCCATAGGGGCCGTCGATCACGTCATGGGGGGCGGGGATTCCGGCGGCGGCCAGATCGACGGCATGCAGCGCGGCGCGGGCGTTGAAACCGACCTGCATTCCCAGCATGGGCGAGCCCTCGACATGGGGCTGCAGCGTGCCCGAGGTCTGGGCGTAGACCGCCCCCAGCGCGTTGCGCACCGCCTCGGCATCGAGGCCGGCCAGCCGCGCCAGCGCCGCTGCGGCGCCGAACCCGCCGGCGGTGGCGGGGCGGAAGAAGCGCACCGGCCCGGTGGCCGCCAGGCCCAGCAGCGTCGCGACATCGATGCCGATGCACAGCGCCAGCAGGAAATCGCGCCCGGGCACCGGCCGGCCCCGCGCGGCCAGTCTCTCGGCCCCCGCCAGCAGGGCCGAAAGCACCGTGGCCATCGGATGCACCACCGCGCCTTCGTGCACGCAGTCATATTCCAGGCAATGCAGCTGATAGGCGTTGGCGATGGCGGCCAGGCCGGCGGGCAGGCGTTCGCCGCTGACCCAGACCGTGGCCTCGTCGCCGCTGCCCCAGCCCCCGAGGGTGGCGATCAGCGGGGCCACGGCCGCGCCCGAGGATCCGGCGATGCCGACCCCGAGGCTGTCGAGCAGGAAGACCCGCGCCCGTGTCCGGGCGCTGGCGTCCAGATCCTGCCAGCGGGCGCCGGTGACGTGATCGACCAGCGAATCGATGATCGGGCGCGATGCCATGGCGGAAATGCTCCCTTGCGGGGCACCGCCCCCGGGCCGGGGGCGGCGCGGGGACCTCACTCGATGGTCAGGCCCACCACGGGGCCGATGGTGGCGTTGAAGGCGGCCACGCAGTCCGCGCCGCAGCGCGCCTTGAAGCCCGGCAGCACCGCCTCGCGCAGCGCCTTCTCGCGCAGGGCCAGATCCTCGGGGCCGGGATCGACCCGCACCATGCCCGCCGGGTCGCCCAGCGGGCAGGGGCCGGTGGTGTTGCAGTTGATGCCGATCTCGTTCTCGCGGGCGTTGAGCGCCCACATCTCGGCCTCGACGGCGGCCAGCTCCTTGCGCAGCAGGGCCCGGATATCCTCGGGCAGACCGTCCCACCATGCCTTGTTGGCCGCGGTGGCCCCCGCGCCCCAGTTGATCGGCAGGGTGTAGAGATAGCGCGCCGCCTCGTACCACCTGGCCGAATAGCCGCCCAGCGTGCCGGTGATGGCGCAGTCGATCACCCCCTGCTGAAGGCCCTGCTGAACCTCGCCGAAGGCCATGCTGACCCCGGTGCCGCCGAAATACTCGATGAAGTCCGCCTGACTGGCGCCCGAGGAGCGGACCTTGCGGCCCTTGAGGTCGGCGAGGCTGCGGAAGGGATCGCGGCAATAGAGGATCTGCGCCTGGAAGCTCTGCAGCGTCAGAAGCTCCAGCCCCAGGTTGCGCGCATAGAACTCGGCCAGGACGGGGCGGAACGCCTCGGTGACCCGGCGGAAGGTCTCGATGTCGGGCGACAGCCCGGCAAGGTCCGTCGCGTCGTTGATCGGCGCGTCGCCGACATGGTGGCCGAGCTGGGCGGTGGCGATGTTCATCACCCCCTGGCTCAGCAGGCGGAACACCTCGGCCCCTTCAGGCCGATCTCGTTCCACGGCCGGAAATTGGCCACGATGCGCCCGCCCGAGACCTCGCGGATGCGCTGGGTCCAGAACGGCGCCTCGATGGTCTTGGACTGCGTGGTGATCCCCAGATTGCCGACCACGGTGATGGTCACCTCCTGGGCCTGGGCAAGCCCGGCCACGGCGGCGAAGGCCGCGGCCAGTGCGATCTTCGGTGTCATCGTCTTCCTCCCTGTTGTCGGATCCCTGCCCGCGCGCCTCAGCCCATCACCGCACCGGGCAGCCACAGGGCCAGTCCCGGCAGGGCCAGAAGCGCGAGGATCATCGCCAGCATCATGATCAGGAAGGGCGCGGCCCCCAGCATCACGTCGCGGATCGGACCCGGGGCGGCCGCCGCCCGCACCCCCTGCACCACGAACAGGTTGACCCCGATCGGGGGCGTGATCAGCGCCGCCTCGATCAGGATCATGAACAGCACGCCGAACCAGACCGGATCATGGCCCAGCGCCGTGACCACCGGCACCACCACCGGGGTCGTCGCCACCATCAGCGACAGCGTCTCCATGAAGCAGCCCAGCACCAGATAGAGCGCGACCAGGATCAGCATCACCGCCATGGGCGGCAGGTCGAGGCCGATCATCGCGTCGGTCACCGCCCGGGTCAGGCCGATCGAGACCATGACGAAGTTCAGGAAGAACGCCGCCAGCACGATCAGCATCACCATCGCCGTGGTGCGCATCGTGCCTTCCAGCGCGGCGACCAGCATCGCCCGGGTCAGCGCGCCGCGCAGCGCCGCCAGACCCAGCGCCGCCACCACCCCCAGCGCGGCGGCCTCGGTGGGGGTCGCGATGCCGGCATAGATCGACCCCACCACCACCAGGAACAGCCCCAGCGGCGCGGCCAGCGCGCGCAGCCCGGCGATCCGGGCGCGCCAGTCCGCCGGTTCTGCCCGCCCGTCGAGTTCGGGCCTGAGCAGGCAGGCGACCAGCACCGCGAGCGAGAACAGCATCGCCAGGATGATCCCCGGGATCAGCGCGGCCAGGTAGAGCCGGGTGATCGAGACCTCGGCCAGCACACCATAGAGGATCATGTTGATCGAGGGCGGGATCAGGATGCCCAGCGTGCCCCCCGCCGCGATCGAGCCGAGATAGAGCGCCGGCGCATAGCCGAGCCGCGTCATGTTCGGGACCGCCACCGTTCCGATGGTCGCGGCGGTGGCCACCGATGACCCCGTCGTGGCCGAGAACAGCGTGCAGGAGGCGATGTTGGTGTGCATCAGCCCGCCGGGGATGCGGTTCACCCAGCCGTCCAGCGCGGCATACATCTCGCGCGCGATGCCCGAACGCAGCAGCAGCTCGCCCATCAGCACGAACATCGGCACGGCGACCAGCACGAACTCGGTCGAGGCCGACCACAGGATCTCTCCCGCCGCGGGAAGGATCGGCAGGAAGGCGTAGATCTCGCCCAGCGTCACCCCCAGGAGCGCCAGCGCCGCGGCCACCGGAAGCCCCAGGCCGATCAGCACCAGAAGCAGGAGCGCGGCCAGCGGGATCATCGCGGCCCCCCCGTTGCGTCGATCCCGGCCATGCGGCCGATCTCGGCCCAGCGCCCCCGGATCAGGCGCGCCAGCGCGGCCAGCGCCATCAGCACGGCCACCGCGGCGAACCAGCTCAGCCCCGCCGCCCACACCGCCTGGGGCAGGGCAAGCGGAATGTCCAGCGTCGCGTTCGGCCGCGCCCCCAGCGCCAGGCTGGCCCCCGTCACCCGCCAGCCCTGCCATGCCATGCCCGCCGCGGTCACCGCCAGCGCGGCCAGCGCGGCCACGTCCAGCAC
>RFGB01000168.1 GCA_003697125.1 Alphaproteobacteria bacterium
CGGCGAGACGCTTGCCGAGGCCGCCCGCCGCGCCCGCGGCGGCAATCCGCCCCGCCCGCTGCTGATTGTGCCGGGGCGGGGCGCGGCGCTGCCCGCCGATGCCGCGCCGGCGGCCGCCGAGATGGCCTGCGCCTTCGGCGAGGTGCTGCTGCGCGCCGGGCCGGGCGCGGCGCTGGTGCGGCTCGACCCGGCCGAGGAGGCGGCGCTTCTGGGCTGGGATGCCGAGAAGCACCGTCAGGCGCTTGAGGCGCGCCGCGCGGGGCGGGAATGAGCGGGGCGCGGGCGGTCGGGATCGATGTCGGCACCGGCGGGGTGCGGGCGGTGGCGGTCGATGCCTCCGGGCGCATCGTCGGGCAGGCTGCGGCCGCGATGGCGGAATTCGGCGCCGACCGGCGCGACCCCGCCCTGTGGGCGGCGGCGCTGGAAGCGGCGCTGGAACGGCTGTCGGCGCAGTGCCGGCTGGGCGCCGTGGAAGCGGTGGCGGTCGATGGCACCTCGGGCACCGTGCTGGGGCTGGACAGGGCCGGCGATCCGGTGGGCGGCGCGCTGATGTATGACGATGCCGTCGCCGATGCGGGCATCGTCGCCGCGATCGAGGCCGCCGCCCCGCGCCGGACCGCGGCGCGCGGCGCCTCCTCGGGCCTGGCCCGGGCGATCGTGCTGCAGGACCGCCCCGGCGTGCGGGCGATCCGCCATCAGGCCGACTGGATCGCCGGGCTTCTGGCCGAGGCCCCGCCGCCCAGCGACGAGAGCAACGCGCTGAAGACCGGCTATGACCCGATGGCGCGGCGCTGGCCCGACTGGCTGCGGCGCACGCCGCTGCGGCCCGGGCTCCTGCCGCCGGTGGTGGCATCGGGCAGCCCCTCGGGCCGGCTGTCGGGGCGTTTCGGGCTGCCCGCGGGCGGGCTGCTGGTGGCGGGCCTGACCGATGGCTGCGCCTCGTTCCTGGCCACCGGCGCCGCCCGGCCCGGCGACTGCGTCACCGCGCTGGGCACCACGCTGACGGTGAAGCTGCTCTCGGACCGCCCGGTCTTCGCGCCCGAACACGGCATCTACAGCCACCGCATCGGCGAGATGTGGCTGGCCGGCGGGGCGTCGAATTCCGGCGGCGGCGCGCTGGCCGCGCATTTCACCCCCGCGCGCATCGCCGCGCTGTCGCGGCGCATCGATCCCGACCGGCCCAGCGGGCTCGACTATTATCCCCTGCCGCGGCCCGGAGAGCGCTTTCCGCTGGCCGATCCCGCGCTGCAACCGCGCATCGCGCCGCGTCCGGACGATGATGCGCTGTTCCTGCAGGGGCTGTTCGAGGGGATCGCCCGCATCGAGGCGCTGGGCTATCGCCGCCTGGCCGAGCTGGGCGCCACCGCGCCCCGGCGGCTGTTCAGCGTCGGCGGCGGGGCGGCCAATCCGGTCTGGACGCGGATCCGCGCCCGCATCGTCGGGCTGCCGATGGCCGAGGCGCTGTCGGATGCGGCGGCCGCCGGCGCCGCCCGGCTGGCACTGGGCTGCCTGGGGAGGGCGGGGTGACCCGGCGCATCGCCGGCCTGGCCGAGCTGGCCGACGGGCTGGCCGGGGTCCTGGTGGACCAGTTCGGCGTGCTGCATGACGGGCACAGCGCCGCCCCCGGGGCGGCGGCCTGCCTTGCGCATCTGCGCGCGCGGGGCATCCGTATCGTCGCGCTGACCAATTCCGGCCGGCGCGCGGCCGAGAATGCCGAGAGGCTGGCCCGGTTCGGCTTTCCCCCGCGGCTGTTCGATGCCGTCATCAGCTCGGGCGAGCTGGCCCGCGCCCGGATCGCCGCGATGCTGGCCGAAGGCGCGCTGCCCCCCGGGGCGGCGGTGGCGGTGATCGCGCGCGGCGGCGATCCGGGGACGCTGGCCGGGCTGCCGCTGCGCGCGCTGCCCCCCGGCCCCGGCGCCGCGCTGGTGCTGATCGCGGGGGCGGAGCCCGAATCGGTCAGCCTGGACGCCTATGCCCGGGCGCTGGCGCCGCTGGCGCGCGCGGGCGTGCCGGCGCTGTGCGCCAATCCCGACCGCTGGATGCAGACCCGGCGCGGGGTGGCCTTCGGCCCCGGCCAGATCGCCGGGCGCTATGCCGCGCTGGGCGGGCCGGTGGAGATGCTGGGCAAGCCGGGGGCCGAGATGTTCCGCGCCGGGCTGGCCGCGCTGGGCGACCCGCCGCCGGCACGCTGCCTGATGATCGGCGACAGCCCGGAACATGACATCGCGGGGGCGGCGGCGGTGGGGCTGCGCACGCTTCTGGTGACCTCGGGCCCGCAGTCGGGCACCGCCGCGGCGGTGCCGCCCGACCATGTCATCGCGCGGCTGGTCTGGTAGCGCCCGGGGCGGGGATCAGGGCAGAAGCCCATGGGTGCGGGCGAGCAGGCGGACCAGGGCGAGGACGACGTCGATGGTCGGCGTGGGATGGCCGGTCAGCCGGCCCAGCTCCTGCACCGAACCCACCAGCGCCTCGATCTCCATCGGCCGGCCGGCCTCGAGATCCTGCAGCATCGAGGTGCGATGCGCCCCCACCGCGGCGCCGCCGTCGATGCGCCGGTCAACGTCGATCGGAAAGCGCACGCCCAGCGATTCGGCGATCGCCTGGGCTTCCAGCATCATCGCCCGGGCCACGGCGCGGGTGCCCGGATCGGTGCACAGCACGTCCAGCGTCGCCCGGGTCAGGGCCGAGATCGGGTTGAAGGAGAGATTGCCCCACAGCTTCACCCAGATCTCGTCGCGGATGCGCGGGCGCACCGGGGCGCGCAACCCGGCTGCGGTCAGCGCCGCGGCCAGCCGCGTGACCCGTTCCGAGCGGCTGCCATCCGGTTCGCCCAGCGAGAAGCGGTTGCCCTCGATGTGGCGCACCACCCCGGGTTCGGCGATCTCGGCGGCGGGATAGACCACGCAGCCGATCGCCCGTTCGGGGCCGATGCGTTCCCATTGCAGGCCGCCCGGATCGACGCTTTCCAGCCGCGTGCCGGCCAGCGGCCCCTCGATGCCGTGGAAATACCACCAGGGCAGGCCGTTCACCGCCGTGACCACCGCCGTGTCGCGGGCCAGAAGCGGCTGCATGCGCTCGACCACCGCGGGCACCGAATGGGCCTTCAGGGTGATGATCACATAGTCCTGCGGCCCCAGCTCGGCCGGGTCCTCGGCCGCGCGCACGCGATGGGTGCTGGCCTGCCCCTCCTCGATCAGGGTCAGACCGCGCTCGCGCATGGCGGCCAGATGGGGTCCGCGCGCGACCAGCGCGACATCCGCGCCCGACTGGGCGAGCTTCGCCCCCAGATAGCCGCCGATCGCCCCGGCGCCATAGATGCAGATGCGCATCGCTCAGCCCTCCGCGCCGCCGGTCAGGCCCAGCCGCTCGGCCAGTCCGATCCGCTGCAGCTTGCCGGTGGCGCCCTTGGGGATCTCGGCCAGGATGACGACCTGCCGGGGAACCTTGAAGGCGGCCAGCCTTTCGGCGGCGAAGGCGCGGATTGCGGCGGGCTCGGCGCTTGCGCCCTCGCGCAGCACCACCGCGCAGGCCACCTCCTCGCCCAGCTTCGGGTGCGGCAGGGCGAAGGTCACCGCCTGGGCGATGGCGGGGTGTTCCATCAGCACCGCATCGACCTCGAGCGGGCTGACCTTCTCGCCGCCGCGGTTGATGATCTCCTTCAGACGGCCGGTCAGGTGCAGATAGCCTTCGGCATCGAAGCGGCCCTGATCGCCGGTGCGGAACCAGCGCCGCCCCTGGGCGGTGAAGAAGCTGCGGCGGTTGGCTTCGGGGTTGTTCTCGTAGCCGGGGGTGACGTTGGGCCCCGAGATGACCACCTCGCCCGTCGCATCGGCGGGCAGCAGGCGGTCCTCGGCCTCGTCGGCGATGCGGACCTCGGGCCCGGCCGGCAGCCCCACCGAGCCGGGCTTCTGCGCCCGCGGCGGCAGGGGGTTCGAGGTCATCTGATGCGCGGCCTCGGTCATGCCGTAGCTCTCGATCACCGGCACGCCGAAGGTCTCGGCCAGGCTGTGGAAGACCTGGGGCGGCAGCGAGGCCGAGGAGGAGCGGATCAGCCTCAGCCGCGCCGCCGCGATGGCTGCGGCGTTGCGCGGCGCGCGGGCCAGGATCGCCTGATGCATGGTCGGCACCGCGGTGAACCAGGTCGGATCGGCCTCGCCCAGCCAGGCGAAGAAGCGCAGCGCGTCGAAGCCCGGCGCGCACCAGACCGATCCGCCCGCGGCGAGGCTGGCGGTGACCGCCGCGACCAGCCCGTGGATGTGGAACAGCGGCATGACGTTCAGGCAGCGGTCGGCCGGTCCCAGCGCCAGCGCCGCGCCGATATGGCCGGCCGAGGCGGCGATGTTGGCCTGGGTCAGCGGCACGATCTTCGGTCGCGACGTGGTGCCCGAGGTGTGCAGGATCAGCGCCACGTCATCGGGCGCGGCCGCGTCGGCGGGCGCGGGCCGCGCCGGCCGGCTGGCGCCTTCCGGCGCCAGCGCGAACTGCCCCGCGGGCGAGGCCGGATCGGAATCGAGGCGCAGGATGGTCAGGCCCATGCGCCGGGCCACCCGCGCGGCGGGGCCGTCATCGCCCCGGGCGAGGATGATCGCGGCGGCCTTCAGGTCCGAGAGGTAGAAGTCGAACTCCTCCTCGCGATAGGCGGGGTTCAGCGGCGCGGTGGTCGCGGCCTGGGCGACGGTCAGGAAGGCGGTGGCCATCTCGGGGCCGTTGGGCAGGACGATCGCCACCCGGTCGCCGCGGCCGATGCCGGCGCGGGCCAGGGCCGCGGCGGTCTCGCGCGCCAGCGCGGCCAGTGCGCCGTGGGTCAGCCATGGCCGGCCCTCGCCCCCGATCGCCGGCGCGTCCCTGTCCGCCGCCGCAAGCGCGGCCGCGAGCGTCGCTGCGGTCATTGCCTGTCCTCCCCTGCCGGTGCCGGGGGCGAGATGTGCCAGACCCCGCGCCGCGCCGCAATGGGCGCCCGGGGGTCTTCCGCGGCGTGGAAGCGCGGCGCCGCGTCAGGTGCCGCAGAAGGTCTGGCGGACCTCCTCGCCGGGGCGGGGCGGCAGGGTCATCCGGTCGCCGGGGGCGCGGTCGTCGAAGGGGCGGGCCAGCGCGTCCAGCAGCGCGTCCAGGGGGCCGAGATCGCCGCCCTCGGCCGCGACCAGCGCCTGTTCCACCAGATGGTTGCGGGGAATGACCGCGGGGTTGGCCGCCTTCAGCGCCGCGCTGACCGCCGCCGCGTCGCGGCCCTCGGCCGCGAGCCGTTCCCGCCAGCGGCGCGCCCAGTCCTCGAAGGCCGGGGCGTCTCCCATCCGGCGGGCCAGATCGGGCGGGGTGGCGGTGACGGCGTCGGCCAGGGCGCGGAAGGTCAGGGTGAAGTCGGCCCCCGCCGCCTGCATCAGCGACAGCAGCGCCTCGGCCAGCGCGCCGTCGCCCTCCCGCGCCGTGGCAAGGCCAAGCTTGGCGCGGAAGGCATCCTCCCACGCGGCGCGATAGAGTGCGGGGAAGCGGTCGACAGCCTCCTGCGCCAGGGCCACGGCGCGGTCGCGCTGGGGATGGATCAGCGCCAGCAGCGCCTCGGCGAAGCGCACCAGGTTCCACTGCGCGATGACCGGCTGATTGCCATAGGCATAGCGGCCCTGATGGTCGATCGAGCTGTAGACCGTCGCGGGGTGATAGCTGTCCATGAAGGCGCAGGGGCCATAGTCGATGGTCTCGCCGGCGATGGACATGTTGTCGGTGTTCATCACGCCATGGATGAAGCCGACCGCCATCCAGCGGGCGATCAGGCGGGCCTGCGCGGCGATCACCGCCTCGAGCAGCGCCAGCGCCGGGCTGGCGGCGCGGGCGGCCTCGGGATACAGGCGCCGGGTCACATGGTCGGTCAGGATGGCCAGCGCCTCGGCATCGCCGCGGGCGGCGAAATACTGGAAGGTGCCGACGCGCACATGGCTGCGGGCGACGCGCACCAGGATCGCGCCGGGCAGCGGGCGTTCGCGCAGCACCGTGCCGCCGGTGGCCAGCGCGGCCAGCGCCCGCGTGGTGGGGATGCCCAGGGCGTGCATCGCCTCGCCGATGACGTATTCGCGCAGCACCGGCCCCAGCGCCGCGAGCCCGTCGCCCATGCGGCTGAAGGGTGTTCGGCCCGAGCCCTTCAGGTGGATGTCGCGCGGCTGGCCGTCGGGGCCGGGGATCTCGCCCCAGAAGCAGCGCGCGGCCGTCGCCCAGGCTGGGCGAGAAGCCGCCGAACTGGTGGCCGGCATAGGCCATCGCCAGCGGTTCGGCGCCCTCGGGCAGATCGCGGCCCGACAGGAAGGCGACGCCCGCGGGGCTGGCAAGCCAGTCCGGGTCGAGCCCCAGCTCCCGCGCCAGACCGGCATTCAGCCGGATCAGCCGCGGCGCGGGCACCGCGGCGGGGCGCTGGCGGGCGTAGAACCGCTCGGGCAGACGGGCATAGCTGTTCTGCAGGCGGATGGTCATGTGCGCCTCCCCGGCCCCTCTCGCCACCCGATGTGGGGTGGGGGCGGGCGGCGTCAAGCGCCCGCCCGCCTCAGGCGGCCTTCCACTTGATCGAACAGCCGATCGAGGGAACCTGCTCGCGCGGGCCCTCGCCGGTCTCGGCGATCTGGCGCATCGCCTCATACAGCTCGCGCCGGGCATCGGGTGGGGCGGGGTTGCGGCCCGAGGCGTCGAGGCGGCCGCGATACTGCAGTTCGCCCCGCGCGTTCAGCCCGAAGAAGTCGGGCGTGCAGGCGGCCCCCCAGGCGCGGGCGACGGACTGGTCCTCGTCGATCAGATAGGGAAAGTCGAAGCCCGCGCGGCGGACCTGCGCACGCAGCCCCTCCGGCCCGTCCTCGGGATACTCGGCGGCATCATTGGAGCAGATCGCCGCCACGCCGATCCCCAGCGCGGCGAGATCGCGCGCGTCGCGGGCGATCCGGTCCTCGATCGCCCGGACGAAGGGGCAGTGGTTGCACAGGAACATCACCAGCGTGCCCCTGGGCCCCGCGACGTCGGACAGCCGCCATATGCGGCCGTCGAGATCGGGCAGGGCGAAATCCGGGGCCTTCCAGCCGAAGTCGCAGACGGGTGTCTGTTCAGCCATGGCATTCCTCCGTTCGCAGGTCATCTGAGCGATCCGCGCCGGCGGGGTCAAGGGCGCGCCGCGCCGGGGGTCACAGCGTGGTGCGCACCGTCCACAGTTCCGGAAACAGCACCACGTCGAGCATCCGGCGCAGATAGCTGACCCCGCCGGTGCCGCCGGTGCCGCGCTTCAGGCCGATGATCCGCTCCACCGTCGTCAGGTGGTTGAAGCGCCAGCGGCGGAAATAATCCTCGAAATCCACCAGCTTCTCGGCCAGCTCGTAAAGCTCCCAGTGCGCCTCGGGGTCGCGATAGATGATCGCCCAGGCCGCCTCGACCCCGGGATGGGGTGCATGGATCAGCCGGGTGTCGCGGGCGAGCACCTCCGCGGGCACCGGCAGGCCGCGCCGGGCCAGCAGCCCGAGCGCGGTGGCATAGAGGCTGGGGCGGGCGAGCTCCGCCTCGAGCCGGGCCACCACCTCGGGGCGGTGGGCATGGGGGCGCAGCATGGCCAGGTTGCGGTTGCCGGTGATGTATTCGATTTCGCGATACTGGTGCGACTGGAAGCCCGAGGACTGGCCCAGCCGGTCGCGGAAGCGGGTGTATTCGCTGGGCGTCATCGTTCGCAGCACGTCCCAGGCGCTGTTGAGCTGTTCGAAGATGCGGGCGACGCGGGTCAGCATCTTGAAGGCGGGCTGGGGATCGTCGCGCGCGATGGCCGCGCGGGCCGCGTTCAGCTCGTGGATGGCAAGGCGCATCCACAGCTCGGCGGTCTGGTGCTGGATGATGAACAGAAGCTCGTCATGGGCCTGCGACAGGGGCCGCTGCGCGGTGAGGATCTGGTCGAGCGCGAGATAGTCCGAATAGGACATGCGCCCGTCGAAGGACATCTGGGCGCCTTCCTCGGCCGGATCATAGGGGGTGATGCCCGCGGGCCGATCGCTCATGTCACCGCCGCCCGCCGGTGGTATTCCGCCCTGTCCCATGCGTCGGTCTCCATGATCTCCTGCAGGATCTCGGCCGCGCGCACCACCTCGGCCGGCGAAAGATACAGCGGCGTGAAGCCGAACCGCAGCACGTCGGGGGCGCGGAAGTCGCCGATCACCCCGCGCGCGATCAGCGCCTGCATGATCGCATAGCCCTGCGGGTGGCGGAAGCTGACCTGGCTGCCGCGCCGGGCGGGATCGCGGGGGCTGGCCAGCTCCAGCGCCGGGCAGCGCGCCTCGACCTCGGCGATGAATCGCTCGGACAGCATGACCGAGCGCGCGCGCAGCGCGGCCATGTCCACCTGGTCCCAGACGTCGAGCGCGGCCTCGAGGATCCTGAGCGCGATCACCGGCGGGGTGCCGACACGCATCCGCCCGATCCCCTCGGCCGGGCGATATTCCGGCTCGAAGGCGAAGGGGGCCTGATGGCCCAGCCAGCCGGACAGGGCCGGGCTGATGCGTTCGGCAAGATGCGGGGCGACATGGATGAAGGCCGGCGCCCCCGGCCCGCCATTGAGATACTTGTAGGTGCAGCCCACGGCGAAATCGGCCCCCGCGGCGGTCACGTCCACCGGTATCGCGCCGGCGGAATGGGCAAGATCCCAGATGGTCAGCGCGCCGGCGCGATGGGCAAGGCGGGTGATGCGCGCCATGTCGTGCAGCCGCCCGGTGCGGTAGTCGACCTCGGTCAGCATCACCACCGCGACATCGGGGCCGATATGCGCCTCGACCTCCTCGGGCGGCGGGGTCTTCAGCACATGGCCGCGGTCCAGCGCCGCGATCAGCCCCTGGGCGATGTAGAGATCGGACGGGAAATTGCCGGAATCGGACAGGATCACCCGCCGGTCGGGGTTCAGCGCCAGCGCGGCCGCCAGCGCCTGATGGACCTTGATCGAGAGGGTATCGCCCATCGTCACGCTGCCCGGCGGGGCGCCGATCAGCCGCGCGATGCGGTCGCCCACCCGGCGGGGCAGGTCGATCCAGCCGGCGCTGTTCCAGGCGCGGATCAGCCCCTCGCCCCATTCCTCCTCCAGCACCCGCCGCGCCGCCTCGCGCGCGGCCAGCGGCAGCGGCCCGAGCGAGTTGCCGTCGAGATAGATCACCCCCGCGGGCAGGTGGAACAGCCGGCGCGTTGCCTCGAAATCCGTCATGGCGGCCCTCCCGCACCGGTGTTAGCGCGGCCCGGACCGGCTGTCCACGGGGGGCAGGGCGCCGCCAGCTGCCGGCGGGTGTAAAGGAATTTACAGCCCGTCGGCGGGGCCGGGGGCGCGCTTCACAGGAAAATCGCGTGGTTTCATTTAGTTGATGCGAAAATGACCGTCAGGCCCTAGTCTGGCCGCGAAGACGGCCCCGCCGGCGCAAGGACGGGGCGAGACCGAGGAGGACGCCATGCCGAATGCCGACACCGCCACAAGCCCGATGCGCCATCCCTCAGCCGAGATCGTCGCCCGCGCCCATGTCGATGCCGAACGCTATCGCGAGATGTATCGCGCCTCGATCGAGGATCCCGACCGCTTCTGGGCCGAGCATGGCCGCAGGATCGACTGGATCCGCCCCTTCACCCGGGTGAAGAACAGCTCGTTCGGCTATCCCGATGTCTCGATCAAGTGGTTCGAGGACGGCACGCTGAATGTCTGCGCCAACTGCGTGGACCGGCATCTGCCCGCCCGCGCCCAGCAGACCGCGATCATCTGGGAAAGCGATGATCCCGGCGTCAGCCAGCACATCAGCTATGGCGAGCTGCACCACCAGGTCTGCAAGTTCGCCAATGTCCTGAAGGCGCTGGGCATCGGCAAGGGCGACCGGGTGGTGATCTATCTGCCGATGATCCCGCAGGCCGCCTATGCGATGCTGGCCTGCGCGCGGATCGGGGCGATCCATTCGGTGGTCTTCGCGGGGTTCAGCCCCGAGGCGCTGGCCAGCCGCATCGCCGATTGCGGCGCGAAGCTGCTGATCACCGCCGACGAGGCGCCCCGCGGCGGCCGCGTCACGCCGCTGAAGGCCAATGCCGACAAGGCTCGAGAACGCTTCCCCGAGCTGCGATGCCTGGTGGTGCGCCGCACCGGCGGCGACGTCCCCTGGAACGCCGATCGCGATGTCTGGCTGCATGAGGAGCAGGAGCGGGCTTCCGACGACTGCGCGCCGGTCGAGATGTCGGCCGAGGATCCGCTGTTCATCCTCTATACCTCCGGCTCGACCGGAAAGCCGAAGGGGGTGCTGCACACATCGGGCGGATATCTGGTGCATGCGTCGATGACGCATCAGTATGTCTTCGACTATCACGACGGCGACATCTACTGGTGCACCGCCGATGTCGGCTGGGTGACCGGCCACAGCTACATCGTCTACGGGCCGCTGGCCAATGGCGCGACCACGCTGATGTTCGAGGGCGTGCCCAACTGGCCCGATCCCAGCCGGTTCTGGCAGGTGGTCGAGAAGCACAAGGTCAACATCTTCTACACCGCCCCCACCGCGATCCGCGCCCTGATGGGGCTGGGCGACAAGTGGGTGGAGTGCTGCGACCTCTCGAGCCTGCGCGTGCTTGGCACGGTGGGCGAGCCGATCAATCCCGAGGCCTGGGAATGGTATGACCGCGTGGTCGGCAAGCGGCGCTGCCCCATCGTCGATACCTGGTGGCAGACCGAGACCGGCGGCATCATGATCTCGCCACTGCCCGGGGCGATCCCCACCAAGCCCGGCTCGGCCACGCTGCCCTTCTTCGGGGTGAAGCCGGTGGTGCTGGATCCCCAGTCGGGGGCCGAGATCCCCGGCAACCCCGCCGAGGGCGTGCTGGCCATCGCCGACAGCTGGCCGGGCCAGATGCGCACCGTCTGGGGCGATCACGGCCGCTTCGTCGAGACCTATTTCAGCCAGTACAAGGGCTACTACTTCACCGGCGATGGCTGCCGGCGCGATCGGGACGGCTATTACTGGATCACCGGGCGGGTGGACGACGTGCTGAACGTCTCGGGCCACCGCATGGGCACCGCCGAGCTGGAAAGCGCGCTGGTCGCCCACAAGGCGGTGGCCGAGGCGGCGGTGGTCGGCTATCCCCACCCGATCAAGGGGCAGGGCATCTATGCCTATGTGACGCTGATGGCGGGCGAGACGCCCAGCGACGAGCTGCGGCGCGAGCTGGTGCAGTGGGTGCGCCAGGAGATCGGCCCCATCGCCACCATCGATCTTCTGCAGTTCGCCCCCGCCCTGCCCAAGACGCGTTCGGGCAAGATCATGCGCCGCATCCTGCGCAAGATCGCCGAGAACGATCCGGCGAGCCTCGGCGACACCTCGACGCTGGCCGATCCCTCGGTGGTGGACGATCTGGTCGCCAACCGGCTCAACCGGGGCTGATCGCCCCGCGCCCCGCGCCCCGCGCCCGGGCCCCCCGGCCCGGGCGGTCAGCGCCCGGCCAGATGGCGGCGCAGCCGCCGCACCATCCACCACACCGCCAGGATCACCGGCAGCGCGATCGCGGCCTGCAGCGTCGCCTTGTCCGCCCCCAGCCGGTGGGCGAGCGGCGCCAGCATCACCCCGGCCAGCCCGACCGCGTAATAGCTGATCGCGACCACCGACAGGCCCTCGACCGTCTCCTGCAGCCGCAGCTGCAGCGCCGCGCGCCGGTCCATGCTCTCCAGAAGCCCGCGGTTCTGCGCCGCGATCGCCACCTCGACACGGGTGCGCAGCAGCGTGGCGGCGCGGCTGGCCCGGCGCGACAGCTCCTCCAGCCGTGCCTTAGCCGAGCTGCAGGTGCGCATCGCCGGATCGAAGCGGCGCTGCATGAACTCCGCCAGGGTCTGGCGGCCCTCGATGCGGATCTCGCGCATGCCCGCGATGCGTTCGCGCAGGATCGCGGCATAGGCCTCGGCCGCGCCGAAGCGGAAGGCCGATCGCGAGGACAGCGCCTCGATCTCGGCCGACATGGCCAGAAGCCGGTCCAGCATCTCGGCCTCGCCGCCGCCGCTGCCCGCCATGGTCGAGACCAGCCCGGACAGCTCGCCATCCAGCGCCGACACGCGCGCGGCCACCTCGCGCGCCACCGGCAGGGTCAGCATCGCCATCGACTTGTAGGTCTCGATCTCGATCAGGCGCTGAACGATGCGCCCCAGCCTGCGCCCGGCGACATCGCGCCCGGCCAGCACGGCAAAGCGGACATGTCCGGCCAGGTCGATCCGGAAATCGCCGGCCACGATCGCCCGCCCGTCGGCGACCCGCGACATGGCCAGGCTGTCGGGCACGAACCAGTCCTGAAGCCGGGCCAGCTCCGCCTCGGTCGGGTTGGCGGGATCGGCGATCACCTCGACGCGGACCAGGATCGAGGTCAGCACCTCGCCCGGCATCGCCTCCAGCCAGTCGCGCGGGAAGGCGGCGAAGACCGAACCCGAGAAGGGCTGCTCGGCCACGCCCTCGGCATGGATGGCATAGGTGACGAATTCGGTGTGCCGTTCCCAGCGCAGCAGATGCCGGCCGATCCGCCCGGCATAGTGATTGGCGCCCGGCGGCGGGTGGGGGGCGCCGTGGCGGTCGAGCAGGGCGCGCAGATGGGCGAGATCGGCGTCAGGGTCGCGGCCGGCGGCGTCGCCGGCGGGCTTGATTGCCAGCACCACCGCCCGGCAGGGGGCGAACAGCTCGGGGAACGGCCGCGCATGCAGCTCGTTGGCCAGCGCGTGGCGCTGGGGATGGTCGCGCAGCCCGCCTTCGGTCATCGGCCATGCTCCGCCTGAATGGGCGCGCGCAGGATAGGCGATCCGCGCCGGCTGGCAACCGCGGCGGGGGCGTCACGCTGCCGCGGCGACCTCCTGCGCGGCCTGCCAGATCAGCTCCAGCTGGGGCGGTTCGCTGAAGCGGTGCCCCGCGCCCTTCACCAGGGTCAGGCGGATGTCGGGGCCGTCGGCGTGGTCGATCAGGCGCAGCGCCACCGCCACCGGCACGTCGGCATCGGCGGTGCCGTGCAGCAGCCGCACCGGGAAGGGCAGCGGCAGCGGCGCGCGCAGGACCAGATGCCGGCGGCCATCCTCGATCAGCCGGCGGGTGATGATGTAGGGCTCCTCGGAATAGGCCGATGGCAGGGCGATCCGCCCCTCGGCCAGCAGCGTCTGGCGCTGGGCGGGGGTGAAGCCCGCCCACATCGAATCCTCGGTGAAGTCGGGGGCCGCGGCGATGCCGACCATCCCGGCCACCCGGTCGGGCATGGCGCGGGCGGTCAGCAGCGCGATCCAGCCCCCCATCGAGGAGCCGATCAGGATCTGCGGCCCCTCGGTCAGCGCGGCCAGCACATCGGCCGCATCCCGCGCCCAGCCCCCGATCGTGCCGTCGAGGAAGTCGCCCGAGCTTGCCCCGTGGCCGGTATAGTCGAAGCGCAGGAAGGCCCGCCCCGCCGCGCGGGCGCGTTCCTCCAGGAACAGCGCCTTGGTGCCGGTCATGTCGGAACGGAATCCGCCCAGGAACACCAGCCCGGGCAGTCGCGCCCCCTCGCCAGATGCCGGGGTCTTGTGATAGGCGATGCGGCGGCCGTCGGTGGTGGCGAGGAATTCGGGGGCGGTCATGGCGCGATCCGGGCTTGTGGAACGGGGGGGCGAGGATGCCCCGGCCTTCACCGTCCTGCAACTGGTTCCGCGCCTTGACGAAGGGGGGGTGGAGCGCGGCGCGATCGAGATCGCGCAGGCGATCGTCGCGGCGGGCGGGCGCGCGCTGGTCGCCAGCCGCGGCGGGCGGCTGGAACCCGCCCTGCGCCGGGCGGGCGGAGAGCTTCTGCGCCTGCCGATGGACGGCCGCAGCCCCTGGGCGATCCTGCGCAACGTCGCGCCGCTGCGCGCGGCGATCCGCGCGCACCGGGTCGACATCGTCCATGCCCGCAGCCGGGCGCCGGCATGGGCGGGGCTGATCGCCGCGCGCGCCGAGGGGGCGGCCTTCGTCACCACCTATCACGGCGCCTACCGGCAGCGGCTGCCGGGCAAGGGGCTCTACAACTCGGTGATGGCGCGCGGCCGCCCGGTGATCGCGATCTCGGACTTCATCGCCGGTCTGGTCCGCCGCCGCCATGGCGTGCCCGAGGGGCAGATCGTCACCATTCCCCGCGGCGCGGATCTGGAACAGTTCGACCCCGCACGGGTGACCGCCGATCGGCTGGCGGCGCTGTCGCAGGCCTGGGGCTGCGACGACGATCCGCGCCCGGTGCTGCTGCTGCCCGGGCGGCTGACCCGCTGGAAGGGGCAGATGGTGGCGGTCGAGGCCGCGGGGCGGCTGCGGGCGGATGGCGGGCCGCTGCCCTTCCGGCTGATCCTGGCGGGGGGCGATGCCAATGGCGCCTTCGCCACCGAGCTGGCCACCCGCGCCGCGCGGCTGGGGCTGGGCGATGCGCTGCGGCTGGTCGGGCCGGTGGCCGACATGCCCGCGGCCTACAAGCTGGCAAGCCTGGTGCTGTGTCCCTCGATCGAGCCCGAGGCCTTCGGGCGCACCGCGGTCGAGGCGCAGGCGATGGGCCGGCGGGTGATCGCCGCCGATCATGGCGGCGCGCGCGAGACCGTGGCCCATGGCCAGACGGGCTGGCTGGTGCGGCCGGGCGATCCCGCCGCGCTGGCCGAGGCGATCCGCGCCGCGCTCTCCCAGCCGCCCGAGGCGGTGGCGCGCATGGAGGCGGCCGGGCGCGCGCGGGTCGAGGCGCGGTTCTCGGTCGCGGCGATGCAGGCGGCGACGATCGCGGTCTATCGCGGGCTTCTGGCGGCGCGCGGCGCCGAGGCGCGGCAGGGGGCGGCCGCGGCGATCGAGGGCTGACCGCGCGGGCGGTTGCGGCGCCGGGCGGGCCCG
>RFGB01000169.1 GCA_003697125.1 Alphaproteobacteria bacterium
CTGGAGCTTCACGGCCTCGAGCTGCAGGACCGCTATGCCGATCTGGCCGAACGCAATGCCGCGGCCAATGGCGTCGATCTGCGGGTTCATCGCGGCGATGCTGCCGCGATGCCGCCGGCGCTGCGCCGGATCGACTTCGATCACGTGATGACCAACCCGCCCTATTTTCCCGCCGACCGCGCCCTGGCGGCGCGCGATCCGGGGCGGGATGCGGCGCTGCGCGAGGGGGGGCTGGACCTGGCCGGCTGGATCGGGGCGGCGCTGCGGCGGCTGCGGCCGGGGGGATGGCTGACGCTGGTGCACCGGGCCGAGCGGCTGCCGGCGATCCTCGCGGCGCTGGAGGGGCGGGCGGGCGCGGTGACGGTGCTGCCGCTGGCGCCGCGGCAGGGCCGGCCGGCGGGGCGGATCATCCTTCGCGCCCGCAAGGGGGCCCGGGCGCCGTTCCGGCTGCTGGCACCGCTGGTTCTGCATGCCGGCCCGGTCCACCTGCGCGACGGCGACGACTTCACGCCGCGGGCGCGGGCGGTCCTGCGCGAGGGGGCGGGTCTGGTGGAATTCGATTCGTGATTTCGCGGTCCGGTTGATCTCGATTTAACCGAATATTAAGGTGCCTCACTCAACCCTTGATGGAACAAGGGACGGTCCGGCCCCGTGCGGTCGCGCGGTCAGGACGGCAGACAGGTGCGAGATGAGGGGCGGGATCGGACTGATCATCATGGCGATGAGTCTGACTCCCGTGCTCGACGCGGTCGCGAAGGAGCTCGGCCGCGACCATGCGCCCATCGTCATCTGCCTTGCGCGCTATCTCTCCTCGGGCCTGATCGCGCTCGTGCTGGCGCGGATCATGGGTGAACGCGTGCGTCTGCGGGCCGGGGATCTGCCCGGGCACCTGCTGCGCGCGGCGCTGATGATCGGGGCAATGGTCGCCTTCGTCACCGCGCTGTCGATGGTGCCGATGGCCGATGCGGTGGGCGGGTTCCTGATCGCGCCGATGGTCGCCACCGGGCTGTCGGTGCTGCTGCTTGGCGAAGTCGCGACCCCGCGCAAGATTCTGGGCGGGCTGCTGAGCCTTCTTGGCGCGGTGATCATCACCCGCCCGGGGCTGGGCCTTCAGGCGGGCACGCTGCTGGCCCTGGCCGGGGGCGTCCTGCTGGGCTGCTACTTCACCGCCTCGCGCGCGGCGGCGGACAATGGCGGGGTGACGGGCAGGATGGCGATCGAGGCGCTGGCCGGCGCGGCGCTGATCGCGCCGGCGGCGATCTCGGAGGGGCTGCCCGCCATCGGGGGCGCGTTCCTCGCCTGGGTCGCGGTCCTCGGCCTGGTGTCGGCGGCATACCATGTGCTGACCCTGCTGGCCTTCCGGCGCAGCCCGGCGGCGGAACTCGCGCCCTTCATGTATTGCAACCTGCTGGTCGCGGTGGCGCTGGGCGTGCTGGTGTTCGGCGAAATCCCCGGCCCCGCGACGCTTGCCGGGCTGGGCGCGATCCTCGCCGGCGGGCTGGTCACCGCGCTGACCCCGCTGCAGATCGCGGCGCTGCGCGGGCTGGCGCTGCGCCTGTCGCGCCAGCCGGTGCCGGCGGCTGCCTCACGGCGATTTTCCGTGACAGCCTGATGACAGCCCCGCCGCTTCATGGTTCAATCCCCGTATCCGGTCGTCGGAGAGGAGCAACCCATGAGCCTGAACGCCCATCTCGCCGAACTTCGCCGCAAGCATGAGGCGCTGGCCAGCCAGATCGAGGCCGAGGCGAACCGCCCGGGCAGCGATCATCTGAAGCTGACCGAGCTCAAGCGCGAGAAGCTGCGGCTGAAGGACGAGATTGCGCGGCTGAGCCAGCAGACCCACTGACGCGCGCGCCGCGCGCGTCCGCCCGCGACCAGCTGGCCCGCACCGCCCGCGGTGCGAGGGCGGGATCAGCCGCGCTGCCGGGCGCGGAACAGATCCGCGATCCAGCCGGCCCAGTCGGCGCCGGCCACCGGGCGCGACAGGCTTTCCCGCGCCGCGTCGACCAGGTCGGCCGGCAGGGCCTTGCCCCGCCGCTCGACCATCAGATCATCGAGGAAGGCGGGGGTGAATTCGGGGTGTGCCTGCACCGAGAGGGCCTCGGGCCGCTCGGGGTCGCCATAGGCGAGGGCGGCGATCGGGCAATGCGCCGAAGCGGCCAGCAGCGTGGTTCCCGGCGGCTGCGCGCTGACCTGGTCCTGGTGGATGGCCAGCGCGTCGAACCCTTCGCCCACCGCGCCCATCCAGCCGGGCCGGGCGACATAGCGGTAATGCTGCAGCCCCAGCCCCCAGCCCTGGGGCGCCTTGTCGGCGCGCCCGCCGAAGGCCTCGGCCATGATCTGGTGGCCGAAGCAGATCCCCGCCAGCGGCACCCCGGCATCGCGGCAGCGGCGCAGCGTGTCGCGGAACGGGGCGATCCATGACAGATCGTCATAGACGCCGTGCCGCGAACCGGTGATCACCCAGCCATCGGCATCGCGCAGGTCGGCGGGCTGCTCGCCTTCGCAGGTGCGGACGACGACGAATTGCGCCTCGGGCGCGGCACGGGCGAACATCGCGCGGAACATGGCCGGATAGTCGCCATGCCGCGCCCGCAGGCTGTCGGGAACCTTGCCGGTCTCGAAAAGGCCGATTCGCAGCATCTCGCACCCCTGCGCCGGGACAGGCCTGCCTATGCCGAAGCGGTCGGCGCCGCAAGGGGCAGCATCTCGAAACCCGCGCCCAGCGCGGCATGGCCGGCCAGCTCCTCTCGCATCCAGTCCCGGAATCGGACCACCACCGGCCGCGTCTCGGTTCCCGGCAGGCAGACCAGGCGGCAACCCTCCTCCAGCCGCAGCGCCCTGCGAAAGGGGGCGACCAGGCGCCCGGCGGCCAGCTCCCGCTCCGCCAGCAGGCCCCGGCCCAGCACCGCGCCGCGGCCGGCCAGCGCCGCGTCCAGCACAAGGCTGCCGCTGGTCAGGCGCAGCCCGTTGCCGCGCGCGGGCAGTCCGTGCAGGCCGAACCAGCGCCGCCAGCCGGCGCCCGGATCCCCCGGCGCGAGGCTTTCGTCATCGATCAGCGTCACCCCGGGCAGCGCCGGATCGCCGGCCACCCGCGCGGCCAGTTCCGGGGTCATCATCGGTGTCACCCATTCCGCGGCCAGGACCTCGGCATGCAGGTCGGGGGCGGGCGCGGCCTGGATGCGGATCGCGACATCGATTCCGTCGCGTTCGAGATCGAGGTCGCGCAGGCTGGCCACGAAGCGCAGCTCGACCCCCTCATGCCGGGCGACGAAGCGGTAGAGCCGGGGGCCGAGCCAGCGTTCGGTGAAGTCCGGCGGCGCGGTCAGCGACAGGGCATTGCCCTCGGCCACCCGCCGGACCCGCGCCCATGCCATCCGCAGCGCGGCGAAGCCGTCGGCGACGCCGGGTTGCAGGGCGCGGCCCGCCTCGGTCAGGTTCACCGCGCGGTTCAGGCGCTGGAACAGGGGCATGCCGGCATGCCGTTCCAGATTCTTGATCTGATAGCTGAGCGCGGCGGGGGTCACCCGCAGCTCCCGCGCGGCCTTCTGGAAACTGCTCAGCCGCGCGGCGGCCTCGAAGGCGCGCAGTGCGTTCAGGGGCGGCAGGCCGTCTGCCGTCGGCCTGCCGATCCCGCCCTCCACCCTGCGGCGTCCATGCTGCCCGGACATTCGGGCCCTCCCGAACTGGTCGCGTCCTCACCCTGCCGGGCGAGACCGGCGCGCCCGCCTGGCGATGTTCCGGCCCTGTTCCGGGCCGGAACCTGTGCCCCCACGATCACGCGCCGCGGATTAAGACAATGTTGCACAAGGCATGAAATCAAAGCAAAAATGCGCGCCCCCGTCAGGGGGCGCGTCGCGGCCGGCATGTCCTGCCCGCGCCCCTGGCCGACGGTCAGGCGAAATACTGCCCGCCATTGGCCGAGATGGTCGCCCCGGTGATGAAGCCGGCCTCGTCCGAGGCGAGGAAGGCCACGCAGCGCGCGATCTCCTCGGGCTCGCCCAGCCGGCCCACCGGGATCTGCGCGATGATCCGTTCGCGCACCTTTTCGGGCACCGCCATCACCATGTCGGTGGCGATGTATCCCGGGCAGACGGCATTGGCGGTGATGCCCTTGGCGGCACCTTCCTGGGCCAGCGAGCGGATGATGCCCAGATCCCCGGCCTTGGTCGCGGCATAGTTGACCTGGCCGGCCTGGCCCTTCTGGCCGTTGATCGAGGAGATCACGATCACCCGCCCGAAGCCGCGTTCGCGCATGCCGGGCCAGATGGGGTGGATGGTGTTGAACACGCCGGTCAGGTTGGTGTCGATGACCTCGCGCCACTGTTCGGGCGTCATCTTGTGGAAGAAGGCGTCCCGGGTGATGCCGGCATTGGCGACCACGATGTCGATGGGGCCGAGCTCGGCCTCGATCTGCGCGCTGCCGGCGCGGCAGGCCTCGTAGTCGGTGACCGACCACTTGTAGGTGCGGATGCCGGTCTCCTCGGCGAAGGCGGCGGCGGCCTTGTCATTGCCGGCATAGTTCGCCGCCACGGTGCAGCCTGCCGCCTTCAGCGCCTTCGAGATGGCGGCGCCGATGCCGCGCGTGCCGCCGGTAACCAGTGCTACGCGTCCCATTTCTCTCTCCCGTCCAGTCGTGGTGTTGGTGGGGTCGGGGGCCGGTCGGCCCCCGCCGGGCGTGCGGTCAGGGCCGCTCGACGCACATGGCCACGCCCATGCCGCCGCCGATGCACAGCGTGGCGAGGCCGCGCTTGGCGTTGCGCCGGCGCATCTCGAACAGCAGCGTGTTGAGGATGCGCGCCCCCGAGGCCCCGATGGGGTGGCCCAGCGCGATGGCGCCGCCATTGACATTGACGATCTCGGGATCCCAGCCCATGTCCTTGTTCACCGCGCAGGCCTGCGCGGCGAAGGCCTCGTTGGCCTCGACAAGGTCGAGATCCTCCACCTTCCAGCCGGCCTTGGCCAGCGCCTTGCGCGAGGCGCCGATCGGGCCGACGCCCATGATCGCGGGGTCGAGCCCGACGGTGGCATAGCTGACGATGCGCGCCAGCGGCGTGATGCCGCGTCGCTCGGCCTCCTTGTCGGTCATCAGCACCACCGCGCCGGCACCGTCATTGATGCCCGAGGCGTTGCCCGCGGTCACGGTGCCGTCCTTGACGAAGGCCGGGCGCAGCTTCTGCAGCGCCTCCAGCGTGGTGCCGTGGCGGGGATATTCATCGCGGTCGACCACGACCTCGCCCTTGCGGGTCTTCACGGTGACCGGGGTGATCTCCTCGTCGAACTTCCCGGCCTTCTGGGCGGCCTCGGCACGCTGCTGCGATCGCAGGGCGAACTGGTCCTGCATCTCGCGGCTGATCTGCCAGCGCTGGGCCACGTTCTCGGCGGTCTGGCCCATGTGATAGCCGTTGAAGGCGTCCCACAGCCCGTCCTTGATCATGGTGTCGATCAGGTTCAGGTCGCCCATCTTGGTGCCCGCGCGCAGATGCGCGGCGTGGGGGGCCATCGACATGCTCTCCTGGCCGCCGGCCACGACGATGTCGGCATCGCCCAGCATGATGTGCTGCGCGCCCAGGCATACCGCCCGCAGCCCCGATCCGCACAGCTGGTTGATGCCCCAGGCTGGGCTTTCCTGCGGCAGGCCGGCATTGATGTGCGCCTGACGGGCGGGATTCTGGCCCTGACCGGCGGTCAGGATCTGGCCCATGATGGTCTCGGACACCTCCGCGGCCGGAACCCCCGCGCGTTCCAGGGCGGCGCGGATGGCGGCCGCGCCCAGGTCATGGGCGGGCACATTGGCGAAGGCGCCGTTGAAGCTGCCCACGGGTGTCCGCGCGGCGGCGGCGATCACGACATTGGTCATGCAGGTCTCCTTTCCGGCCCGGGAGCGGGCCTCTCCCCAGACTTTGTGCGGCGCAACATAACAGCGCCCGCCGGCAGTGTCACGGGCCGACTGGCCGGCCGGTGCCCTGTGCATGGCGCCATCATCGACCCTGGGCAAGGAAGAGGGCAAGGGGCTCCCACAGCGCGTCGCGGGCGCTGCCCGAGACGATCATCCCCACATGGCCCGCAGCCGGGCGCAGGATCCGCGCGTCCGGGATGGCGGCCAGCATGGGTTCGGTCGAATCGGGGGGCGCGATGCGGTCGCGGCGGGCGCAGAAGCCCAGCACCGGCAGGCGCAGCACCGCGGGGCGGACCGGCCGGCCGGCGATGCGCCATTCGCCGCGCCCGGTGACGTTGCGCAGCTGCCAGTCGACCAGCAGCTCCACCGCCGCGGGGCCGGTCAGCGGCACGGGATCGTTCAGCCAGTCCTCGAGCTCGACGAAGCGCCGGGCCTCCATGCCGGCAGGATCCATCGCGGCGAACCGGCGGAACTTGGCCAGGGCGAGACCGGGGTCGAGCAGGGCGAAGATGAGCTGCAGGAGGTCGTGGGGAATCGCCCCGAAGGTGGCGGCGATGGCGCGAAGCAGCCCGGCCACGCGATCGGGGCCGGCATCGCGACCGAGGAGCCGCATCGCCAGCATCGCCCCGCGCCCGGCCGCGAAGCACCAGGGCGCCCCGATCAGCGCCATGCGCGCGACCGCGCCGGGGGCCAGCGTCGCGGCCGCGACGGCCAGGGTTCCGCCCATGCAGTAGCCGAGCAGCGCGATCCGCCCGCCACCCGCGCCTGCCGCCACGGCGAGCGCCGGCAGCATCCGGCGGGTGCACCAGGCGGTCAGGTCGAAATCCGCCTCGGCCGGGCCGGGAATGCCCCAGTCGAGCAGCAGGGGCCGCAGCCCGCGCCGTGCGAGAAAGCGCATCAGCGAGCGGTCGGGGCCGAGATCGAGCACATGCGGCCGGTTGATCAGCGATGGAACCACGAACACCACCGGCCCGGCGCCGCCGAAATCGAGCAGCCGCGAGCAGCCGGCCGACCACAGGGCCGGCGGGTCGGCCAGGCGGCGCCGGTGGGGGTGGCGCTGCCAGCGCTCGATCCCCTCGA
>RFGB01000170.1 GCA_003697125.1 Alphaproteobacteria bacterium
CGGCGCGATGATCCCGCGCCCCGGGGCCGGCGCCGGCCGCGCCCCGGGGTTCAGCCCCGCCGCGGGCGCGATGGGGGAAGGGCTCCGCCTTGTCGCTGATCAGCTATCTGACGCGGATCCATTTTGCCGACGGGGTTGTCGAGGACGCGCTGGCCGAGGAGCTGGCGCGGCTGGGCGTCTCGCGCCCGCTGATCCTGACCGATGACGCCGCCGCCGAGGCGGTGGAGCAGCTGGCCGACAGCCTGCCCTGCGGCATGGCCGCAGCCTGGCACCCGCTGGGGGCGGGGCCGCTGGATGTCGCGATCATCGAGGGGGCCTGCCGCGTCCTGGCCGAGACCGGCGCCGACGGGCTGATCGGGCTGGGCGGGCCCACCGCGCTCGACGCCGCCCGGGTCGTGGGTTTCGGCGACGGAATCGCCCGGGCGTTCGATTCGCTGCCCGCCGCCGCCATCCGGCCGGCGCGCCACCTGGCCCCGCGCTTTCCCGTCCTTGCCGTGCCGACAACCCCGGCGGGCGGGCTGGGGCTGACGCCGGGGGTCTGGATCGCCGGCCGCGACGGGCAGGGCCGCACGCTGACCGGAAACCGGCTGCTGCCGGCCTGCCTGCTGATCGACCCGACGCTGGGCGAGGGGGTCCCGCCCGGGCTGCGCGCCGGGCCGGGGATGGATGCGCTGGCGCTGTGCATCGAGGCCTATCTGGCCACCGGCTGGAATCCGCCCGCCGACGGCATGGCGCTGGACGGGATTCGCCGCGCGGCGGCCCATCTGCCGGCCGCTGTGAAGCCGGGCTGTGGGCATGAGTCGCGGCGCGAGCTGCTGGCGGCGGGGCTGGAGGCGGGGCTTGCCGCGCAGAAGGGGCTGGGGGCGCTGCATGCGCTGGTGCGTGCGCTGGAGATCGCGACGCGCGGGACCCCCTGCCGGGGCAGCCTGCATGCCGCGCTGCTGCCGCCCTTTCTCGACTTCAACGCCCCCGCCGCCGCGCCGCGCTATCCCGCGATCGCCGCGGCCATGGGCCTGCCGGCGGATGCGGATCTGGCCGCCGCGATGGCCGGATTCGCCGCCTCGCTGGGCCTGCCGAAACGGCTGGACGCGCTGGGCCTCGACCGGCCGACGCTGGCGCGGGTCGCGCGCGCGGCCGAGGCCGAGGCGGCCAGCCGGACCAATCCGCGGCTGGCCAGTGCCGAGGATTTCCGCCGCATCCTCGAGGCGGCGGCATGACCGTCCGGCTCCGCCGCAGGGGGTTGATTCGCCCGCCGGGCGGCGTAGCCTAGCCCGACGCGTCGGCGACAATGAACACCAAGAACCGCCCCGCCGCCGGTGCGGGGCGGCAGCAAGCCGAGGGGAGGAACATGAGCACCGCCATCGCCATCTTCCATGGCGCCTTCGGGCGAGTCTGCCTCTACAGCATGGACCGCAGCATGGTTCCGCACGCCCATCGCGAGGGGCATGTCGTCTTTCACCTGGAAGGCCCGCCGGCCGAGATGGTGGTCGATGGCCGCAGCTTCCCCCTCGCCCCGGGACAGGCGGTCGCGATCAGTCCCTGGCAGGGGCATTTCTACCGCCATCTCGGCGCAGATGCCCAGACCGTGGTCCTCGTGCTCTATGTCCGTCCGGCCTGGTTCCTGCAGGCCAGCCGGGCGGCCACCTCCTCGCTGCGCTTCGGGCGCAGCGGCGTGGCGGTTCAGGGGCATATCGCGCGGCTGGTCGCGGCCATCGCCGCGACGATGCTGGATTCGGAGGCCGACGATCCCCTGCTGGAGGAGCGTCTGTGCGACCTGACCGGCGCCTGTTTCGACCAGTCCTGGCAATGGACCGTCGAGGGGGCGGGTTTTGTCGGGCGCGCGCGGCCCGGGTCGGATTTTCGCGTGCGCAAGGCGCTGCGCGTGATGCGCGAGCGGCTGACCGAGGTTCCGGCGCTGGATGACATCGCCCGGGAGGTCGGCCTGTCGCGGCCGCATTTCTTCAAGCTGTTCCGCCAGCAGGTCGGGGTGACGCCGAACGTCTATCTGAACGCGCTGCGGATGGAGGCGGCGATCGACCGCCTCGCGGCCTCGGGCGAGGCGGTGGCCGATATCGGGCTCGATCTCGGCTTCTCCAGCCAGGCCAGCTTCTCGCGCTTCTTCATCGCCAATGGCGTGGTCGCGCCCAGCGCCTACCGGCGCAGCGTGCATGTGGCGGGCCGGGCCTGAGGGGGCGCGAAAACACCGACCCTGTGCAGAAGCATGAGACTGTCGGGTATGCCCCGACCGGCGTGCAGGGTTTAGGGTCCGGCAGTAACGGTTCGGCGGGGCGGCGCCCCGGCCGCACCGCGTCTGTCAGGGACGGTCGGCATGGAGAGCTTCGTCAGGCGTCACCCGGTCTGGGCCGCGATCATCGCGGCGGTGCTGGCGGTGTTCCTGTGGCTCGTCTTCGCGCCATGGTCGGACGGGATGGAGGATCTGTTCGGCCGCAAGCGCATCTTCCTCAACGCCGTCTTCTCGGGCATCACGCTGGGGGCGCTGTATTTCCTCGTCGCCTCGGGCTTCACGCTGATCTTCGGGCTGATGCGCAACGTCAATCTGGCGCATGGCTCGCTCTACCTGCTCGGGGGCTATCTCGGCTTCGAGGTGGCCGAGGCCACCGGCTGGTGGCTGTTCTCGTTCCTGGTCGTGTTCATCGCCATCGCCGCGCTGGGCATCGTGCTGCAATGGGTGGTGTTCCGGCGGATGGAGGGGCAGGACCTGCGCCAGACCCTGGTGACCATCGGGCTGTCGGTGGTGCTGGCCGACCTGATGCTGTGGATCTGGGGCGGGGGAAGCTATACCATCCTCACCCCCGAATGGCTGTCGGGGCCGATGGAACTGCCCATCGTCACCGGCTTCCGGTCGAACGGGCAGGCGGTCTTCCTCAAATACCCCACCGTTCGCATCGTCATCCTTATCGCGGCGATCGTGCTGGGCCTGGCGATGTGGCTGGCGCTGAACCGCACGCGCATCGGCATGCTGATCCGCGCCGGCGTCGATGACCGCGAGATGCTGGCCGCATCGGGCGTGCGCATCCAGCTGGTGTTCGCCGGCGTCTTCGCCTTCGGCGCCGGGCTGGCCGGGGTGGCGGGCATCGTCGGGGGCACCTTCCAGTCGCTGTTTCCGGGCGAGGACACCCGCTTCCTGCTGGCCAGCCTGGTGGTGGTGATCGTGGGGGGCATGGGCTCGATCCCCGGCGCGGCGCTGGGCGCGGCGATCATCGGTCTGGCCGAGCAGATCGGCCTTGTCTATGCGCCCACCTATTCGGTCGTGTTCACCTTCCTGATCATGGCGCTGGTGCTGGCCTTCCGGCCGCAGGGCCTGCTGGGCGGGGGGCGCTGAGATGGCGCTGGCCGCGGACGGGCTGCAGGTGGCGCCGACCCGGGTCGAGCGGATTCCGGCCGCCTACTGGGTGGTCGGGGCGCTGCTTCTGATCATGCCGCTTCTGGCCAACGACTTCGTGCTGTTCCAGGTGTTCGGCTGGACCTTCATCATGGGGCTGATCGCCCTGTCGCTGATGTTCCTGGCCGGATATGGCGGGATGGTCAGCCTGATCCAGATGACGGTGGCCGGGGTGGCGGGCTACATGACCGCGATCCTCGGCAGCAGCGGCGTCGAGCAGATCAGCCTGGGCCTGCCCTGGTATGTCTACATCCCCGCCGCGATCGCGATCGCCACGCTGTTCGGCACGCTGGTTGGCGCGCTGGCGGTCCGGACCGAGGGCATCTACACCATAATGATCACCCTGGCGATCGGGTCGGCATTCTACTACTTCGCCAAGCAGAACTACGGCATCTTCAACGGTTACACCGGCTTCAACCTGGTGGTCCCGCCCGACCTGTTCGGGGTCGACTGGCGCCAGCCGATCGCCTTCTACTACCTGACGCTGGGATGCGCGGTGCTGGGCTATCTCGCCGTGCTCTATGTCGCGCGCGCGCCCTTCGGGCTGGCGCTGCAGGGGGTGCGCGACAACCCGCGGCGCATGGCGGCGCTGGGCTTCAACGTCACCGCGCACCGGATCCTGGCCTACAGCCTGGCCAGCGTGCTGGCCGCGGTGGGGGGCATCCTTCTGGTGTGGCAGAATGCGCAGATCTCTCCGGGAACCGTGGGCATCCCGGTGGTGATCGACGTGCTGGTGATCGCCGTGGTGGGCGGCCTGCGCCACCCGATCGGACCCTTCATCGGGGCGCTGATCTATGTGCTGCTGCGCACCTTCACCCCCGATGTCCTGGCCGCGTTCGGCCAGTCGGGCGAGCGCTACAAGCTGCTGATCGGGCTGGGCTTCCTGCTGGTGGTGTTCTTCTCGCCCGACGGGGTGCTGGGGCTGTGGGAACGCTGGCGCGCCCGGCGGCGGCGCGACCCGCTGAAGGGGGCGGCGCAATGAGGCGCGCGGACGCCATCGCCGACCGGCTGGGCGCGGTCGGGTCGGGCAACGCGCTGGAGCTGCGCGGCATCACCAAGATGTTCGGTGCCCTGGCGGCGATCTCGGACGTCACGCTGACGGTGCGCCCGGGCGAAAGGCGGGCGGTGCTGGGCTCGAACGGCGCGGGCAAGACCACACTGTTCAACTGCGTGACCGGGGATTTCCTGCCCACATCGGGCACCATTCGCCTGTTCGGCGAGGATGTCACCAACTTCCCCGCCCATGAGCGGATCCGCCGCGGTCTGCGCCGGACCTATCAGATCAGCCTGCTGTTCGGCGGGCTCAGCGTGCGCGACAATGTCTATCTGGCCTGCCGCGGGGTCAGCCGGGGGCGCTTCTCGCTGATCCGGCCGCGGCGGGGCGAGGCGCTGATGGCGCGGGCCGAGGAGCTGATCGAGGCGGTGCATCTGGGTGATGTGCGCGACAGCCTGGTGGCCAGCCTCTCCTATGGCCAGCAGCGCCAGCTGGAGATCGCGCTGGCGCTGGCCGGGGCGCCGCGGCTGATCCTGTTCGACGAGCCCGCCGCCGGGCTGAGCCCGACCGAGCGCGCCGACCTGGTGGCGATCCTGACCGGGCTTCCCGCGCATATCGGCTTCATCATCATCGAGCATGACATGGATGTGGCGCTGCGCGTCGCCCAGACGGTGACGATGATGCACAACGGCCGCATCTTCAAGGAAGGCAGCCCCGAGGAGATCGAGAACGACCCCGAGGTGCAGGAACTCTATCTCGGCGACGGGAGCCACGCCCATGGCTGAACGGAAGGGACAGCCCGCGCTGGAGATCCGGGGCCTGAACGTCTTCTACGGCGCCAGCCATGCGCTGCAGGGCGTCGATCTGCGCCTCGACGGCGGGGTGCTCTCGGTGGTCGGCCGGAACGGCATGGGAAAGACCACGCTGTGCAAGGCGATCATGGGGCTGGTGCCGGTGGCCTCGGGCTCCATCACCTTCGCCGGCCAGTCGCTGGTCGGCCGCAGCCCGGCCGAGATCGCCCGGATGGGCATCGGCTATGTGCCGCAGGGCCGCAGGCTGTGGCGGTCGCTGACCGTGGACGAGCATCTGCGCCTCGTCGCCAGCGGACAGGGGCCATGGACGATCGAGCGGGTCTACGCCACCTTCCCCCGCCTGGCCGAACGGCGCAACAATGGCGGCGCGCAGCTTTCGGGCGGCGAGCAGCAGATGCTGGCCATCGCCCGCGCGCTTCTGGCCAATCCGCGCCTTCTGGTGATGGACGAGCCCACCGAGGGCCTGGCCCCGGTGATCGTCGCCCAGGTGGAGGAGATGCTGCTGCGCCTTGCCGAGGACGGGGACATGGAGGTTCTCGTCATCGAGCAGAACATCGGCGTGGCCTGCGCGGTGGCCGAGCGTGTGGCGATCATGGTCAACGGCCGCATCAACCGCGAGGTGCCCGCGGCCGAGCTGGCGGCCGACCGCGCGCTGCAGCAGCGGCTTCTGGGCGTGGGGCGCCATGGCCATGAGGAGACCCCCGCCGCCCCCGAGCCCGCGCCCGCCGATGCCGATGCCGCGCCGGCCCGCGCCAGTGCGCCGGTCAGGATCTATGTCTCGAACCCCCGCCCGCCCACGCGCTGGTCGCGCCCGGTGCCGGTCGCCCAGCTGGAACGTCAGGCCCGGCTGGTGACCGCCCAGCCCGCGGCGGTGCCGGGCGGCGCCGAGATCCGCACCCTCGCCCGGCCCGGCGCGCAGGTGGTTCTCGTCGCCGGCACCCTGGATACCAAGGGTGCGGAGCTGCGCTTCATGCGCGACATCATCCGCGCCGCGGGGCTGCCGGTCAGGATGGTGGACCTGTCCACCTCGGGCACCCACACCGGGGCCGAGATCCCCGCCCACCAGATCGCCGCCTTCCATCCCCGCGGGGCGGCGGGCGTGTTCACCCGCGACCGGGGCAGCGCCGTGGCCGGGATGACCGAGGCCTTCGCCCGCTGGATCGCCCGGCAGGAGGGGATCGCCGGCATCCTCGCCGCGGGCGGGTCGGGCGGCACGGCAATGGTCGCCTCCGCCATGCGCGCGCTGCCGGTGGGGGTGCCGAAGCTGATCGTCTCCACCGTCGCCTCGGGCGAGGTGTCGAAATATGTCGGCGCCTCGGACATCACGCTGATGCATTCGGTGGCCGACATCCAGGGGCTGAACGCGATCACCGAACAGGTGCTTGCCAATGCCGCCCATGCCATGGTGGGCATGGTGCAGGGCCGCCGCGCCATCCCCGCGCCGCGCGGGCGCAAGCCCGCCCTGGGGCTGACGATGTTCGGCGTCACCACCGCCTGCGTGCGGCAGGTGACCCGGGCGCTCGATGCCGACTGGGACTGCCTCGTCTTCCACGCCACCGGCATCGGCGGCCAGTCGATGGAGAAGCTGGTCGATTCCGGCCTGATCCGCGGGGTGATCGACGTGACCACCACCGAGGTTGCCGACATGCTGGTGGGCGGCGTCTTCCCGGCCACCGAGGACCGCTTCGGCGCCGTCATCCGCCGACGCATGCCCTATGTCGGCTCGGTCGGCGCGCTCGACATGGTCAATTTCGGCCCGCCCGAGACCGTGCCCGACAAGTTCCGCGACCGGCTGTTCTATCGGCACAACCCCCAGGTCACGCTGATGCGCACCACGCCCGAGGAGAATGCCGCGATCGGGCGCTGGATCGGCGCGCGGCTGAACCAGATGGAAGCGCCGGTGCGCTTCCTGCTGCCGATGGGCGGGGTCTCGGCGCTGGATGCGCCGGGCCAGCCCTTCCACGATCCCGCCGCCGACCGGGCGCTGTTCGATGCGCTGGAAGCGACGGTGCGCCAGACCGCCACCCGGCAGATCATCCGCCTGCCGCATCACATCAACGACCCAGAATTCGCCGCGGCGCTGGTCGAGGCGTTCCGCGCCCTGCATGGCGCGGGCCGGCCGGCGCGGCGCGCGCGCAGCCCGAGGGAGGCCCGCCGATGATACCCCGCAAGGAGATTCTCGACCGCTTCCGCGCCATGATCGCGCGCGGAGAGCCGATCATCGGCGGCGGCGCGGGCACGGGGCTGTCGGCCAAGTGCGAGGAGGCCGGCGGTATCGACCTGATCGTGATCTACAATTCGGGGCGCTACCGCATGGCCGGCCGCGGATCGCTGGCGGGGCTGATGCCCTATGGCGACGCCAATGCGATCGTGGTCGAGATGGCCGCCGAGGTGCTGCCGGTGGTGCGCCACACGCCGGTCCTGGCCGGGGTCTGCGCCACTGACCCGTTCCGGCGGATGGAAACCTTCCTGGACGAGCTGAAGCGGCTGGGATTCTCGGGGGTGCAGAACTTCCCCACCGTCGGCCTGATCGACGGCACCTTCCGCGCCAATCTCGAGGAAACCGGCATGGGCTACGGGCTCGAGGTCGAGATGATCGCCCTGGCCGCGGCCCGCGACATGCTGACCACGCCCTATGTCTTCGATCCCGAAAGCGCCGCGGCCATGGCAAGGGCGGGGGCCGACATCATCGTCTGCCATCTGGGCCTGACCACCGGCGGCACGATCGGCGCGCAGACCGCGCCGAAGCTCGCCGACTGCCCGGCCCTGGTCGATGCCTGGGCCGAAGCCGCGCTGGCCGTCAAGCCCGATGCCATCGTGCTGGTCCATGGCGGGCCCGTGGCCATGCCCGAGGATGCGGACTTCATCCTGAAGAACACGCGCCACTGCCACGGATTCTACGGCGCAAGCTCGATGGAACGGCTGCCCGCCGAACGGGCGCTGACCGAACAGACCCGGGCCTTCAAGCGCATCGGGCGGAACTGAGGGGCCGGAAGGGCCGACGGAGGAAGCACAATGACGGGACAGATCATCGGACAGCTCATCCTGTGGCTGATCCTCGCGGTCATCGTCATCGCCATCGTCTACTGGGTGATGCACTGGCTCTATCGCCGCTCGACGAAGGAAGTCGCCTTCGTCCGCACCGGCTTTCTGGGCGAGAAGGTGGTGATCGACGGCGGCGCCTTCGTGTGGCCCATCATCCACGACATCACCCCGGTGAACATGAACACCCTCGCGCTGCGGGTCGAACGCGCGCGCGAGGATGCGCTGATCACCCGTGACCGCATGCGCGTCGATGTCGAGGCGGAATTCTATGTCCGCGTCCGCCCGACGCGCGAGGCGGTGGCGATGGCGGCCTCGACCCTGGGCCGCCGGACGCTGGAGCCCGAGAGCCTGCACGCCCTTCTGGCCGGCAAGTTCGAGAGCGCGCTGCGCGCCGCCGCGGCCGAGATGGACATGAGCCAGATGCATGAGAGCCGCGCGAGCTTCCTCGCCCGCGTGCGCGAGCTGGCCCAGGAGGATCTGGAGCGCAACGGGCTCGAGCTCGAATCCGTCGCGATCATGGACATCGACCAGACCGCGCTGGAATTCTTCAACCCCTCCAACCGCTTCGACGCCGAAGGTCTCACCGCCCTGATCAAGGAGATCGAGGAGCGGCGCAAGCTTCGCAACGACATCGAGCAGGAGACCACGATCCTGATCCGCGCCCGCAATCTCGAGGCCGAGAAGCAGGCGCTGGAGATCGAGTGCGAGAGCGAGGAGGCCCGGCTGGCCCAGGAGCGCGAGATCGAGTTCCGCCGCGCCCAGCAGCGCGCCGAGCTGGCCCGCGAACGCGCCCAGCGCGAGACCGAGGCCGAGGAGGCCCAGATCGCCGCGCGCGAGGCGATCGAGCGTGCCCGCATCGCCAATGAACGTGCCATCGCCGAGGCGCGCATCGCCTCCGAGCGCGAGATCCGCGCCCGCGAGATCGCCCGCCAGAAGGCCATCGAGGCCGAGGAGATCGCCGCGCGCGAGGAGATCGAGCGCGCCCGCATCGCCCAGGAACGCGCCGTCCGCGAGGCCCGCATCGAGAACGAACAGGCCACCCAGGCCCGCGAGATCGCCCGCCAGCGCGAGATCGAGGCCGCCGAGATCGCCGCGCGCGAGGAGATCGAGCGCGCCCGCATCGCCCAGGAGAAGGCGGTCACCGAGGCCCGCATCGCCAAGGATCGCGAGACTCAGGCCGCCGAGATCGCCCGCATGCGCGAGATCGAACAGGCCGAGATCGAGGCGCGCGAGGCGACCGAGCGGCGGCGCATGGCCCAGACCCTGCTCTTGAACCAGACCCGCATCGCCGGCGAGGAGAAGGTCCGCCTGCAGGAGATCGCCCGCCAGCGCACGCTGGAGGAGGCCGAGGTCGCCGCCCGCGAGGCGGTCGAACAGCTGCGCATCCTCGAGGCCGCGAAGGTCAGCGAGACCCGCATCGCCGAGGACCGGCGCATCCGCGAGCTGGAGATCGCCCGCACCGAGGCGGTCGAGGCCGCCGAGATCGCCATGCAGAAGGCCATCGAGGCGCAGCGCATCGCCCGCGAGAAGGCGCTGGCGGTGGAGCGGATCGAGGCCGAGGAGGCCACGCGCGAACGCGAGATCGCCCGCAACCGCGCCATCGACGAGGCGCGCGTCGCCGCCGAGGAGGCGGTCGAGGCCGCCCGCATCGCCCAGAAGCTGGAGATCGACGCGCGCCGCATCGCCGCCGAGGAGCAGACCCGCGCCCGCGAGATCGCCCGCACCCAGCGCCTGGACGCCGAGCGCATCGCCGCCGAGCAGGCCACGCAGGAGCGCGACATCGCCCGCCAGCGCGAGATCGAGGCCGCCGAACTGGCCCGGCGCGAGGCGGTGGAGACCGCCCGCATCGCCGTCGAGCTGAAGCTGGAGCAGGAGCGCATCGCCAGCCGCCGCACCCGCGAGATCGAGGACATCGAGCGCATGCGCGTGGTCGAGGCCGCCGAGCAGGCCCGCATCGTGGCGCTGACCGAGGACAAGGTCCGCGCCGCCGAGGCCGAGGCCGCCGTCTCGCGCGCAGGCGTCGCCGCGCGCCAGAGCGTCGAGGAGGCCGAGATCAATCGCGAGCGCGCGCTGGAGGCCGCGCGCATCGAACGCCGGCGCGCGATCGAGCAGCTGGAGATCGCCCGGGTGCAGGCGCTGCGCGAGGCGGAGATCGAGAGCCGCGAGGACATCGAGCGCGCCCGCATCGCTTCCGAACGGGGGCTGGACGAGATCCGCATCGATCACGAGCGGGTGCGCCGCCAGCTGGAGGTGGCGCGCGAGCGCGACGTCGAGACCGCGCAGATGGAAAAGGCCATCGCGCTCTACAAGAAGTCGCTCGAGGAGAGCGCGGCGCGCATCGAGGCCGAGCTGGCCCGCGCCCGCGCCGCCGAGGCGGAGGAGCGTGTCAAGACCGCGCGCGAGACCGAGGAGGCCAACCGCCGCAAGGCCGTCGATGTCACGCTGGCCGAGAAGGCCGCCGCCGAGGCACGGCTTGCGGCCGAGGCCGAGAAGCTGCGCCGCGCCGTCGAGGCCGAGGCGCAGAAGCTCTTGAACGAGGCCGAGAACATCCTGACCGACGGCGCGCGGCAGTCGCTGTTCCGCCGCAAGCTGCTGGAGCATGTCGAGGGGATCGTCTCCGCCTCGGTCAAGCCGCTGGAGAAGATCCAGGACATCCGCATCATGCAGCTGGCCGGCGCCGGCTTCGGCCCCGACGGCGGCGGGAATGGCTCAAGCCCCACCGACGAGGTGATCAATTCCGCCCTGCGCTATCGCGTGCAGGCGCCGCTGATCGACAGCCTGCTGGCCGACATCGGCATCGAGGGCGGCAGCCTCGCCAGGCAGGGCGGCCTGATCCGCGAAGCATCCGACATGCAGCGCATCGCCGATGCGGTGCGCAAGCAGGCCGCGCCGGACCGGCCGAAGCCGCAGCAGGGCGAGGGCGGCGCCAGCAGCTCGGGCAGGGAGAAGAAGTGAGATGGCCCGCGTCTATGTCTCCTCGGTGATCGACGCCCCGGTCGCCCGGGTGTGGGAGAGGGTGCGCGACTTCAACGCCCTGCCGCGCTGGCATCCCGCCATCCGCGACAGCCGCATCGAGAATGGCGAACCCTCCGACCGGGTCGGCTGCGTGCGCGACTTCCACCTGCAGAACGGCGACCGCATCCGCGAAAAGCTGCTGGGCCTGTCGGATTACGACTACTTCTGCACCTATGCCATCCTGGAAAGCCCGATGCCGCTCAGCGACTATGTCGCCACGCTCAGGCTGACACCGGTCACCGACGGCGACCGCACATTCGCCGAATGGACCGCGGAATTCGAATGCGCGCCCGAGGTGGAGGAGGAGCTGGTGACCGGCATCGGCACCAATGTCTTCCAGGCCGGATTCAACGCGCTGAAGCGGCAGATGGCGGGCTGATGGTCCGGGTCGTGAAATCCACCGTGCTTGCCGCGCCCGTCGAGGCGGTCTGGGAGGTGCTGCGCGATTTCAACGGGCATGACCGCTGGCATCCGGCGGTGGCCGACAGCGTGATCGAGCGCGGCCAGCCCGCCGACCGGGTCGGCTGCGTGCGGCGGTTCCATCTGACGGGGGGCGAGGAGCTGCGCGAGCTGCTGCTGACGCTCTCCGATGTCGACATGGCCTTCAGCTACTGCCTGCTCGATACCCCGGTGCCGCTCTTGAACTATGTCGCCCATGTCCGGCTGGCACCGGTCACCGATGGCGACATGACCTTCTGGCACTGGGAAAGCCGCTTCGACACCCCGCCCGGTCGGGAGGCTGAGCTGGCCCGGATGGTCGGCGAACAGATTTACGAGGGCGGGTTCCGCGCGATCCGCGCGCATATGGGACTGGAGGGCGGCTGATGGGCGTGACGGTCGAGACCCATGCGAGCCTGGCCGAGGCGGCCCGCGCGGTCGAGGCGGGCGCGACGCTGATCGCGGGCGGAACCATCGTGATGCGCCGGGTCAATGCGGGCGATCAGCGCCTGTCGCGCACCGTGCGGGTGGCCGACCCGGCCTTCGCCCGGATCTCGGGCGGGGGCGGCACCATCTCGATCGGGGCGGGCGCGACAATGGCCGCGATCGCCGCCCACCGCGATCTGGACTTCCTCGCCCCGGTCGCGCGTCAGCTGGGCGGCCCGGCGCTGCGCAACATGGCCACGATCGGCGGGAACCTGTTCGCCCGTGCCCCCTATGGCGACATGGCGGTGGCGCTGCTGGCGCTGGGCGCGCGGGTCACCGGCACCAGCGGCGCCCGTCCGGTCGAGGATCTGCTGCGCGCGCGCGACCGGGCGGGGCTGGTGTTCGCCATCGAGGTCCCGCGCCCGCGGCCGGGGGAATTCGCCTGGGCCAAGATCACCCGCGTGCATCCCTATGGTTCGCCGGTGCTGACCATCGCGGTGCACGCCCCGCGCGAGGGCGGCCGGCTGCGCGGGGTGCGCGTGGCCTTCGGCGGCATGGGTCCCGGCCCGGTGCGCGCCACCGGGGCCGAGCGCGCGCTCGAGGGCCAGCCGCTCGATGCCGCCACGATCGCCCGCGCCGCCCAGGCCGCTGCCGAGGGGCTGGAGCCGGTGGACGACGCGGTGGCCAGCGCCTGGTACCGGCGCGAGGTGGCCGGCGTGCATCTGCGCCGGGTTCTGGAGGGGATGTCCTGAGATGGCACGCAAGCCGGTCAGCTTCACGCTCAACGGCGCCGAACGCGACGTGTTCGTGCGCGAGGGGGAAAACCTGCTCGACATGCTGCGCCGCGGGGTGGGCGATCTCTCGCCCAAATATGGCTGCGGCCAGGGCGGATGCGGCGCCTGCACCGTGCTGGTGGATGGCGAGCCGGTGCTGTCCTGCCTGATGCTGGCCGAGGCGGTGGCGGGGCGCCGGGTCGAGACCGCCGCGGGGCTGGCCGGAGCGGGCGGCCTTCACCCGCTGCAGCAGGCCTTCATGGACGGCTTCGCCGCCCAGTGCGGCTATTGCACCCCGGGCATGCTGATGGCCGCCCGCGCCCTGCTCGACCGCAACCCGCGACCCAGCCGCGCCGAGGTGATCGAGGCGATCGGCGGCAATCTGTGCCGCTGCACCGGCTATGAGCCGATCATCGAGGCGATCCTTGCCGCCGCCGAAGGGAGGGCCAGGGCATGATCGAGTTCCGCAAGGAGTTCTTTGCCGACGAGCGCGACGACAACCTGCACGCGGTCGGCCAGCCGGTGCGCCGGCAGGACATCCTCGGCCATGTCACCGGCCGCTCGCCCTTCTATGACGATCACCTGTTCGACGGGCTGCTGCACATGCGCTGCGTGCGCTCGCCCCATCACCACGCGCGCATCCGCCGCATCGACATCTCCGAGGCCGAGCGCATGCCGGGCGTGCGGCGCATCATCCTGGGCCGCGACGTGCCCAGAAACCTCAACACGCTGCTCAGCCTGCTGGATTTCGGCATCGACGACGAGCCGATCCTGGCCGAGACCAAGGTCGCCTATCGCGGCGAGCCGGTGGCCGCGGTCATCGCCGACACCGAGGCCGAGGCCCGCGACGCGGTGGCGAAGGTCCGCGTCGAGTGGGAGCCGCTGCCCCATGTGCTGGATGTCGAGGAGGCGATCCGTCCCGGCGCGCCGGTGGTCTGCGAGGTCTATCCGACCAACCGCTTCATCTATCATGGCAAGTATGACCACCAGAAGCTGCGCTTCGGCGATGTCGAGGCGGCCTTCCGCCAGGCCGATCACGTCATCGAGGGCCGTTACCAGATGTCGCCGATCGAGCAGGCCCCGATCGAGACCTGCGGCGCCATCGCCGCGCCCGAGCAGAACGACCGATATGTCTGCTACACCTCCACCCAGGCGCTGTTCTTCTCGCTGGGAACCGCGGCCAAGGTGCTGCAGATGCCCTCCTCGCGCCTGCACTTCATCGGCGGGACGGTCGGCGGGGGCTTCGGCGGCAAGGTCGACAGCGTGCACGAGCCGCTGGCCATCCTCGGCGCCATGCTGACCGGCCGGCCGGTCAAGTTCATGTGGGACCGCGAGGAGGAGATGCAGGTCGGCGCGCCGCGCGGGGCGGAACGCTGGTACATCACCGACGGCGTGATGCGCGACGGGCGCATCATCGCGCGCAAGTTCATCGGCTACTTCGATTCGGGCGCCTATACCCGCCTGTCCTCCTACGCCATCATCAAGGCGGCCGGCCACCTGCCGGGACCCTACACCATCCCCAATGTCTATGCCGACATCTACTGCGTCTACACCAACCGCACCCCGGCCACGGCAATGCGCGGCTTCGGCATCACCGGGGTCGACTTCGCCATCGAGGCGCACATGGACAAGGTCGCCGAGACGGTGGGGATGAATCCGATCGAGCTGAGGATCCTCAACGCCTATCGCGACGGCGACATGAAGGCCCATCGCCGCCTGGCCAAGAACTGCGCGCTGATCGAATGCTGTCAGGTGGTGGCCGAGAAGGCGGGCATCACGCTGTCGCCCGAGGCGCGCGCGGCAAGCTCGACCCGCGGCGGCGGGGGCGAACGCGGGCGCCTGCCCGCCCATACCGCCACCGACCAGAACGGTCTCGTCCAGGGCTTCGACACCGGCTCCTATGCCCGCAAGGCCGCAGGCGGCGCCACCGCGCCCGCGCGCCCGGCGGCGCAGCCGCCGGCGGGCCGCGGGGGCTCGACGCCCCCAAGGCC
>RFGB01000171.1 GCA_003697125.1 Alphaproteobacteria bacterium
GCGCCAGCACGGCGAGCGCCCCCAGATAGAGCCCGAACGCCGCCCCCGCCCCGGCAAGCCCCGGCATCAGCCGCCCGGCCAGCGCCGTCAGCGGCGCCGGCATCGCGCCGGTGGCAATGTGCCAGACCAGCGTCGGCACCGCCGCCCCCGCCGCGCCCAGGGCGGCGATCCGCAGCGCGGGAGCTGCCGCGGCCAGCGGCTGGCGTCGGGCGGAAAGCCCGCGGCGCAGGGCGCGGATCAGCGCCGCGATGTCGGCCTGGATCGCCACCGTGGCGGGAACCAGCACCAGCACCAGCACCATGCCGAAGCCCAGCCCGTAGACCAGGGTGATCACGGTGGGCTTCAGGAACTGGGCCTGCACCGAGGGTTCATACAACAACGGCGCCATTCCCATGACCGTGGTCAGCGTGGTCAGCAGCACCGCGCGCAGGCGCGACGCGGTGGCCGCGACCAGCGCCGGCCCCAGCGCCCGGCGCGCGGCATGCGCGTCGATGGTCGAGATCAGCACGATCGAATCATTGACGATGATCCCGGTCATCCCGATCAGGCCGACGATCGAGAACATCGACAGCGGCATCTGCCACAGCCAGTGGCCCCAGATCGCCCCGATCAGGCCGAAGGGGATCACCGCCATGACCACCACGGGCCGCCACCAGCTGGCGAACACCCAGGCCAGGCAGGCATAGATCCCGATCAGGCAGGCCAGGAATCCCCTGAGCGCGTCCGAGAGGAACGCGCGCTCCTGCTCGACGATGCCGCCCTGCTCATGGTCGATCCCCCAGCGCGCGGCCAGCGCGGGCAGGATCTCCTCGCGCATCAGTCGGCGGAACGCCGCGACCGCATCGGGGTCGGATTCGTCCACGTCGGCGGTGACGGTCACCACCCGGCGGCCATTCTCGCGCCGGATCGTGGCAAAGCCCTGTCCGGTCGAGACCGTCGCCACCTCGGCCAGCGGCACGAAGCGGCCCGAAGGCAGCATCACATGGCTGCGGAAGGGGAAATCCTCGGCGATCCCGGTCTCGTCCATGCGCACCGTCACCCGCGCGATCCGCATGCCCAGCGGAAACTCGGCCGCCTCGATCCCGGACAGGCGCTGGCGCAACTCGCGCCCCAGCCGGACCGCATCCAGCCCCAGTGCCTGCCCGAGAGGGGTGAGCGAGAGCGCGATCTCGGCGCGGTCCCAGGCCAGGCTGTCCTCGGGCGCCGAGACGATGGGAAACGCCGAAAGCCGGGCCTTCAGATCCTCGGCCGCCGCCTTCAGCGTCGCGGCATCCGCCCCGAACAGGCGCACCTCCAGCCCCGATCCGGCCGGGCCGAAGCGTCCGCGCCGGAAACTCAGCGTCTCCAGCAGCGGATGACGGCGCACCTCCGCCTCCAGCCGGCGCTGGAACTCGGCCGCCCCCCAGCGCCGCAGATCGGGGTCGATCAGCTCCACCACCACCGCACCCAGAAGGTCGGCATCGCGCGATTCGGCATCGGCCAGCCCGCCCCCGGCGGTGGCGCCCACCTGGCCCAGGGCGAAGACGACCGGATCGACGCCGTCCTCGTCGCGATAGCGCGCGGCCACCGCTGCCACCGCGCGCTGCAGCTCGCGCATCATCTCCATGCTGTCGGCCCGCGTCGCGCCGGGCAGCATGGCGAAATTGCCGACGATGTCGCCCTCCTCGGGCGGATTGAAGAAGACGAAGCGCAGCTGGCCCGAGATGACCGCCGCGGCGGCGAAGGCCAGAAGCGCCAGCGCCCCGGCCAGGACCGGATAGCGCAGCCGGATCGCCCAGCCCACCGCCGGGGCGAAGGCGTGCGCGCGCAGCCAGGCGAAGCCGCGGTTGACCGCGCGGCTGGGCGCGTCGATCCAGCCCGCGCCCCGGCCATGGCCGAGTGCGTGGCGCATGTGGGCGGGCAGGATCAGGAAGCATTCCGCCAGGCTGGCCGCCAGCACCGCCGCGACGGTGAAGGGGATGTCGGCGATCAGCCGCCCCATCCGCCCGCCGATCAGCGTCAGCCCCGCGAAGGCGATGATGGTGGTCAGCGAGGACGCGATGACCGGCGCCGCCATCCGCAGCCCGCCCTGGCGGGCGGCGGCGGCCGGGGCAAGACCGCCCTGCCGGTGCAGGTGGTCGGCATGTTCGCCCACCACGATGGCGTCATCCACGACGATGCCCAGCGTCAGGATCAGCGCGAACAGCGAGACCATGTTGATGGTCAGCCCCGCCGCGTGCATCAGCGCGATCGCGGCCAGCATCGCGGCGGGAATGCCCGCGGCCACCCACAGCGCGGTGCGCGCGTCGAGGAACAGGAACAGCAGCCCCAGGACTAGCGCGAGGCCGAGGATGCCGTTGTCGAGCAGGATGTCGAGCCGGGCCGAGATCGCCTCGGCCCGGCTGCGCACCAGCTGCAGGGTGATCCCGTCGGGCAGCTCGCGGCGCATTTGGGCGACGATGGCGCCGACGCGGTCATGGATGGCGATGGCATCGCCCTGCGCGGCGCGATCGACGCGGACGATCACCGCGGGGTTGTCGCCGGCGAAGAAGGCGGTGCCGGTATCGCTGCCGCGATCGTCGAGCCGCGCCACGTCGCGCAGGACAAGCCGCGCGCCGTCCGGGCCGCTGCGAAGCGTGATCTCGCCGATCGCCTCGATGCTGCGCCGCTCCTCGCCGCTGCGCAGGCGCGAGGCGGTCAGGTTGCCCGCGGGCTCGGCGCTGACCCCGGCGCGGATCGCCTCGGCGATCTCGGCAAGGCCGATGCCATGGCGCAACATCGCCTCCTCTCCCACCGAGACGGTGATCTCGGGGTCGGCGATCCCCTGGACGGTGGTGCGGGTGATCCCGGCGCGAAACAGCCGCCCGACCAGATCATCGGCGACGGCGGCCAGCGCCTCGGCCGGAACCGGACCGGTGATCGCCACCTGGGTGACCAGGTCGCGCCACGCCGCGCGGGCCACGACCGGGGGCTCGGCCCCCTCGGGCAGGCCGGTCACGGTGTCGAGTGCGGCCTTCACCTCGTCCACCGCGCGGGCCATGTCGCTGCCCGGCTCGAAATCGACCATCACCCGTCCCCGGCCCTCGCGCGCCACCGAACGCACCGCCTCGACCCCGTCGAGCCCGACCAGGACCGGCTCCAGCAGGCCGATCACCGCGCGGTCGACATCCTCGGCCCCCGCGCCGGGCCAGGCGACCGAGACGGTGACCGTCTCGATCACCACGTCGGGGAAGAACTGGCTGCGGATCTGGCCCATCGAGAGGGCGCCCGCGGCCAGCATCACCACCAGCAGCAGGTTGGCCACGGTCGGGTGGGCGGCGAAATAGCCGATGATGCCGCCGCCGCGCCGGGTCACGGCCTAGCCCCCGCGCCGGGATTCGAGGCGGCGGACCAGCGCGCCGGGCACGCGGTCGGCCTGCAGGCGGGCGAGGATGCGCGCGCGCATCTGCGGCGTGATGCGCGGGCTGGCCGCGACCGCGGCGATCAGCGCCGCGCGCCGCTCGGGGGTGAGCCGCACCAGATCGGCATCCGGCCCGCTCTCGGGCAGGACCGGGCGGACCCGCATCCCCGGGCCCAGATCCGGGCGGCGGTGCAGCACGACGCGCGCGCCCTCGGGCGCGCCGTCAAGCACCACCGTGTCGCCCCGGCGCAGCAGCACCGGCAGGGTGAGCGCATCCAGCCGGTCATCGGCGCCGACGATCAGGATGTCGCCGTCCGGGCCGAGCGCGGTGGCCGGCAGGATCGCGACATCGGTCAGCGGCGGCTCGGTGATGGCGACGGTGACGAAATCGCCCGGCCGCAGCAGGGTGTCAGGGCCCAGATCCAGCGTGGCATGCACAAGCCGCCCCGCCTGGTCCGGATCCTGGGTGGCGCCGACCCGTGCCAGCCGGCCGGCCGCCGTCACCCCGGGGGCCAGCACCACGGTGACCGGCAGCGGCCGCAGGCGGCCAGCGGCATCGGTGAGGCGGGCGAAATCCGCCGTGGCGAGGCGGAAGGCCACCTCCATCCGCTGCGGATCGATCAGCCGGCCCAGCGGCTCGTTCGCCGCCACCCGGCGGCCGGGCAGGGCGGCGACATCGGCGACAAGCCCGGCGAAGGGGGCGCGGATCTCGGTCTCGGCCAGGGCGCGTTCGGCGTCATCCAGCGCCAGCCGCGCGCGTTCGCGGGCGATGCGCGCGCGGGCGACGCGGGCCTCGGCCTGGGCCAGTGCCTGACGCCGGCCGACCACCGCCTGTTCGGCCTGCGCCAGCGCGAGGGCGGCGGTCTCGAGGCTGGCCTCGGTCGAGACGCGCCGGCCGGCCAGCGCGCGCTGGCGCTCCAGCGCCTGGGCGCGCAGGTCGCGCTGGGTGATGGCCGCGGCCAGATCCTCGCGGGCAAGGGGCAGCGCCGCCTGCGCCTCGGACAGCTCGGCCTCCGCCTCGGCCAGCCCTGCCCGGGCCCGGTCGCGGGCCGAACGGGCGTCGGCCGGGTCGATCTGCACCAGAAGCGTCCCCGCCGCCACCCGGCCGCCGTCGCGCAGCTCGGGCGCGATCGCCAGGATTCTCCCCCCCAGCGGGGCGCGAATCTCCAGCGCCTCGGGCGCCTCGATCCGGCCGAAGGCGGTGATCACCGGGTGCACCGTCTCGCGGCGGATGCGCTCCACCGCCACGCTGACCAGCCGTTCGGCCACCGGGCGGGGACGGGCGGCATCGGCGGCGCGCTGGCGCAGCGCATCGGCGATGCGTGCCGCGCCGAGGCCCAGGAGCCCCAGCGTCACCGCAAGGATCATCAGACCCGCGAGGCCGCGCAGGAAGAACCGCATCGCCATCTCCGCCCCCGTCAGCTGCGGGGACCGTCGGTTGCCGACTATAGCGGATCACTACGCCCCGGCGCGACGGTTCCGTCGCCCCCGGGCGCGGCGGAAAGCGGGCTGGCAAGATGGGACGCGATGACCAGCGGCAGCGGTTCGACCATCGGGTGGCGCGCGCACTGGGCGGGGGTCAGCAGGGCAAGCCCCGCCCCCTCGCCGATGATCAGCCGCCGCGGATCGACCGCCAGTCGGGCGCGGAAGACGAACAGCCGGGTGCGGCGGCGTTCCACGGTGACGACCCGGCAGAAGGGGACCAGCGCCCCCGCGGGCGGGGCGAGCCCGGTCTCCTCGGCAAGCTCGCGGCGCATCGCGGCCTCAAGCCCCTCGCCCGGCTCCACCCCGCCGCCGGGCAGGCACCACAGGCCGGGGGCCAGAATGTCGGGCCGGTCGTCGCGCAGCTGGCACAGGATGCGGCCCGCCTGATCCTCGATCAGTGCCGCCACGCCCGCCGCATCCCCCGGGCGCGACCAGTCGCCCAGCGGCGGGAAGTCCGCCGGCGCGGGCCCGCTCACGCCCGGCGCAGATGTTCGTCGAGCCGCGGCATGATCTCGACCAGGTTGCAGGGCCGGTGGCGATAGTCCAGCTGGTGGACGAGGATCTCGTCCCAGGCGTCGCGGCAGGCCGAGGGCGAGCCGGGCAGGGCGAACAGATAGGTGCCCCCCGCCACCCCCCCGCAGGCGCGGGACTGGATCGCCGAGGTGCCGATCTTGCCCATCGAGACCACCGCGAACAGGGTGGCGAAGGCCTCGATCTCCTTCTCGTAGACCGCCCGATGGGCCTCGACCGTCACGTCGCGCCCGGTCAGCCCGGTGCCGCCGGTCGACAGGATCACGTCGATTTCCGGATCGGCGATCCAGGCGCGCAGGCGCGCCTCGATGCGGTCGCGGTCATCGGTGACGATGTCGCGCGCGGCCAGCACATGGCCCGCGGCGGTCAGCCGTTCGACCAGCGTGTCGCCCGAGCGGTCATCCTCGGGGCCACGGGTGTCCGAGACGGTGAGCACGGCGATGCGGACGGGGATGAAGTCGCGGGTCATGCGTCGAACCAGTTGGGACGCGGGCCGAGATTGACGACGCGGGTGGGGCCGATGCGTCCCTCCTCGCCCCAGCTGTCGTGGATATGGCCGCACAGCGCAAGGCGCGGCCGGATGCGCGCGATGGCGTCGCGGATCGCGGTGGATCCGACCGAGGCGCCGCGGGACGTGCGGTCGGCGATCCCCCGGGGCGGCGAATGGGTCAGCAGGATGTCGGCCGCCCGGCAGCGGTCCAGCAGCGCGGCCGCCTCCGCCTCGGTCAGGTCGCATGACCAGGGCCCGAAGGGGGTGAGCGGCACGCCATGGCCCAGCCCGAAGACGGTCAGCCCCGCCACCGTGGCGGCGGTGCCATGCAGCACCGTTGCCCCGGGCGGGGCGGCGGCGGCAAGCTCCTCGAGGCTTTCCGCATTGCCCGGGACCAGCACCGCGGGGCAGGGCAGCGGCGAGAGCAGGGCCATCGCCTCGGCCAGACCCCGGCGCATGTTGCAGAAATCCCCCGCCCCCAGCAAGAGATCGGCGTCGCGCGCGGCCGCCATGATCGCGGCGGCGGCATGCCGGTCGGCATGCAGGTCCGAGAAGGCGAGGATGCGGGTCATCGCGGCGCCTCCAGCCGGGCCTGCAGGGCCAGCAGATCGGCCCAGGCCACGCGCTTCAGCGCCGGGTTGCGCAACAGCGCCGCGGGGTGGAAGGTTGGCAGCGCCGGCCGGCCCAGCACCATGTGCCAGCTGCCGCGCAGCCGGGTGATGCCGGCGGTGCTGTCGAGGAGGGTGGCCGCGGCGCTGCGCCCCATCAGCAGCAGGATGTCGGGATCGGCAAGCGCGATGTGCCGGGTCAGGAAGGCCTTCATCATCGCGATCTCGTCCGAGGCCGGCTCGCGGTTCTCGGGCGGCCGCCAGGGCAGCACATTGGTGATGTAGACCGCACGCGCGGGATCCGGGTGGTCCCGCGACAGCCCGATCGCCGCCAGCATGCGGTCGAGCAGCTGGCCCGACCGGCCGACGAAGGGCTTGCCGAGGCGATCCTCCTCGCGGCCCGGGGCTTCGCCGATCACCATGACGCGGGCGGCCGGATTGCCGTCGGCGAAGACGCAGGAACGGGCGGAATGCTTCAGCGCGCAGCCGTCGAAGGCGGCGATCGCCTCGCGCAGTTCGGCAAGCGTTGCGCAGGCCGCGGCAATCGCGCGCGCATCCTGCACCGCATCCGTCTGGCCCGCGGCGGCAGGACCGGGCGCGGGGGGCGGTCCGGCCGGATGCGCCCGCGCATCCGGCGCCGGGGCGGGGCGTGGCCCCGCCC
>RFGB01000022.1 GCA_003697125.1 Alphaproteobacteria bacterium
CTCCCGCAGCCCGCCCCCGACATCGCGGGCAAACAGCCCCGCCCCCTCGGCGCCCGACAGCGCCACCGCCGCCCCGGCGGGGCAGCAGCTTCCGGGCGGGGGGATCTCGTCGCGCGCCACGGCCTCAGCCCTCCGGCCGCCACAGCCGCGCGGTGCCTGTCCACAGCGCGTCGCCGGGGCCCGCCGCGCGGATCTCGGCCGCCCAGTTCCCCGGCGCCAGCGCCACCGCGGCGCGATAGCCCGCCGGGGTCTCGGTCAGGGTCACCACCCGTTCGCCGCGGCGGCCGGCGGGTCGGGCGATGTCGGCGGTGACGGCAAGCCCGCGCACCGGGCGCCCGTCGGCGCCGGTGACGGTGACCACCAGCGCATCGCCATCGAGGCGCGCGGCCACCCGCCAGCCCAGCGCCTGCTGCGCGGCGCGGGTGCGGTCCCAGCTCTGGCTGGCGACGTAGGAATTCGGCACCACCAGGCCGGGGAAGCCCGAGGTGGCCAGCCAGGCCATGGTCAGGTTCACCGCCAGCACGACCCCGAACGCGGCGAGTGCGATGACCAGCACCGCGCGGCCGGTCAGCGGACGGGGGGCGGCATCGCTCGGCCTCGTCATCCTTCGGGCCCCATGAAGAAGTTGGCGACGCGCTTGCGCTCGCGCGTCCGGACATCCTCCACCCAGATCTCGACCGGGTTGTCGCCATGCATGGCGAAGACCGGATGGCCGGTCAGGAACAGGCGCAGCTCGCGAATCGAATCGGGCGGCACGGTCACGGTATCACCCTCCACGCCCGCGATCTGCACCGTCACCGGCTGCGGCGCCCGGGCCGAGAGGCGATAGTCGCGCGGTTCGCCATTCCGGTTGGCGATCTTGACCGAATAGCCGTTGCGCACCGACCCGTCGGACAGCGTGACATAGAGCGGGTTGCGGTCATGGGCCACGGTCAGCCCGACGGTGTCGCGCATGAACAGCGTGGCCAGCATCGCAAGCCCCACCCCCGCCCAGAGCGTGAAGTAGAGCAGCGTGCGCGGGCGGATCACCCGCCGCCAGGCGGGGGGTGTCTCTTCGCCCCGCGCCTCCGCCTCCAGATCGGCCAGGGTCACATAGTCGATCAGGCCGCGCGGCTTGCCGATGCGCTGCATCACGTCGTCGCAGGCATCGATGCACAGCGCACAGGTGATGCATTCCAGCTGCTGGCCGTCGCGGATGTCGATCCCCATCGGGCAGACCGCGACGCAGGCATTGCAGTCGATGCAGTCGCCGAAGCGCTGCGCGTCGCGGCCCTTCAGATGCTTGCCCCGCGGCTCGCCGCGATGGGCGCGATAGCTGACGGTCAGGGTATAGGGGTCCATCATCGCCGCCTGGATGCGCGGCCAGGGGCACATGTAGATGCAGACCTGTTCGCGCATGAAGCCGCCGAAGACGAAGGTGGTGGCGGTCAGGATGGCGATCGCGGAATAGGCGACCGGATGCGCCTGCCCGGTCACCAGATCGCGCGCCAGCGTCGGGGCGTCGGCGAAATAGAACACCCAGGCCCCGCCCGTGGCCAGCCCGATCAGCAGCCACAGCGTCCATTTGGCCAGCCGCAGACGGATCTTGCGCCCGGTCCAGGGGGCGTGGAACAGCCTGACCCGGGCGTTGCGGTCACCCTCGATCCAGCGCTCGACCAGGATGAAGAGATCGGTCCAGACCGTCTGCGGGCAGGCATAGCCGCACCACACCCGCCCCAGCGCCGAGGTGAACAGGAACAGCCCCAGCCCCGCCATGATCAGCAGGCCCGCGACATAATAGAATTCCTGCGGCCAGATCTCGATCCAGAAGAAGAAGAAGCGCCGGCTGGCCAGATCGACCAGCACCGCCTGGTCGGGCAGGTTCGGGCCGCGGTCCCAGCGGATCCAGGGCGTGACGTAGTAGATGCCCAGCGTCACCGCCAGGATCCACCATTTCAGGTTGCGGAACCAGCCCCGGACCCGGCGGGGGAAGATCGGCTCGCGCGGGGCATAGAGCGGCTGCGGCGCGTCGCTGCCGGCACTGCTGGTCATCGCCCACTCCTTCAGACTGCGCCGCCAGACATCATGCGAGGTTGCGATCCGCCTTGACCGAGGTCAAGCGCGGCGCCTTCAGGCCCCGTTTACGTCCCGCGCACATCATGGCCCAGGCTTGGCATGGTGCGAAAGGACGGGGCATGAGTAAGAACTCGGCGGGCGATGGCGGCCGGACGCCCATCTATGATGACAGCGACCGCCGCGACGATGGCAAGGCATCCGGAACCTGGCAGGACGACGTCATCTATGGCGGGCGTGCCGCCGACGGTCCGGGCGGCGAGGACAGCGACACCACCACGCCCGACGACGCGATCAGGGCAAGATCGGGCAATGACCGGGTGTATTCCGGTGCGGGCGATGACCGGGTGGACGGTGAATCGGGTGACGACACGATCCATGGCGGCGCGGGCGACGACAGCCTGTATGGCGGCTCGCAGGACGACACACTGTTTGGCGGCGAGGGCAACGACAGCATCGATGCCGGGTCGGAACAGGACGTCGTCTACGCGGGCACGGGCGATGGTTCGATCCAGGGGGGATCGGGCGACGACCTGATCATGGCCGGCGAAGGCGACGACGTCATCGACGCCGGATCGGAACGCGACATCGTCTATGGCGGTGCGGGAGATGACAAGATCGACGGCGACGCCGGCGACGACACGATCTATGGCGGCGAGGGCGACGACAAGATCGACGCCTCGCACCACAACGATCTCGTCTATGGTGGCGCGGGCGACGATACCCTGTGGGCCGGATCCGGCGACGACACCATCCATGGCAATGACGGCGACGACGTCATCTATGGCGTTCACAACAACAACACCCTGTATGGCGGCTCGGGTGACGACACGATCTATGGCGGCACCGGCAATGACACCATCGTCGGCGGCGCCGGTGACGACACCCTCTCGGGCGGCTGGGGCGCTGACCACTTCGTGCTCAGCCCCGGTGGTGGACGCGACGTCATCACCGATTTCCGACTCAATGATGGCGATCGGCTCGACGTATCGCAGCTGACCCGCCCGGATGGCCGGCCGGTCACATGGAAGGACGTCACGGTGGCCGACGACGGCGAAGGCAATGCCGAGCTGATCTTCCCCAAGGGAGAGCGCGTCGTCTTGAAGGGCTTCTCGCCAAAGGAGGTCAACAACCAGAAGATGCTGATGGCGATAGGCGTCCCCTGCTTCACCCCCGGCACGCTGATCATGACACTCCGCGGGCCGGTGGCGGTGGAGCGGCTGCGACCCGGTGATCCGGTGCTGACCGCCGATGACGGACCGCAGCCGATCCTCTGGGTGGGGCGGCAGACGCTGGAGGTGCGGGCCGAGGCGCAGCGCCCGGTGATCCTGCCCGCGGGGGCGGTGGGCAACCGTCGCCCGCTGATGGTCTCGGCCCAGCATGGCTTCCTGACCCGCATCACCGGCGAGGAGGCGCTGATCCGCGCCCGGCATCTGATCGGCCGGCTGCCCGGGGTGCGCTGGGCGCACGGGGTGCGCCGGGTGACCTATCTGCACCTGCTTCTGCCGCGCCATCAGCTGATCCTGGCCGAGGGCGCGCTGACCGAGAGCTTCTATCCCGGCCCGGTCGGCGTGGGCGGGCTGCCGGCGGATCAGCGCGCCGCGCTGTTCGGCACGCTGCCCGGGCTGGCGCGGCTGGCCCCCGGCATCAGCGCCGAGGATTGCGGCTATGGCCCGCGGGCGCGCCCGCTGCTGCGCCGCCGCGACCTGCCGCGCGGCCGCGCGCGCGCGGGAGGTTTCGCCGCCGCGATCCCGGCCTGAGGGCGCAAGGGGCCCGGACGCAGCGCGGGGAGGTTCGGCCCGCCTGCGACCGGGCAGGTGCTGCGGGCCCGAAGGGGTCCCGGCCCGCAGCCGGCCGCGAGGTCATTCCCCTCCGCCCAGGGAATGGACGTAGAGCGCGACCTCGCGGATCTGGGCGTCCGGCAGCCGCCCGGACCAGGCCGGCATCATGCCGGCGCGGCCGTTGACGAGGGTCTCGACGATCTTCTCGCGCGATCCGCCATAGAGCCAGATCGCGTCGGTCAGGTCGGGCGCGCCGAGATCGCGGTTGCCCTTGCCGTCCTCGCCATGGCAGCTCGCGCAATTGTCGGCGAACAGGGCTGCCCCGGTCTCGGCCAGGGCCGGATCATGGGGCTGGCCCGAGATCTTCAGCACATGTTCCGCAACCGCCCGGATCTCGGCCGCCGCAAGCAGGCCGTCGCGGCCGAAGGCCGGCATCTCGCCGAAGCGGGTGTCGGGATCGTCGGGCGAACGGATGCCGTGGGCGACGGTCTGGTAGATGGCCTCGACCGTGCCGCCCCACAGCCAGTCGTCATCCAGAAGGTTCGGGTATCCGGGCCGCCCGTCCGCGCCTGCCCCATGGCATTGCGAACAGAAGGCGCGGAAGGTCGCCGCGCCGGAATTCTGTGCGAAGCGCATCAGTTCGGGGTCGGCGCGGATCTCGTCGAAGCTCATCTGCGCCATGCGGTCGCGGAAGGCCTGGCGCGCCTTCTCGGCCTCGGCCAGGGTCTCCTCAAGCTCCACCCGGCTGTCATAGCCAAGCAGCCCCTGGGTGGCGCGGGTCACCATCGGCCAGGCGGGAAACGCGATAGTGTAGACCAGCGCCCAGATCACCGTGCCGTAGAAGGTCCACAGCCACCAGCGGGGCAGCGGGTTGTTCAGCTCGCGGATGCCGTCCCATTCGTGGCCGGTCGTCTCGACGCCGGAAAGCTCGTCGATGTCCTTCTTGTCGGCCATGTCACTCTCCATTCCCGGCTGGCCTGTCCTCGTGGCGGAAGGGGATGCGGGCGCTGTCGTCATGGATCCGCCGCGACCCCGGGCGGAAGGTCCACAGGACCACGCCGACGAAGAAGATCACCATCAGCGCGAGGAACCAGCTGTCGGCCAGCTCGCGCAGGAAGCTGTAGGTTTCCATCAGCGGGCCTCGTCCACCTGGAAGGTCGAGAAGTCGACCAGCGTGCCCAGCATCTGCAGATAGGCGATCAGGGCGTCGAGTTCGGTGATCTCGGGCCGGCCGTCGAAATTGCGCGTCTGCGCCTTGGGATAGCGCGAAAGCAGCCCCTCCCAGTCGGCATCCGGATCGACCTGGGCGCGCAGATCGGCCACGGCGCTGGCGATCATCTCGTCGCTGTAGGGCACCCCCACCGCGCGCAGCGCCCGCATGTCATCGGCGATGTGGCGATAGTCGAGCGGGCGTTCCTCCAGCCAGGGATAGGCGGGCATGATGCTCTCGGGCACCAGATCGCGCGGATCGCGCATGTGCTGGACGTGCCATTCGTCGGAATAGCGGCCGCCGATGCGGGCCAGGTCCGGGCCGGTGCGCTTCGACCCCCACTGGAAGGGGTGGTCATACATCGACTCGGCCGCCAGGCTGTAATGGCCGTAGCGTTCGACCTCGTCGCGCATGGGACGGATCATCTGGCTGTGGCAGACATAGCAGCCTTCGCGGATGTAGATGTTGCGCCCGGCAAGCTCCAGCGGGGAATAGGGGCGCATGCCCTCGACCTTCTCGATCGTGTTCTCGATGTAGAACAGCGGCACGATCTGCACGAGGCCGCCGATGGTCACCACGATGAAGCTGAAGATCAGCAGCAGCGTGGCGTTGGTCTCCAGGATCCTGTGTCTTGAAAGCAGGCTCATCTCGTGCGCTCCCTATTGCGCGGCCGCGCCGATGGCCCGTGCGGGCGCCGGCTCCTGCGCCCGCACGGTCATCCACAGGTTCCACACCATGATCAGCGCCCCGGTCAGGTAGAGCACGCCGCCCAGCGCGCGGATGATGTAGTAGGGGTGCAGCACCGCGACGGTGTCGGCGAAGCTGTTCACCAGGAAGCCCATGGAGTCGTATTCGCGCCACATCAGGCCCTGGGTGATGCCCGACACCCACATCGAGGCGGCGTAGAGGACGATGCCGATGGTCGCCAGCCAGAAATGCCAGTTGACCGCGGCCAGGCTGTAGATGCGTTCGCGGTTCCACAGGCGCGGCACCAGGAAGTAGAGCGCGCCGAAGGTGATCATTCCGTTCCAGCCCAGCGCCCCGGAATGGACATGGCCGATGGTCCAGTCGGTGTAGTGGCTCAGGCTGTTCACCGCCCGGATCGACATCATCGGGCCCTCGAAGGTGGACATGCCGTAGAAGCCGATCGAGATCACCATCATGCGGATGATCGGATCGGTGCGCAGCTTGTCCCATGCGCCCGAGAGCGTCATCAGCCCGTTGATCATGCCGCCCCAGCTGGGCATCCACAGCATGACCGAGAACACCATCCCCAGCACCTGCGCCCAGTCGGGCAGCGCGGTATAGTGCAGGTGATGCGGCCCGGCCCAGATATACAGGAAGATCAGCGCCCAGAAATGGATGATCGACAGCTTGTAGCTGTAGACCGGCCGCTCCGCCTGCTTGGGCACGAAGTAATACATCATGCCCAGAAAGCCCGCGGTCAGGAAGAAGCCCACCGCGTTGTGGCCATACCACCACTGGGTCAGCGCGTCCTGCACCCCCGCGAAGGCGGAATGGCTCTTGCTGCCCAGCAGGCTGACCGGGATGGCCAGGTTGTTCACCACATGCAGCATCGCGATGGTCACGATGAAGCTCAGGTAGAACCAGTTGGCGACGTAGATGTGCGGCTCCTTCCGGTTCAGGATCGTGCCCAGGAACACCGCCAGATAGGCGACCCAGACCACGGTCAGCCACAGGTCCACATACCATTCGGGTTCGGCATATTCGCGCGCCTGGGTGACGCCCAGCACATATCCCGACGCCGCCAGAACGATGAACAGCTGATAGCCCCAGAACACAAACCAGGCCAGGTTCCCGCCCCACAGCCGCGCGGCCGAGGTGCGCTGGACCACATAGAACGAGGTGGCGATCAGCGCATTGCCGCCGAAGGCGAAGATCACCGCCGAGGTGTGCAGCGGCCTGAGCCGGCCGAAGCTGGTCCAGGGCAGGTCGAAGTTCAGTTCCGGAAAGGCCAGCTGGAAGGCGATGAACACGCCGGCGAGGAAGCCGATCACCCCCCAGAAGGCGGTGGCGATCACGCCCGCGCGGATCACCGCGTCATTGTAGCCCGTCGCCGGCACCGCCGGCCGACCCGCCAGCCGCATCGCGCGCAGGAACAGGAACAGGGCCACCAGGCCGACGATGATCGCATGCACGGCCATGGCCGTGTCGGTCGCGAGATTGGCGACCAGGGCCGCGAGGAACGCTATCGCTCCATAGACGACCAGCTCCAGGGCGGATGTCATCCACTGCCCTCCCTTCTTGGCGGAGAAACGCTGTCTCGGTAGGCGGGGGCGCCGGCGGATTCCTTGACCTGCATCAATCCGCCGCGCGGTGGTCCGGACCGGCGGCCCGGTCAGGCGTCATCGCCCGCCGCCTCGCGCAATGCGGCGACGGAATGCACGACCAGATGGCGCGCATCCTCCAGCGTGATCAGCCCGTCGCGCCGCAGCGCGCCGATCTGGCGGCTGACGGTCTCGATGGTCAGGCCGAGATAGTCGGCCATCGCCTCGCGGGTCAGCGGCAGCGCGATGCGCAGCCCGTCCCGGGCCTCTCCCCCGGTGGCGATCGCCGCGCGCCGGACCAGGATCATCAGGAAGCTGGCCAGCTTCTCGCGCGCGGTCTTGCGGCCCAGGACCACCATCCATTCCCGCGCCGCGTCGAGCTCGTCCAGCGTCATCTCCAGCAGGCGGCGGCGCAGATCGGGGGATTCCGCCAGCAGACGCTCGAAGCGCCGCCGCTCGAACAGGCACAGCGTCACCTCGTCCACCGCCACCGCGTCATAGGGTGCGGTCGGCAGCATGATGCGCCCGACGAAATCGCCCGGAAACAGCAGGCCGACCATCTGCCGGCGCCCGTCGGCCATCAGCCGCGACAGGCTGACCGTGCCCTGCACCACGCTGCCGATATGCGCCGTCTCCTCGCCCATGGCGGCGATCTCCTCGCCCGGCTGATAGGTGCGATAGGACTTGATCACCTCCAGAAGCTTCAGCTCCTCGGGGCCCGAATAGGCGCACACCGCCCGATCCCGGATCGGGCACAGCGCGCAGCGCAGATCGGCCTTGCGGGCCTCGGAAAGGCGGACGACGGTGCTCACCGGACAAGTGTCCCGGGGCGCGCGGGAAGTGTCAAGCCGCCCCGCCGCGGGCGGGGTGCGGGCGGCGCTTGCAATCGGGGGGTGTTCGGGGCATTCATGGCCGCGCAGCCGAACGGGAACCGCATGGCCCTCCAGCGACTCCATCACCATCCGCTCTCGCCCTTCTGCCGCAAGCTGCGGCTGGTCCTGGCCGAGAAGGGCATCGAGACCGTGCTGGTCGAGGAGCCGTGGTGGGAACGCCGCCTGCCCTTCCTGCGTCTCAATCCGGCGGGGAAGGTTCCGGTGCTGGAGATCGACGGCCTGGTGCTGAGCGATTCGAACGCGATCGCGGAATATCTGGAGGAGACGCGGCCCGAGCCGCCGCTGATTCCGGGCGGCCCGGCCGAACGGGCCGAGGTCCGCCGGCTGGTGGCCTATTTCGACGACAAGTTCCACCACGAGGTGACAGTGAACCTGCTGCATGAGCGGGTGACCAAGCGGCTGAGCCGGCAGGGCTATCCCGACAGCCAGCGCATCAAGGCGGGGCTGGCCGCGATCCGCTATCACCTCGACTATCTGGAATGGCTGGCCGACCAGCGCCGCTGGCTGGCGGGGGAACGCTTCAGCCTGGCCGACATCGCCGCCGCCGCGCAGCTGTCCTGCCTCGACTTCATCGGCGATGTCGACTGGGACCGCGTGCCCAACGCGCGGATCTGGTATGCGCGGATCAAGTCGCGGCCCTCGTTCCGCCCGCTCCTGGCCGACAGCCTGCCGGGCTTCCGGCCCCCGGCGCATTACGCCGATCTCGACTTCTGATGTCGCTGGCCGGGGCCATCCGTGCCGAGGCCCGGGCCCTGGGCTTCGCCGGCTGTGCCATCACCACCCCGCGGGCGATCCCCGCGGCGCGGGCGCGGCTTGCCGCCTTCCTGGCCGCGGGACGCCACGGAGAGATGGGCTGGATGGCCGAACGCGCCCACTGGCGCGGCGATCCCGCGGCGCTGTGGCCCGAGGCGCGCGCGGTGATCATGCTGGCCGACAGCTATGCGCCGGCAGGCGATCCGCTGGCGGTGCTGGCGCGGCGCGACCGGGGGGCGATCTCGGTCTATGCCCGGGGGCGCGACTATCATGACATCGTCAAGAAGCGGCTGAAGCGGCTCGGCCGATGGCTGATCGACCGGGCGGGGGGCGAGATCAAGGTCTTCGTCGACACCGCACCGGTGATGGAAAAGCCGCTGGCCGAGGCGGCCGGTCTCGGCTGGCAGGGCAAGCACACCAATCTCGTCTCGCGGCGCATGGGCAACTGGTTCTTCCTGGGCGCGATCTTCACCACCCTGCCGATCGCGCCGGATGCGGCCGAGCGCGACCATTGCGGCCGCTGCCGCCGCTGCCTCGATGTCTGCCCCACCGCGGCGTTTCCCGCGCCCTATCAGCTCGATGCCCGCCGCTGCATCTCCTATCTGACCATCGAGCTGAAGGGACCGGTGCCGCTGCCGATGCGCCCGCTTCTGGGCAACCGCATCTTCGGCTGCGACGACTGCCTCGCGGTCTGCCCCTGGAACAAGTTCGCCGTCACGGCCCATGAGGCCTATGCCGCCCGTCCCGAACTCGACGCCCCGCCGCTGGCCGAGCTGGCCTCGCTCGACGACGCCGCGTTCCGCAGCCGCTTCGCGGGAACGCCGGTCAAGCGCATCGGCGTGATGCGCTTCCTGCGCAATGTGCTCTACGCCATCGGCAATTCGGGCGATCCGGCACTCGCCCCCGCGGCGCGCCGGCATCTGGACAGCCCCGACCCGGCGGTCGCCGACGCCGCGGCATGGGCGCTGGCGCGGCTGGGCGCGAAGCCGGCGCCGCCACGCCCGGCACAGAACTGAGCCGGCCCGCGGCCGCGGGTCGGGCCGCTGGCCGGCCGCTTGGGGGCGGGCGCCCGCGCGGCGGGCCGCCTCGCGCCTGCAGAC
>RFGB01000172.1 GCA_003697125.1 Alphaproteobacteria bacterium
CTGGACGATCTTCTTCGCGACCGCGAAGCGCACGTCCGGATCCTCGGAGATTCCGGTGTCGTCATTCGAGATCGCCACCACCGGCACGTTGTATTTCTTCACCAGCGGCAGCACCCGTTCGAGGCGCTCCTCCTCGCCGGTGACCGAGTTCAGCAGCGGCCGGCCCTCGGCCGCCTCCAGCCCGGCCTCGAGCGCGGCGGGCACCGAGCTGTCGATGCACAGCGGCACGTCGACCAGACCCTGCACCAGCCCGATCAGCCGGCGCATCAGCGGCGGCTCGGTCTGGTTGGGGTCGGGATTGGAATTGTAGACCACCCCCGCATTGACATCCAGGACCATCGCCCCGCACGCGACCTGCTCCAGCGCGTCCTTCTCGACTGTGGAGAAGTCGCCCGCCTCCAGCTCGGCCGCCAGCTTCTTGCGACCGGTGGGGTTGATCCGCTCTCCGATCACGCAGAAGGGCTGGTCGAAGCCGATGATGACGGTCTTCGTTTTCGATTCGACGATGGTGCGGGTCATGGGACTCCTCGGACGGGCAGGGCCGGACGGGCCCGCCCGGCGCCGCGGTTCTCGTGGCAGGAGCGACGGGTCAGGCGATGGCGGCCCCCGCGCCGGCGGGGCGGCCATGTTCGTCCAGGAAGGCGGCGGCCGGCGCGATTCCGCCCAGCGGGAAGACGTGGATCGCCGCGATCGGGCAGCCGGGATGCGCGGCGCGGTGCGCGGCGAGATCGGCGACCAGTTCGCCGGGCGTGAAGGGCATCATCAGGCGCGTGACATCCGCCGCGCGGCGCGTCAGCACCCGCAGCGAGGGCCCCACGCCGCAGGCCATGGCATACTTGATCAGCGTCTGCAGCTTGGCAGGGCCGGCGATCCCGACATGGACCGGCAGGTCGATGCCCTCGGCCGGCAGGCGGTCGGCCCAGGCGATCACCGGCTCGGCCTCGAAGCAGAACTGGGTCACGATCGCCATCTCGATGCCGGTCTCGCGCGCGACGGCCGCCTTGCGGCGCAGGGCATCCATCAGCGGCTGTTCCGAGCCGTCGGGCGCGATGTCGCGGTTGCCTTCCGGATGGCCCGCGACATGCAGCCTCGTGAAGCCGAAGCGGCCGAACAGGCCGGTTTCCAGCAGCTGCATGGAATTGTCGAACTCGCCGCGGATCTCGGAAACGCCGCCGGCGATGACCAGCGCCTGATCGACGCCGACATCGGCATAGCGTTCCAGCCAGTCGGCCAGCCGGGCGCGGGTGGCGACCACGCGCGCGGGGATGTGCGGCATGACGGCGAAGCCCTCGCCGCGCAGCCGGCGGGCGGTGGCGACCATGTCCTCGATCGGCGTGCCGTCGATATGCGCGATGTAGATGCGGGTGCCCGCGGGCAGGATGGCGCGGAAATCCTCGATCTTGGCCGCGGTGCGCGGCATCACCTCGATCGAGAAGCCCTGCAGCAGATCCGCCACGCCCGGCGCGGCGGCGCGCTCCTCGCTCCTGCGCGTGAACTTGAAGATCCGGGCCATCAGCGCCTCCACAATCCGTGCCGGGCCAGTCACGCCCCGACCGCGCCGGAAGTCAAGCCTCCGCGCGCTCCCATCCACCGCGTTCGACCAGCGCGCGCAGGCGCGCCTGATCATATTCCGCATCGAGCCGGGCCAGCTCCGCCTCGGCCACCTGCTCGGGCGTCCCGTCGACCGCGCGGGGCGCGGCCTTGCGCCACTCTGCCATATAGGCATCGGTGCCGGTCGCGCCCACCCGCATCGCGCAGCGGTCGATCGCCTGCTCGAAACGCTCGGGCAGCGGCCGCTTGATCCCGCCGCGGCCGCGGCCGACGATGACCTGGGCCGGAATGTCGCGCCAGTAGACGATCGTCACATCGGGCATCGCGGACCCCAGCGGTTGCATCTCCTCATACGCGACTCGGCCCGGCCGGCAGGGCGCGTCTGCGACCGGGAAGAGGGGATTTGCGACATGGCCATATTCCTGAAAGCGACGCTTCACGGCCCGTTTGCGACATTTTCCGGCGAGAAGCAAGTTGAAGCGTGCGATTGCCTTCGCTATGGTCGCAGCAGCTCGCGCGTTTCGGGAAAGGTAGCAGCATGGTCAGAGCGGTCGCCGGTCATTCGCGGGGCAGCGTCTCGTTCGAGTTCTTTCCCCCCAGCACGCCCGAAGCCACGCTGCGGCTGTGGCGGTCGGTGGAGCGGCTGGCGCCCTTGGGCCCGCGCTTCGTCTCGGTGACCTATGGCGCCGGGGGCACCACGCGCGACCGCACCCTGGCCGCGATCATGACCATCCGCGACCGCGCGCGGCTGGATGTCGCCGGGCATCTGACCTGCGTCGGCGCCACGCGCGAGGAGACGCTGGAGGTCGCGCGCGCCTACCGGCGGCTGGGGGCGCGCGCGGTGGTGGCGCTGCGCGGCGATCCGCCGAAGGGGACGGCGCGCTTCCAGCCGCATCCGGGCGGGTTTCGCAACGCGGCCGAGCTGGTGGCGGCGCTGAAGGCGGACGGGGCGGGCGAGATCTATGTTGCCGCCTATCCGGAGGTGCACCCCGAGGCGGCCTCGGCCGAGGCCGATCTCGACAATCTGCGCGCGAAGGTCGAGGCCGGCGCCACCGCCGCGATCACCCAGTTCTTCTTCGACACCGAGCGGTTCCTGCGGTTTCGCGACCGCGCGGCGGCGGCCGGCATCCACGCGCCGATCCTGCCCGGCATCCTGCCGATCGAGAATTTCGAGAAGATGTGCGGCTTTGCCGCGCGCTGCGGCACCCATGTGCCCGAGCAGCTGCACCGCGCCTTCGCCCGTGCCGAGACGGCCGAGGACCGGCAGCTGCTGGCCACCGCGATCGCCTGCGAACAGTGCGACCGGCTGCGCGCCGAAGGGGTCGGGCATTTCCATTTCTACACGCTGAACAACCCCGACCTGACCTTCAACATCTGCCGGGCGCTGGGCTTCGAGGCGGTGCCGCTCTCGATCGCCGCGGGCGGAGCCGCCTGAGCCGGTCCGGCCGCGGCTTGAATGATTGCCGATCCTGGGCTAGGGAAGGGCAGGTTCGGTATCATTCCGGACGATCTTCCGCGGGTCGAGAGAGCATGCCGGCAGGGCGCGGCGCATCCGGGGAGGTCGTCGAAGCATCGGCAGCGGCGCAGACCGGCCAACAGGCCGGCGCGGCCCCGGCCTATGCGGCGCTCGACCTCGGCACCAACAATTGCCGCATGCTGATCGCGGCGCCGGCGCCCAACGGTTTCCGGATCATCGAGAGCGTCTCGCGCCCGGTGGCGCTGGGCGGCGACCTGCAGCGCCGCGGGCGCCTGTCGCCCGCCGCGGCCGGGCGGATCCTGCGGGCGATGGATCTGTGCGCCGAAAGGCTGCGGCGGCACGGGGTGCGGCGGCGCAAGCTGGTGGCCACCCATGCCTGCCGGCAGGCGGCCAATGCCGCCGCGGTGCTGGACGAGGTGCGCCGGCGCACCGGGCTGAAGCTGCAGGTGATCCGGCCCGAGCTGGAGGCGCGGCTTGCGCTGACCTCTTGCGCGCCGCTGGTCGATCCGGTGGCCGAACAGCTTCTGGTGTTCGACATCGGCGGCGGCTCGACCGAGCTGATCTGGATCGATCTTGCCCGGGTGCCGCCGCCGCTGAGGCGGCGCGCGGTGCTGGAACTGGCGCCGCTGCACGGCCGGCTCGATCCGGAAAGCCCGCTGGGCGCGCGGATCGTCGACTGGATCTCGGTGCCGCTGGGGGTGGCGACACTGCATCAGGCTTTCGAGGATGTCACCTGCGACAGGGCGCGCTTTGCGCTGATGTCGTGCCATTTCGAGGATCTGGTCCAGGGCTTCGCCCCGGTCGCCCCCGGCTTTTCCCATCGCGGCGCGCTGCAGATGATCGGCACCTCGGGCACGGTGACCACCATCGCCGCGGCGCATCTGGGCCTGTCGCGCTACAGCCGCGACCGGGTCGATGGCACATGGCTGGGCACCGGCGATGTCGAGCGGGTGATCGCGCGGCTGCTGCGCCTGCCGCCCGACCGCCGCGCGCGCCACCCGGCGATCGGGGCCCAGCGCGCGCGGCTGATCGTCTCGGGCGCGGCGATCCTGCAGACCTTCCTGCGGCTGTGGCCGGTGGCGCGGCTGCGCGTCGCCGATCGCGGCCTGCGCGAGGGGCTGCTCTATGCCATGATGCATGAGGACGGGCATTTCCCCGCCGGGATCGGCTGATCGTGGCGGGGCGGGGCGGATCGGCGCGGGGCGGCGGGCGCGACCTGACGGTGCGCGTGCGCACGGCGAAGGGACGCAAGCTGTCCTCGACGCTGTGGCTGCAACGCCAGCTCAACGACCCCTATGTCGCCCGGGCCCGGCGCGAGGGATGGCGCAGCCGCGCCGCCTTCAAGCTGATCGAGATCGACGACCGCTTCCGCATCCTGCGCCCCGGCGCGGTGGTTCTGGATCTGGGCGCGGCCCCGGGCGGCTGGACGCAGGTGGCGGTGGAGCGGGTGAACGCGCTGGGCCGCCGGCCCGACCGGCCGAAGGGCCGCGTGCTGGGCCTTGACCTGAAGCCGGTCGATCCGGTGCCGGGGGCAGAGCTGCTGCAGCTCGACTTCCTGGCCGATGACGCCGAGGCGGAGATCTGCGCCAGGCTGGGCGGGCGGGCGGATGCGGTGCTCTCGGACATGGCGCCGGCCGCCACCGGGCACCGGCAGACCGATCACCTGCGCATCGTGGCGCTGTGCGAGGCGGCGGCCGGGTTCGCGGTGCGGATCCTGGCGCCGGGCGGGGCGTTTGTTGCAAAAGTCCTGGCCGGAGGCGCCGAGCAGTCTCTCCTGGCCAGGCTGAAGCGGGATTTCTCCAATGTGCGGCACATGAAGCCGCCGGCCAGCCGTGCCGACAGTGCCGAGAAATTCGTGGTGGCCACGGGGTTCCGCGGCGGCGGGTCGCCCGGCGGGTCCGGGGGGTGCGGGTGAGGGGGCCTCTTGCCGCGCCATGGCTGTCGCTGACCATGTTCGCCGCCTCGGCCGCGTCCATGGCGCTGGAGATCGTCGCCGGCCGGATGCTGGCGCCCTATGTGGGCATGTCGCTCTATTCCTGGACCGCGATCATCGCGGTGGTGCTGGCGGGGCTCAGCCTCGGGCACTGGCTGGGCGGAATCGCGGCGGACCGCAGCGCCCGGCCCGCGCGGGTGGCGGGGCTGGCGCTGCTCGCGGCCGCGGCGACCGCGGCGCTGTCGGTGGCCGTCCTGCCGCTGGTGGCGCCGGCGCTCGCGCGGCTCGACCCGATGCAGGGGATCGGCCTCCTCTCCGTCTCGGCCTTCCTGCTGCCCAGCCTGTTCGCCGGGGTGCTGTCGCCGCTCGTCACCCGGCTGGCGCTGGACGCCGCCCGGCCGGGGCGGCAGGGGCGGGTGCTGGGGCGGATGTTCGCGCTGGGTGCGCTGGGCGCGATCGCGGGCACGGTGCTGGCCGGGTTCTGGATGGTGTCCGATCTGGGAAGCCGCGCCTCGGTGCTGGCGGTGGCGGGGTGCTATCTTGTGCTGGCGCCGCCCTTCCTGGCGGCCGCGGGGCGGGTCGCGGCGCTGGCGCTGGCGGGGCTGATCGGGATCGGCGCGCTGCTGGGCCCGCGGCTGATGCCCGCCCTCGCCTCGCCCTGCACCGCCGAGACGGCCTATTACTGCATCCGCATCGACCATGTGCGGCTGAACGGCCGGCCGGCCACGGTGCTGGTGCTGGACCATCTGGCCCATGGGATGAATGATCCGGTGCCCACGGTGCTGCCGATGGCCTATCTGGACCTGGCCGACCGTCTGGTGCGCCGCCGGATGCCGGATCGGCCGCCCGAGGCGTTCTTCGTCGGCGGGGGGGCTCTGACGCTGCCCCGGGCGTGGGCTGCGGGCTGGCCGGGGGCGCGCATCACGGTGGCCGAGATCGACCCGGGGGTCACCGCCGCCGCGGGGCGGATGGGGGTGGATGTCTCGGCCTTCGAGATCCTGCACAGCGATGCGCGCATCGCGCTGCGGGATCTGCCGGAGGGGCGGCGTTTCGACGTGATCCTCTCGGACGTGTTCCGCGACATCGCGATGCCCCAGCATCTGGTGACCGACGAATTCCACGCGCTGGTCGCGGCAAGGCTGAAGCCCGGGGGGGTGTATCTGGTCAATGTGATCGAGGCGCTGTGGCGGCCGCCCTTCCTGCTGTCGCTGATCCGGACGCTGAAGGCACGCTTTCCGGTTGTCGAGCTGTGGATCGACACCGCCGAGCTGAGCCGCGAGGAGCGGCGGGTCACCTGGCTGGTGCTGGCCTCGGACCGCCCGACGGGGACCGACCGGATCGACACCGCCCATCCCCTGCCGCGCACCTGGCTTCGGCTGCCCGCCGAGCGGATGCTGACCGTCCTTCCCGCCGATCAGACGGTCTTCCTGACCGACGACCTGGCCCCGGTGGACCGGCTGATGCGCCATGTGATGCTCGACCGCCGCCTGGCCGAGGACTGAGATGCCCGTCGTCCCGCGCAGCACGCCGGCATCGCTGTTCAGCCCCTGCCTCGGCGCGCTCGGGCTCGGACTTGCCTGGCGGCAGGCCGCGATCGTGCTGGGCGTGCCCGAGGCGATCGGCGGCGCGGTCCTGGCCGCGGGGGGTCTGGTGACCATCGCCTGTCTGGCCGGCTATCTGGTCAGGCTGGCCCGCCGGCCCGGCGCGATCCTCGCCGACCTGGCACCTCCGCCGGCGCGGGGCTTTCCCGCCGCGGGAACCATGTGCCTGATGCTGCTGGCCGCGGCGCTGGTGCCGCACTGGCCGGGGGCGGCGCGCGGCCTGTGGTGGGCGGCGCTGGCGCTGCAGGGGGTGGTGGCGACGCTGACCGCCTGGGTGATCTGGCGCGGACGCGATCGCGGGCTGGCGCCGATGCCGGTGCTGTATCTGCCCTTCGCGGGCGTGATCGCGGCGCCCCTGGCGGGCGTGGCGCTGGGCGAGGTGATGCTGTCGGCCGTGCTCATCTATGGGGCGATGCTGCCGGCGGCGGCGATCGCGGCGGTGACGCTGTGGCGGGCGCTGTCGGCACCGGTGCCCCCGGCGCAGCGCCCGGCGCAGATGATCCACCTTGCGCCCCTGTCGCTGTTCGGAACCGGCGCGGCGCTGATCGGCCACCCGACCACCTTCCTGTTCTTCTTCCTGACCGCGCTGGTTGCCGCGGCGCTCCTGCTCCTGCGCGTGCGCTGGATGGCGGCGGGGGGCTTCGGGCCGGCCTGGGGGGCGTTCACCTTCCCGCTGGCGGCATTCGCCGGGCTGTGCCTTCTGGCCGAGGCCCGGGGGCCGGGGCTCGGCGCGCTGTTCTTCGCGCTGCCGGCGCTGGCGGCGGCCTCGGTGGTGATCCCCTGGATCCTTGTCCGTGCCCTGGCGGGCTGGCTGCGCGGAGGTCGGGTATCGGGGGAGCGGGCGGCGGCGTGACCGTGCCCTTTCCTTCCGCACGCCCATGTGGAATAGGGCGGGGCATGACCGGTCAATGAGAGGGATGCGATGCAGATCCGCGAGGCGCTGACCTTCGACGACGTGCTGCTGGTGCCGGCCGCATCCGAGGTGCTGCCCGCCCAGGCCGACCTGCGCACACGGGTGAGCCGCGGCATCGCGCTCAACATCCCGCTGATCTCCTCGGCGATGGACACGGTGACCGAGGCCGAGATGGCCATTGCCATGGCCCAGGCGGGCGGGCTGGGGGTGATCCATCGCAATCTGTCGGTCGAGGAGCAGGCCGAGCAGGTCCGCCGGGTCAAGCGCTTCGAATCGGGCATCGTCTACAAGCCGATCACCCTGCGCCCCGACCAGACGCTGGCCGATGCCCGGGCGCTGCAGGAACGCTACAAGATCACCGGCTTTCCGGTCACCGATGCCGAGGGGCGGGTGCTCGGGATCGTTACCAACCGCGACATGCGCTTTGCCCAGGATCCCGCCACGCCGGTGCGCGCGCTGATGACGTCGGACAATCTGGCCATGCTGCGTGAGCCGGCCGACCCCGCCGAGGCGCGCAGCCTGATGCAGGCCCGGCGGATCGAGAAGCTCCTGGTCGTCGATCGCGATGGCCGGCTGACCGGGCTGCTCACGCTGAAGGATCTCGAGAAGGCGGTGCTGAACCCCCAGGCGTGCAAGGATGAACTCGGGCGGCTGCGGGTGGGGGCGGCGACCACGGTGGGCGATGCGGGGTTCAGCCGTTCCGAGGCGCTGATCGATGCCGGCTGCGACCTGATCGTGATCGACACCGCCCATGGCCATGCCGCCGCGGTGGCCGAGGCGGTGCGCCGCATCAAGCGCGCATCGAATGCGGTGCAGGTGGTGGCGGGGAATGTCGCCACGGCCGAGGCCACGCGCGCCCTGATCGACGCGGGCGCCGACGCGGTGAAGGTCGGCATCGGGCCGGGGTCGATCTGCACCACCCGCGTCGTCGCCGGGGTGGGGGTGCCGCAGCTGACCGCCATCCTCGACTGCGCCGCGGCGGCGGGCGAGGTGCCGGTCATCGCCGATGGCGGCATCCGCGCCTCGGGCGACTTCGCCAAGGCGATCGCGGCAGGGGCGTCCTGCGCGATGATCGGCTCGATGCTGGCCGGAACCGACGAGGCGCCCGGCGAGATTTTCCTCCACCAGGGCCGCAGCTACAAGGCCTATCGCGGCATGGGCAGCGTCGGCGCGATGGCGCGCGGTTCGGCCGACCGCTATTTCCAGTCCGAACTTGCCCCGCAGAAATTCGTTCCCGAAGGGGTCGAGGGGCAGGTCCCCTACAAGGGCGCCGCGGCGCAGGTGATCCATCAGCTGACCGGCGGCCTGCGCGCGGCGATGGGCTATACCGGATGCCGCAACATCGAGGAGATGCGCCGCAACTGCCGCTTCGTGCGCATCACCGGCGCGGGCCTGCGCGAAAGCCATGTCCATGACGTGATCATCACGCGCGAGGCGCCGAACTACAGCAGCTGAGCCGGGGCGTCCGCGCCGGAAGCGCGGCCGGCACCGGGTCCGGCCGCGGCTTTACCGCGGCGGGATTCTAACACATGATTGAAACATGTGTTTGAATCCGGCCGAGCGCCCCGACGCCGCCCCGCGCAGCGCCATCCGCGCCGCGGCCGAGGCGCTGTTCGCCGAAAACGGCATCGACGGCGTCACAACCCGCACCCTTGCCGAGCGGGCCGGCGTGAACACCGCCGCGGTCAACTACTATTTCGGCAGCAAGGACAATCTGGCGCTGGAGGTCTTCCGCGACGTCGCCCGGCGGTCGGTGCGGCGCCGGCTGGACAATCTGGCGCGGATCGAGGCGCGCGCGCGCGCCGAGGGGCGGGCGGCGGACCTTGCCGAGCTCGTCGAGGCATTCGTCGATGCCTATGTCAACGAGGATTCGCCGCGCAGCGGGCTGCTGCTGGCCCATCTGGTGCTGCGCCACCGGGTCAGGCCCACCGCCTGGACCCGCGCCATCGTGCGCGAGGAGCTGGACGGCTTCGCGCTGCGCTTCATCGCCGCGCTGCGCCGCGCCGCGCCGCATCTGGACGCGCGCGAGGTGCACTGGCGCTATCACCTGATGGTCGGGGCGATGATCATGATCCTCAGCGACCAGATGGCCGATGGGCGGATGAAGCGCCTGTCGGAGGGGCTGTGCGACCCTGCCGACCGGGCGCAATTGCGCCGGCAGCTGATCGGCTTCCTGGTCGCGGCCTTCGGCGCGCCGGGAAACGGCGCGCGGCCCGAACCCGCACCCTGACCGGTGCGGCAATGATGACAGGGAGAGGAGAACGCCCATGACCCGACGCCTGACCAGCGCCCTTGGCGCCGCCGCGCTCATCTGCGCGGCGCTGCCCGCCGCGGCGGAAAGCTGGCATTTCACCATCATCGCCGGGCATCCGCCACTGACCAAGGGGGTGTCCTCGCTCTCGTCATTCTTCGTGCCCGAGGTCAGCCGCCGGGTGGCGGAGCTCGGCCACGAGATAACCTGGACCGAGGCCTATGCCGGTGCGGTGGCCCCGCCCACCGGGGTGCTGGAGGCGGTCGAGAGCGGCGTGGCGGAGTTCGGCTATGTCCCGCATCTGTTCGAGGGCGACAAGCTGCCGCTGGAACAGATCACCTATGTCACCCCCTTCGGTTCGGATGACCTGATCCGGGTCATGGCGGTGATCGGGCGCCTGCATGCCGAGCTGCCCGAGATGGACGCCGCCTGGGCCGATCACAACCAGAAGGTGCCGGCTCCGGTCGGCGTCGATACCTATCACTTCGTGACCAAGTTCCCGATCAGCCGGGTCTCGGACCTCGACGGGCGCAAGATCGGCACCGCCGGCCTCGCGCTCAACTGGCTCAAGGGCGTCGATGCCACGCCGGTGGCAAGCTCGCTGCCCGATTTCTACAACGCCATGGCGACAGGCCTGATCGACGGCATCATGACCTTCGAATCCGCCATCGCCCCCTACAAGTTCCACGAGGTTGCCCCCTACATCACCAAGATCAATTTCGGCGCCCAGTATGCCTCGGCGCTGACGGTGAACCTCGACACGTGGAAGGCGCTGCCCGAGGATGTGCGGCAGGTCATCCAAGAGGTCGCGGACGAATACCGCGACCGGGCCGCGGCCGCCTACAAGGCGGGGGGCGAGGCCTCGCTGGCCAAGGCCGCCGCCGAGGGGGCGATCATCACCCAGCTGCCCGAGGAGGAGCGCCGCGCCTATGCCCTGCGGCTGCCGAACATCGCCCGCGAATGGGCCGCGGCGCTGGATGCGCAGGGCAAGCCGGGCAGCCGGGTGCTGGAAACCTACATGCGCCTGTCGCGCGAGGCGGGGATCGTCCACGCGCGCGACTGGGCGGCGCAATGAGCGGCGCCGCCGGGGCCGCCCCGCCCGCGAGGCCGGGCGGGGCGGTGGCGCGCTGGCTCGACCGGGCGACGCTGGGGCTGGCCGCGATCGGCGGGCTGGGCACGCTGGGCATCATGGCGATCATCAATGCCGACGTGATCGGGCGGGGGGCCTTCGGGACGCCCGTGCCCGCCACCGCCGAGATCGTCAGCGCCGCGATCGTGGCGATCGTCTATCTCCAGCTGCCGCGCGCGACGGCGGCGGGGCGCAACGTGCGCTCGGACATGCTGCTCGGGCGGCTGGGGCGGGGGCGCGGACGCGGGGCGGCGGCGCTGGAGGCGTTGCACCATGCGGTCGGCGTGGTGATGCTGGCGCTGCTCATCCGCTACATCGCGCCGGTGATCCTCGATTCCATCCGGGGCGGCGAGACGGTGGGGCTGTACGGGATCTTCGTCATGCCGCGCTGGCCGTTCCTCGTCTGCGTGCTGGCGGGATGCGCGCTGACGCTGGCCCAGTATGCGCTGCTGATGCTGGGCTTCCTGCGCGCGCTGCTGACCCGCGGGGCGGCGTGATGGACGGGGTCGAGATCGGGATCCTGTCGATCGCGGCGATCCTGCTGCTGATCCAGCTGGGGATGCATGTCGCCATCGCGCTGATGGCGGTGTCCTTCCTGGGCGTCTTCCTTGTCAAGGGCAAGATGGCCGTGGCCGGGGCGCTGCTGGCGCAGGCGGCGCTGGACGGGATCGAGCGCTATTCCTTCGGGGTGATCCCGCTCTTCGTGCTGATGGGGGTGCTGGTGGGCGCCTGCGGGCTGGGGCGCGACGTGTTCGACGTGGCCGGCCAGCTGTTCCGCCGGCTGCGCGGCGGGCTGGGGGTGGCGACGGTGCTGGCCAATGCCGTCTTCGCGGCGGTCAACGGCACGTCGATCGCCTCGGCCTCGGTGTTCACGCGGATCGCGGTGCCCGAGCTGGTGCGCCAGGGCTACACGCCGCGCTTCTCGGTCGGCGTCGTGGCGGGATCCTCGGTGCTGGGCATGCTGATCCCGCCGTCGCTGCTGCTGATCCTCTTCGGCATCATCGCCGAGGTGTCGATCGGCGACCTGTTCACCGCCGGCATCCTGCCCGGACTGATCCTGACCGCGATGTTCGGCGCGGCGATCCTGATCATGGCGCGGCTGTTTCCGGGGTTCACCGGCAATCCCGGCCTGGCGGACCTGCCGCGGATGGGGCCCGCGGCGATGGCCGCCCGGGCGCTGCCGATCCTGCTTCTGGTGGTGCTGGTGCTGGGGGGCATCTATGGCGGGTTCTTCACGCCGACCGAGGCGGGCGGGGTCGGCGCCCTGGGGGCCTTCGTTCTGGCGCTGGCGCGGCGGCGGCTGTCCTGGCGCGAACTCGGGCGGATCATGCTGGAGGTGGGCGAGGTCACCGCCACGATCAGCTTCCTGATCATCGCGGCGCACATGTATTCGCGCCTTCTGGCGCTGACGGGGCTGCCGAATGCGATGACCGGCCTGCTTGCGGGCTGGGATCTGGGGCTGCACGGGGTGCTCGTCCTCTATCTGGTCGCGATCATCCTGCTGGGCACGATCCTCGACAGCTCCTCGATCCTGCTGATCCTGCTGCCGCTGGTGCTGCCGGTGATCCAGCCATTCGGGGTGGATCTGGTCTGGTTCGGCATCGTGACGATCATCGCGGTCGAGGTGGGGCTGCTGACCCCGCCGCTGGGGGTCGCCTGTTTCGTCATCAAGGCGAATCTGGACGACGCCCGGATCGGCCTGAACGACATCTTCGCCGGGGCCGCACCCTTCGCCGCGATCATGCTGGTGCTGATCGCGCTGGTGGTGGCGATGCCGTGGCTGGCGACCGGCCTGCTATAGGGAGCATTGCGACATGGCGATCGACGCGGGAGGGACCCTGCACGAGCTGGGCGCGGGCCTCCACGCCTGGGTGCAGGGCGACGGAAGCTGGGGGTGGAGCAATTCCGGCCTGATCGTCGGCGCGGACGGGCGCACCCTTCTGGTCGACACCCTGTTCACCGCGCGACTGACGCGCGAGATGCTTGAGGCCTTCCGCCAGGTCGAGCCGGCCGCCGCGCGCATCGACATCCTGGTCAACACCCATGCCAATGGCGACCACACCTTCGGCAACCATGTCCCCGGCGCGGGGCGGATCATCGCCTCCCATGCCGCGCGCGAGGAGATGGAGGCCCGCCCCGCCGGCGTCTTCCGGGCCGCCGCCGCCAACCCCGCGGCCCATGGCGTGTTCGGTGCCTTCCTCGACCATTTCATGGGACATTTCGATTTCTCCGACATCGCCCATGTGCCGCCGACCGAGGCCTTCTCGGGCAGCCGGCGGATCGCGGTCGGCGGGCGCGAGGTGATCCTGACCGAACTCGGCCCCGCCCATACCCGCGGCGACATCATCGTCCATGTCCCCGACGCCCGGGTCTGCTTCACCGGCGACCTGGTGTTCAATGGCGGCCATCCGATCACCTGGGCCGGGCCGGTCACGAACTGGATCCGCGCCTGCGACCATATCCTGGCGCTGGATGTCGATGTGGTCGTGCCCGGTCACGGACCGCCGGGCGACAGGGGCGCGGTGCGGATGATGCGCGACTATCTGGCCCGGGTGCTGGAGGAGACGGCGCGCTGCTACGAGGCCGGGCTGAGCTGGGAGGAGGCCGCCTTCGAGGTCGGACCGTCCGGTTTCGAGGACTGGCTCGACCGCGAGCGGGTGGTCGCCAATGTCGCCACCATCTATCGCGACCTGTCCGGCGGGCGGGTCGATCCGCCCCAGGATGCGGTGCTGACCCACATGATGCGCTTCTCGCGCGGGGCGCGCTGCCCGCATGACGGCCCCTGCAGCTGCGCCCGCGCCGGCGACGGGGGGCGGGCATGAAGCTGGTCACCATCCGCAATGACGCGGGCGCCCGGGCGATCGGCATCCTGGAAGGCGCGCGCATCGCGCTGCTGGACTCCGCGCGCCATCCCGCCTTCGTCTCGATGCGGGCGCTGATCGAGGCGGGTGAGGAGGGGCTGGATGCCGCGCGCCGCGCCCTGGGCCGGGCCAGCCGCATCGAGGCTGCCTCGGTGCGGCTGTGCGCGCCGCTGCCGGTGCCGGTGCAGATGCGCGACTGCCTGACCTTCGAGCAGCACATCCGCCAGTGTCGCGCGACGATCTCGCGCATCCTGGCCACGGGTCCGGAACTGGCGCCCGAGGAGGTGCCGATCCCCGAGGTCTGGTATCGCCAGCCGGTCTACTACAAGGGCAACCGCTTCTCGGTGTCGGGCATGGATGACGAGATCCTCTGGCCCGCGGGCGAGACGCGGCTCGACTACGAACTCGAACTGGGGATGATCACCGGCCGGGGCGGCACCGACATCCCGCTGTCCGAGGCGCCGGCGCATATCTTCGGCTTCCTGATCTTCAACGATTTCTCGGCCCGGGACATCCAGATGCGCGAGATGGCCTGCGGCCTCGGTCCGGCCAAGGGCAAGGACTGGCGCACCGCCAATGCCATGGGGCCCTGCATCGTGACCCGCGACGAGATCGGCGACGGATCGGGGCTGGAAATGGTCGCCCGCGTCAATGGCGAGGAATGGAGCCGCGGCAATTCCAGCCGCATGCAGCATTCCTTCGCCCGCATCCTGGAGCATGTCAGCCGCGACGAGGAGATCCGCCCCGGCGAGTTCTTCGGCTCGGGCACCGTGGGCAATGGCTGCGGGCTGGAGATGAACCGCTTCCTGTCGCCCGGCGATGTCGTCGAGCTGGAGATCGAGGGGATCGGCATCCTGCGCAACCGCATCGGCCCGCGCCGCTGATCCAAGCGGCGGGTTCAGTAGAACAGCTCGGGCAGCCAGAGCGCGATCTCGGGAAAGGCGATCAGAAGACCTATTCCCAGCGCATGCGCGATCAGGAAGGGCAGGATGCCGCGATAGATGCGCAGAACCGGGATGTCGCGGCTCTGCGCCGAGATGACGAAGATGTTCAGCCCCACCGGCGGGGTGATCAGCCCCACCTCGGCCGCCATCAGCACCAGAACCCCGAACCAGACCGGCGAATAATCCAGCCCCACCGCGATCGGAAGGAACACCGGCACCGTGATCAGCACCATCGAGATGGTGTCGAGAAAGCAGCCCAGCACCAGATACACCGCCACGATGAACAGCATCACCGCCCAGCGCGGCACCGCCTGCGCGGTGATCCAGTCGCCCAGGCTGGCGGGAATGCGCGACTGGACCATGAAATAGCCGAACATCAGCGCGCCCAGCACGATGAAGAACAGCGTGCCCGAGATGGTCACCGTCTCGCGCATCGCCCCGATCAGCCCGCGCAGGTCCATCTGCCGCGAGGCGAAGCCGATCAGGATCGACAGGAAGGCCCCCACCGCCGCCGCCTCGGTGGGCGAGAAGAAGCCGGCATAGATCCCCCCCACCGCCACGGCGAAGATCAGCGCCATCTTCCACATGCCGGCCGCGGCGCGAAGCCGTTCGGCCGGCGACATCGCATCGCCCGGCGGAAGGTCCGCCGGCCAAATCCGGGTCAGCACCAGGATCACGACCACATGCAGCGCCGCCAGCATCAGCCCGGGCAGCAGCGCCGCCGCGAACAGCGCCGGCACGCTGGACTGCGCGACGATCGCATAGACCACCAGCACGATGGATGGCGGGATCAGGATGCCCAGCGTGCCGCCCGAGGCGACGATCCCCGCCGCCACGCTGTCGGCATAGCCGAAGCGGCGCATCTGGGGGATCGCGACCCGGCTCATCGTCGAGGCGGTGGCCAGCGACGATCCGCAGATCGCCCCGAAGCCGGCGCAGGCGCCGACCGTGGCCATCGCCAGCCCCCCGCGCCGGCCCGCGACCAGCGCGTTCGCGGCGGCGAACAGTTCGGCCGCGATCGAGGTGCGCGCCGCCACCACCCCCATCAGCAGGAACAGCGGCACCACCGAGAGCGAATAGGCCTGGGCGAGATCGAAGGGTGTCGTGCCCAGCGTGGCCAGCGCCGGCGCCCAGCCGTCGATCGCGGCATAGCCGAGCGCGGCGACGATCATCAGCGCCGCGCCCACCGGCACGCGCAGCAGGATCATCGCGACCAGCACCGCGCAGGCCGCAAGACCGATCGCCTGCGGGGTCATCGCACCGGCCGCCCGGCTGCCCGCGCCATCATGCGCCCTCGCCGCGGGCGGGCCGAGGACGCCGCCGCCGCCCTTCGGCGAATTCGTCCGGGGCGACCAGCAGCGCGCCGATCGCCGCCAGGCCCAGCCCGACCCAGATCGCCAGCCAGTACCAGAACTTGGGCAGGCCCAGATCCAGCGTGCGGTCGCCCCATTCCAGCGCTTCGAGCCCGGGCGTGATCGTCTGCAGCCCCATCAGCACCGTCGCCGCCAGGGCGATGGCCAGTCCGATCAGGCGCAGGAGCGCCCGCGCGGTTCCCGCGAGCAGGTTGTCGATCAGGTCCACCGCCACCCAGGCCCGGGTCAGCATGGTGACCGCGATGGCGAGGAAGATCATCCAGTCGAGCGAGAACTCGACATAGTCGAGCATGCCGAAGATGCGCCAGGCCGGATCGATGGCGCGCAGCGTCACGTCGGCGACGGTCATCAGCATCATGAAGGCGAGGCACAGCGCGGCGACGGTCTCGGCCGTCGCCGCCAGTGCGCGGACAATGCGCCGCCGCCAGCCCATGCGTGCGCTGCCCGCTCAGCAGCCGTCGCCCACCGGGCCGATCTCGGCGATCAGCTCGCGGATCAGCTGATACACCTCGCGCCCGGGCAGGCCCTTCTCGTCAAGCTCGGCCAGATAGCCCTCGGTCACCCGGTCGCCGACCGCGCGCAGCCGCGCCAGCTCGTCGGGCTCCATGGTCAGGATCTCGACGCCGTCCTTCTCCAGCACCTTGCGGCCGGCGGTGGCGATGGCATCCCACAGCGCGCCGATCTCGGTATCGCGGTCCTTGACAGAATCGCGGATCAGCTTGCGCAGATCCTCGGGCAGGGCGGCCATGCTGTCGGGGTTCATCACCAGCGCGAAGGTCGAGATGTAGGCGTCGATCTTGGTGGCCGAGGCGAGATGCGGGCCAAGCTGGAAGGCGATGCCCGAGCCGCCGAAATCGATCATCACCCCGTCGATGGTGCGCTTCTGCAGGCCTTCGGCCATCTCGGTGGGGGGCAGGCCGACCGGGCGGCCGCCCAGCTCGGCGATCAGCTTGCCGACCGCGGTCGAGGCGGGGCGGATCGCCTTGCCGGCGAAATCCTCAAGCCGGCGCACCGCGCCTTCGGCCATGTGGATCTGGCCGGGGGGATGGGCGAAGACCATCAGCACCTCGACCCCGCGATGCTCGGCATCGGTGAAGGCCTCGCGCAGCCGGGGATGGTTGACCACCCGCGTCGCCTGTTCGGCCGAGCAGAACAGGAAGGGCATGTTCGACACCTCGGTCAGCGGGAAGCGGCCCGGGGTGGCGCCGTGCAGGATCCAGGTGATGTCGGCCTGACGGTTGCGCGCGATGTCGTAGTAGCGCGGCGGCGGGCCCATCTGGGCGCCGTGCAGGATCTCGAATTCCAGCCGGCCGCCCGAGGCCTCGCGCAGCGACGCCGCCCAGCTTTCCAGCCATTTCGACATGCCGTGCAGCGGCGTGACATAGGTCGCGACCTTCAGATGGAAGGTCTCGGCCGATGCCGTGCCGGCGGCCAGCGCCGCCGCCGCGGCCAGCGCGGCCAGCCAGCGGGATCTGTGCAGGATTGTTGTCATTCTCTCCTCCCTGACCGCCCCGGCGCCTTCCGCCCGGGGTCAATGCGCGGTCTCCTCCTCGCGCCAGATGCCCAGGCGCTGCTGGGCGGCGCGGTCGGAGAAGCTGAACAGCACCACATCGCGCCGCGCCTGAAGCCGGATCGGGCTCCAGTTCGGCGCGACGAAGACGTCGTTCTCGGCAAAGGCCAGCTCGACATCGCCGATGCGGGCCACGCCCTCGCCCTCGACGGCGACGAAGACGATCGATTCCGTCGACCGGCCGGGCGCGGTCTCGAAGCCCGCCGGCAGGAACTGCAGGAAGGCGGCGATGGTGGGCAGGATGTGGCCGCCGTCGAGCGGATTGGCATAGACCATCCGGAAGCCGTGGCGCGGGTCGGGCGTGCCGGTGGCACAGGCCATCAGCGCGGCGCGGGACCTTTCGTAGGGATAGCTGAGGAGCGGCGACCAGGGGTGGTCGTGGCGCTGGCCGTCGGGGCGCAGGCCGCTGCCCCAGCGCGCCACCGAGGCGTCGTCGGGGCGCAGGATCGGCTGCTGGTCGCCGGGGTGATCCTCGCCGAAGCGGGCGCCGAAGAAGTTGACGATTGGCACGTCCAGGCCGTCGAGCCAGATCAGCGGCCCGCTGCCGGTGTTCTCGTGATCATGCCACGTCCAGGACGGGGTGGTGATCAGGTCGCCGCGGCGCATGATGCAGCGCTCGCCCTCCACCGCGGAATAGCCGCCATCGCTTTCCAGCACGAAGCGCAGCGCGCCTGCGGCATGGCGGTGGGCGGGGGCGATCTCTCCCGGCATCACCAGCTGCAGCCCGGCGAACAGCGTCTGGCTGATGCCGGGGCGGTCGAGCGCGGGATTTTTCAGCGCCAGAACGCGCCGCTCGGCCTCGGCGGCGCTGATCTGCCGTCCCGCCTCCATCAGCAGCGCGCGCATCTCGGCATAGGGCCACAGATGCGGCACCCCCATCGGGCTGGGCGCGTCGCCCACGACATCGCCCATGATCTCCCACAGCGGCAGGGCCGACAGCTTCGCGATCCGCTCGTAGGAGGCGGCGAGCGCCGGGTGCTTCAGCTTGCGCTCCTGCATCGCATACTCCCTTCGCGGCCGTGAACGCCCTGCCGCGCGGTCGCCCGCGAGGCTATGCGCCGCCGATCCGCGCTGTCAATGGCATCGGCGGCGCGGCTCAGCCGCGGGCGCGGGCGTGGAGCGGGTCCACCTCGGGCGCGCGGCGGGTGCGCGACCATTCCTCCAGCACCGCCGGCGCGCGGGCGCGCAGCTCGGCGGCCAGCTCCGGCGTCAGCGTGTCCACCGTCACCTCCAGCCGGTGGCCGTCGGGATCGAAGAAGTAGATGGACTGGCACAGGGTGTGGTCGGTGGGGCCGACCAGCTCGTGCCCGTCCGCGCGCAGGCGGGCGGCGATCTCCTCCAGCGCCTTCATGTCGGGCACCTTCAGCGCCAGATGCTGCACCCAGCCCGGGGTGTTGGGGTCCGGCGTCATGTCGGGGCTCTCGGGCAGCTCGAAGAAGGCGACATAGCTGCCGTCGCCCATCTCGAAGAAGATGTGGATGTGCGGCGACCATTCCCCGGTCGAGGGCACGCGGTTCTCGGCGATGGCGATGGTGCAGTCGAGGCCGAGATAGCGCTTGTAGAACTCGGCCGTGCGCTTCGCGTCACGGCAGCGATAGGCGACATGGTGCAGCCCCTGGACGGACATGGCGGCGATCCTCCCTGATCGGGGGCCGGACGGCCCCGCAACAGACTATTCCGCGCCCCGCCGGGGGCCAAGCCCCGGCGGGACAGCCGGCGGCGGTGCCGGTCGGCCGGGCCGCCGGGCGTCACGAGCGGCTGTGGATGCCCTCCAGCTGGATCATGATCTCGACCTCGTCGCCGACCCAGGGGCTGAAGGCGTCGATCCCGAAATCCTTGCGGTTGATGGTGGCGCGGGCCTCGAAACCGTCGATGTGATAGCGGCCGCTCAGATGCGGCCCGGTGCCGTTGAAGCGCACCTCGAAGGTCACCGGCTTGGTCACCCCGCGCAGGGTCAGGTCGCCGGTCATCCGGCCGGTGTTCTCGCCGGTCTTCTCGATGGCGGTGCTCTTGAAGCTGATCGTGGGGTGGTTGATGACGTCGAGGAACACCGCCGAGCGGGTGTAGTTGTCCCGGTAGTAATGGTTGGAATCGAGGCTGGCGGCGTCGACCACGGCCGAGACGCTGCTGTTGGACACGTCCTCGGGATCGAAGGTCACCGAGACGCTGTCGATCTTGCGGAACGTGCCGACCACCTTGCTGAATCCGCCATGGCCGATCGCCCAGTGGACCGAGGTGTGGCTGAGGTCGACCTCGAGCGTGCGCGGCTCGGCCCGGCCGCCGGTGGCGGGCAGGGCGAGGAGCATGGCGAGGCCGAGCGCGGCGAGCCGCCCGGCGGTCCTGTGGGTGCGGCGAAGTTGCAGCCTTGTCATCCGTTGTTCCTCCCTGTGTTCGGGCGACCGCGTGTCCGGGCGACCGCGTCGGCCGCCCCGCGGGCGTCGCGCCCGGCCGCATCCCCGGCGGCCGGCCAAGGTTAGCAGGCTCGCGAACTTGTTCAAGAAATCTTGTCCGGGCCTTGTGCGGCGCGCATCGGCCGGGCAAGAGGGAGGCGGGCGTCCCTTCCGCGCATCAGGAGACCGGCCATGGCCCCACCGGCCCAAACCGATCCCGGCATCGGCCATGACGGCCCGGCGCGGTTCCTGCACTGGCTGACGGTGCTGCTGATCCTGGCGATGTATGCGCTGGGGCTCGCGGCGCGGAACTGGCCGATGGCCACCGGCGCCGAATTCGCCGTGAAGGCGACGCTGTTCAGCGCCCACAAGACGCTGGGGATGATGGTGCTGGCGGTGGGGCTGCTGCGCATCCTGCGCGCGGTGCTGCGGCCGGGGCCGCCGCCCCTGGCCAGCCATCCGCCGCTCCTGCGCTGGATCGCGGGGATGGTGCACTGGGCGCTCTATGTCGCGCTGGTGGCGGTTCCGGCGACCGGCTGGCTCCACCACGCGACCAGCACCGGCTTCGCGCCGATCTGGGGACCGTTTCCCCAGACGCTCCCGCTCCTGCCGCGGGATCCGGCGCTGTCGGCGCTGTTCGGGGCGATGCACCGCGCCGCCGTCGTGGTGCTGGCGGGGCTGGCGCTGGCCCATGCCGGCGGGGCGCTGCTGCATCACTGGCGCGACCGCGACCCGACGCTGATGCGCATGATCACCGGCCGCGTCCCCCCGGCGCCGACCGCGCCCCGGCCGCCGCTGGCGGCCCGCGCGCTGCCGGCGCTGGCGATCTGGGCGGCGGCCTTCGCCATCGCCGCCCTCATGCCCCGTGGCACGCCGGTGGCCGAGCTGGCGGTGGGGTCCGGGCGCGGCGACTGGGTGGTCGAGGAGGGCGAGCTCGCCATCACCGTCACCCAGCTGGGCCAGCCCGTGACCGGCCGCTTCGCGCGCTGGAGCGCGGAGATCGCCTTCGATCCCCGGCCCGTCGCCGGCCGGAATGGCGAGGTGCGGGTGGAGATCGACGTCTCGAGCCTGACGCTGGGCATGGTGACCGACGAGGTGCTGGGGCCGATGTTCCTCGATGCCGCGCGCCATCCGGTCGCGCTGTTCGCGGCCACGCTGCGCCCGGGACCGGAGGGCGGCTATCTGGCCGATGGCGCGCTGACCCTGCACGGGGTGACGGCGCCGGTGCGGCTGCCCTTCACGCTGGAACTGGAGGGTGGCCGCGCGCGGATGGCCGGTCGGGTGACGCTGGACCGGCGCGATTTCCGCATCGGCGAGACATTCGTCGACGAGGCCACCGTCGGCTTTCCGGTCGAGGTGGCCGTCCGGCTGACCGCGCGCCGCCGCGACCGGGCGACCGACGAACCCTGAGGGACGGACGAACCCCGGGCGCGGCGGGCAGGGCCGCGGATGTCGCCGCCGCCCGGGCGGGCGGCGCCGCGACAGGCACGCGCCGCGGCGCCCGCCCCCGGTCTCAGCCGGCCGGGTCCGCCGCGCGGCGGCGCCGGCGCAGGCCGGCGAGGCCGAGCAGGCCGAGCGCACCGGCAAGCAGCGGGGCCGCGGCGGGAAGCGGCACCGGCACCAGGGCCGTCGCCGTCAGCAGAGCCCGCGTCGTCACATTCGTGCGTGAACGGTTCAGCGTTCCGCCCTGGAAGGCGACGTCAAGGATCGAGCCCTGGGCGAACTGCACCGGGACGCTGGCATCGTCCCACACGAGCGTGCCGCCCACGATCGTTCCGCTCAGCACGACGCCGGTTCCGCCGCCGACATTCGTCGCCGAGGCCGCGTCGGGCGCCGAGAAGGCGAGCGTCGCCACGATGTTGTAGGTGAAGTCGGCCGCGGCATCGCTGCCGAGCGTCCAGCGGATGAACGGGATGCGCAGGCTGTCGCCGACCGCTGTCGGCGTGAAGCTGGAGCCGGCCAGGGTGGGGAACAGCTCCACCGACAGGCAGGGGCCGCCGACGCAGCTTCCCGACTGGCTGGTGATCTGCACCGAGGAATTCGCCGCATCGATGACGAAGGTGGGATAGGTGGCCGCACCCGCCATGCCGGACGCGCCGGCAACGACAACCGCGGAAAGAACAAGCCGCTTCAACATTTCTGAACACTCCCTCCGGCCGCGACCGCCAAGCCACGCCCAAACTTGCGAGAGGAACCCCGCGGGTCCCGTCCTCGCCCCGTTCATAACATATTCAGGCGAAGTTTAAACGTCCCGCGGGGCCTTCGGGCCGCGATTCGCCACGATTTGTCGCGGGATCGCGCCCAAGGGACGCGGATTCGGGCCGCGCGCGGCCGGTCTGGCCGGAAATGTCGCCGGGGTCTTGCGGGACCGAATCGGGTGCGACGGCGCCTCCCGCCCGGCAAGGGGCGATGTTGCCCGCCGGCGGCGCAACGCCCATATTCGGGCCATGCTGAAGCTCGGGCCAATCATCCTCGCCGTCCTGGCCGGTCTGGTGACGTGGATGTTCTCGTCCTGGCGGCTGCGGCGCGAGTTGGACGCCCGCTCCGCGCCGCTGACCGATCCGGTGCTTCTGGCCCATGTCGCCTGTCTGGCCCGGGCGCTGGAGCTCGACCGCATCCCGGTCCATGTCTACGAGACCCCGGTGCTCAACGGTCTGGCCGCGCCCGACGGGCGGGTCTTCATCACCCGCGGCTTCCTGGACGCCTACCGGCAGGGGCGGGTCGGGGCCGAGGAGCTGGTCTCGGTGATCGCCCACGAGCTGGGGCATGTCGCGCTGGGACATGCCCGGCGCAGGATGATCGACTTCTCGGGCCAGAACGCGATGCGCGTGGCGCTGGGCATGGTGCTGGGCCGGGTGATCCCGGTCGCGGGGATCTGGATCGCCAACCTGCTGGCCAGCCTCGTCGCCGCGCGCCTGTCGCGTCAGGACGAGTTCGAGGCCGACGCATGGGCGGCGGCGGTGCTGACCAGGGCGGGGCTGGGCACGGGGCCGCAGAAATCCCTGCTGGCGCGGCTCGAGGGGCTGGCGGGCGGCGCCGGCGGCCCGGCCTGGCTGATGAGCCATCCGCGCATCCGCGACCGAATCGCCGCGATCGAGCGGCTCGAGGCGCGCTGGGCGCGGCTGCCCCGCGCGGGCTAGGCGGCTCAGGCGGGCGGGACAAGCCAGACCCGCAGGATCAGCGCCACCGCGCTCGCCGCC
>RFGB01000173.1 GCA_003697125.1 Alphaproteobacteria bacterium
ACACCGAGCGCCCGCATCTGGGCTACCGAAACCAGGGCAGACGGCCCATCGAAACCGTCATGTCATTCGTCAGTCAAGAAGGTTAAGAGAACACCTTGTTCGCCGCCGCCTTGGCGCGGGCATCGGTCAGGCTCACCGCCGGGAAGGGTCCAAGCCCGAGGTCGCGCCGCTTCCCATCAATGACAACGCGCTGAATCCAGAAGCGCGAACCGGACGGCTTGACCAGAAGGCACAGACCATCGCCGCCGCCGTCATGGTATCGGCCCGGCCCGTCAGCCTCTTGCCTTGCCGCGCCATCCCGGTTCCCTCAATCGTTCCCTCAATTTGCACGGGCTTCAGGGCACTTTCCTGAATCCTCGCGAAGTCATTTGATGGGAATTATCCTTCTGAGACAAGGGGGTTCTTGACGGTTCCCGAAGGCGCGTGAAACACTGGTATGGCGAACACCGCTTCCGCCACGGTCTTCTAGAATCGGAAATTGCCGTTCGGACGGTGAGTGCGCGGCCCGCCCCTGCCGCGACGCTTGCGCCGCAACCTGTCCAGATCGGCCGCGTCCGGGATGGCCGGACCCGGCGATCCGGTTGCGCCCATTGCCCGACCGGCCGGAAGATCGCGCCGCTTCAATCCCCGACCCGCTGCCGCGAAACCCGCCGTGGTCGCGACGGGCCGCCCGGCCCCGGCCTTCACGACAGGTCGCGGCAAGGCCGGGGCTTGGGGGGAATTCCCGCGGCAGCCGCATGCCGGATCCGCACCAGCGCCATGGCCCGGGCGGCGGATGCGCCCGATCATCGCCAGGCCCGGGCGCCAGGGATCCGTTCGCGAAGCGGAAGCCTTCAGCGGTCCGGGGCGTGATCCTCGCTCTGGCGCAGCGCCGCGAGGTCGATCACATACCGCCTGCGCCCCTTGTCCTTGCGGACCCATGCGTGCTGCGGCTGGCCGTCCCCTTCGATCAGGTCCAGCTTCCGGGTCTTCACCATCTCGCCCTGGGAGGACAGGACCGACTGGATGAAGCGGCGCTCCTCCAGCGGGCTGTTCTCGAAGCGGCGGACCTCCTCCCAGTCCAGCGAGGCGGTGGACTCCCGATCGCCGTCGACCACGGTGACCGTCCAGCCCTCATAGGGTTCGCGCTCATGCCGCTGCCGCTGCCGGGCGGCGATGTTCACCACCACGCCGGCCAGGACGGTGAACAGGATCACCGCATAGGTGTTCTCGGCCCACCATTCCGGACTGTCCAGAAACCGCCACAGGGCCCGGGCATAGCCCCAGCCATGCCAGGCGATGGCGACAAGGACATAGGCGGCGATCGCGGCGATGGGCCAGAGATAGGCCTTTAGGAACTTTCCCGCCATGCGTGGCTTCCCTTGCCGTGGCCGCCCGCCGCGAAGGGACGATGCGGCGGTCACCTCTCCTTCATACTGACCTGGCATTCCTGCAGCCTGGCGCCGTGGCGGTCCATCTCCTCGGCGCTCAGGTCGCGGCCGCGTGCCTCGGGCGGCAGATCCAGCACGAGGTGCAGGTAGCGCCCGCGCCGCGCGCAGACTTCGGCCGCAAGGTGAACAGGCAGGGTGCCGATGACGGTGTCGCCGGGCCGGATCGCGGACGGGTCGAGATGGTGGACCGCTTCGGCCTCGATTCCATGCCGCCGCGCCCATTCCACGGCACCGGGATGGCGCGTGACGAAAAATGCTCGGGGGATCTGATCCGGCTGTGGCGGTTGTGGCTCTGCCTGCGCGAAATCGTCCACGGCCCCACGTGCATTTTCCTGCAGACTTTGCGCGGAATCTGGGGCCTTGCGCATCCCGGCATGCAGGAGATCGTTGCGGATGTTGGCGATGCTGCGCCCCTGAACCGTTCCCATGGCGCGGGCCTCGGCCTCGCGGCGGGCATCCGTGTCGAAGATCTCGCGGCCGCCATCGGTGGCCTCCGGCCCCGCGGCGAAGAGCGAGACATATCCCTCGCGCGCGATCGCCGCGGCCTCCAGCGGCCGGTTGAACTGCAGATACAGCCGCGCCAGCGCGACCATCGCCCGTTTGCCTTCGTGACCGAACAGGGTCGCGGCCGGCAAGGCGCCGGCCATGGCGGCAAGATCGTCGAGCAGGGGAACGATGGCGGGATGGTCCCTTTCGCAACTTTCCCTGTATTTCCCGATACGCTTGATCAGTTTCCTAGCGGAAGTTTCCCGCCTGCCCTCGCCGATCGTCAGCGCCGGAACACGCAGCGTGGCCAGATCCCTGCAGAAGGCTTCAACCGCCTCCACCAGCTTGCTCGAGCGATAATGGGTATCGCGCTCCCTGGCGTTTGCCCGCTCCCTCAGCCGCGCGGTTTCGCGCTTCAGCGCGTCGATCAGTGGCTGGCCATGGCCGGTATGTTTCAGAGTCGCGATGCCGTGGGCCAGGTCCTGCAACAGCAGGAAGGGCGTCAGATCCCAGATCGGGGTGACGCCGTTTTCGTCCTTCGCCTCTCTCGCCCCATAGGTGATGCGCGCGTCTTCCGGCAGATCGCCACTTGCCGCCAGGGTCGCCAGCGCGGTCGCGGCAAAGAAGGGCTGCGCGCGAAAGCCGTGGGTGATGTCGATCACCACGCCGCCTTCGCCCCGACCGATCGCGTCGGCCAAGGCGCGGAACTGCGTGCGCAGCTCGGCCTCGTTCTTGCCGTCGGGGATCGGCACATGGACCGGTTCGCGCCCGATCTCGCCGAGCGCGGCCGTCAGGCCAGCGCCATTCCTCTGCCAGGCGAGATCGGTCGCCATGACGGTCACCGCCTCGCAGCCCATCAGCTCGGCGATGGCCCGGGCGACAAAGCGGGTTTCAACCACGCTGTTGCCACCGGGCAGCGCGTAGCGGAGCGTTCTGTAGTCCGTCGTGCCGAGAAAGGTGATGAGGCGGCGAGTCACGGGCGCTTGAGTTCCGATAGCGGCAATTTGGTCTCTTGGGCCTCGTCCAAGGAGTAGACAATGGCGTTCTTTCCCTCGATGCACCTGACCTCCACGACGCCCCATTCATCGTGGTGCATTTTGTCACCGGCCTTTGGCGGTGCGTTCCATTCAGCTTCGGCGCGCGCCTTCTCCTCCGCCTTTCGCGATGCTTCCATATCCTTTTCAAGGCTCCTTAACGCCTCATCGTCCAGGAACCGCCCGAAACCCACCGCCGTCTTGGCGCCCGCCCCGATCCAGTCCAGCGCCTCTTTCAGCCAACCCATGAAGAGCGCGACGTCCTCGCGGCCCGTCCCTGCCCCAGGACGCGGCGCGACCGCAAAGCGGAACTGCGCGCCCGGTGCGACGACGAGGAAGGGAATGGGGACCGGGCTGTGCCAGTCGGACGGCGCCGGCGCGTTGCCCTGCCGCCAGCCGCCGTCATGGGGGGTCAGCACCTCGCTCATCAACCTGACTTGCGCCACGGGCAGGGCATCGAACACGATGACGCTGCCCACGCCTTCGGCATCCGCCGCGCCGCCGAAGATGCGGCTGATCTCGGCCGCGTCATGTTTCAGCCAGTGCTCGGCCCAGGCCCGGACCAGCCCCTTGACCATTGATGCCGGCAGATAGGGCACGCCCAGCGTGTGGTGCCAGGCAAAGCCGTTTTCCACCGGATGCTCCAGCCCCGTGCCGGTCACGAAAGGGGCGGTGGTGATGTGGTCTTCGCATCTGCCGCCAAGCGCCCTGACCAAACGCTGAACGCGGGCGCCCGCGGCCTCGAGAGCATCCCCTTCACCGACGGGCCTTGCGAATTTCCCGATCCATGCCTGCTTGGCCGGGCCGCCGGCGGGTTCGCTGAAAACCTCCCCCGATCCGTCCCTTCTTCCGGCGTCACTCCTGTTCCCCGATCTCCCTTGCTTCGGATCCTCGTTCTTGTCCCACCCGTCAAAGAACTTGTCCCACAAGAGGCCCGGATTGGCCCTGGGTGCAAAGGGGTCGCGTCTGCTCTTTCGCTCAGGAAGCGGACGCTGCATCGTCGCCCTCCTGTTCCTTGAGGAATGCAGCGGCGAATTTCTTCAGCCATTCCAGATAGGCCATCGCCTCGCCCTGGGCGCGGATGTAGTCGGCCTCGCTGCCCGAGACGATCGCCTTCAGGATATCCGGTTGGCCCTTGTAGGGGCTGTGCTCCCAACCGGTCCGAAGCCACGCGTCCATGTGCCGATAAAGCAGCTTGTGACCCGGGTCCTTCTCGCTGCCCGCACGCTCCATCGCCAGGGCCTGGCCCAGACCGTTCATGATGATCCGCGCCGGCAGGGCCTTCACATAGCTTGCGTAGTTGCCATAGCCCTTTGCGCCCATGTCCTCGACCTGCTCAAGCGCGTGTTCGGCCCGTTTCTGCGCCTGGCTTCGCCGGAAGGACGGGCTGGCACCCCCCGTCGCCGGGGCCGCGTCCGGGGTCGGGCCAGCGGGAGCGGCCGCGGCCTGCGCTGCCGGCTGCCCCGCCTGGGCACCGCGCGGCGCACGCATTTTCCGGCTGTTATGCTTGGCCATCGGCGCCTCCCGTCGACAGTTCGACCATGCGGAACCAGCCCTGGCCGATGGTCTCGTTGCCGCCCATCTGGATATAGGGTGCGGACGAAAGCCCCTTTCGCAGATCGCCGAGCGCGTCCGACCCGTTCGAAACGCGCTCTCCGATCAGGACGTAGAGCACGCTGTCAGGGGCAAGGCTTTCCTCGTACCAGAGCGCGCCCTTCCTGACGCGCTTGTTTTCGTCGAGCGCGTTCCGCGCCATCACGGGCACGCCGTAAAGCGCGAACCACACGAAATCGTCGTCATTCAGAATGACCAGACGTTCGCGGATGGCGTCTGCGGACTCGCCGGTCAATTGCCGCAAGGCCTCGACAACGGGTTGATCCACCGCGCCAGCATGTTCGAACTCGCGCTCTTCAAGGCCCAGCCAGCCCGCACCCGCGCCAAGCCATTTTCCCTGTTCCACGCTTGGTATCGAAAACGTGGCCGACAGGCCCGCCCGCGCCAGATCCCGCTGATAGCGGCGCAGAAGACCCGGCGATGTCACCCACCGCCACGCCCTGTTCAGCGCCCGCACCGGCATCAGGACCAGCTTTGCGTCGGAAAACATCAGCATCCCGGCATTGCCGGCACCGCCATCATCCGCATCCGTGCGGCCGAAAAGGGTGTCGATGCTGTCGATCTTGGCCTGTTCCTGCGCCCAGACCCGGAAGGCCCCCTTGACGCCCGATCCGGGCACAAAGGGCCAATGCGTCGTCCGCTCGCGGGCGATGGGCAGGTCAATGCCTTCCACCGACTGACCGATGCCGACATGGACATGGGTTTCCGCCACCAGCCCCAGGACAATGGGGCGCGCTGGTTGTGCCATCAACTCTTCTCCCATCTTCCAAGGGCAAGGGCGCCAAAGCCCCATTTCGTGCCGAGCCCGATGGCCGCGCCGTCACGGGCACCATTGGCACCTTCGAGGAACCAGACCGACCCCGCCGGCAGCGCCAGGCGCATCGGCAAGGCCCGCCCCGCATGCGTGTCCCAGCCGGAGATACGCTGGGGCTTGCCCAGACAGGCGCTGACCACCGTGCCCAGACCCGCCAGATCCTCGCCCGGCCCGGGCAGCTTCTCCAGCACGACGGGGGACAGCGCCACGGCGACCCGCCGACCTTCCCGGGGCTGGCAACCGGGCAGCTTTATCTCATCACATACGGCAAGCTTTATCTCATCACATTCGGCAAGCGCCGCCTGTCTGTGCTCGCTGCCAAGGGCGATCAGCCGTTCCGGCAAGGCGCCCTTCCAACCCGAAAGACCGACGCGGATCGCGATGTCGGTGTGCGGCCGCACATGCGTGGCCATGTACAGGTAGCCATCCCGCACCCGCCGGGTGCCGGCATCGATGGCGATCCCGACGCGGTTTTCCCGGGCAAACATCTCGCGCGCCGCGACGATGTCGCCAGGCTCCGGCAGGCCGCCATCAAGGATGCGCCGCATACCACGGGCCGTCACGAATTCGCCTTCGAGCGGCCTTGCCCCCGCGACCGCCTTGGCTGGCTGGGGAAGTCGCGCCTTTCCCAGATCGCAACACAGCTCCTCTCCGGGCCGCAGCAATGTCAGCTCCCCCGCCGCACCGCGCAGGATGTGCAGCGGCGCGGGAAAGACCGGCTGGTCGCCCTTCGTCACGACGGGGGGCGAGAATGCCAGCGGGCCAAGTGAGTTTTCGTCCGCCCAGTCGGTTCCGTCGCCCAGCCTGTCCTTGTCCCACGCGCCGCCCAGCGGGCCTTGCCACAGCGCCGCGCGCACCGCGCCCACCACCGTCAGCGGCCAGGGTGGGAAGATGCTCGTCGCTTCGGAAACCCCGGCGTCCGACTGGCTGAAGGGCTTGCCGTCGCGAAACATCAACGTGTCAAGCGCGGACAGCGACAGCCAGCGAAACCCGGTCATGCGCCGGCCTCCCACCGGCCCTGCTGCGACAGGAAGCGGATCATCAATCCGGCATCGAAACTGAAGCGATCATCCGGCCTGACCCCTGTGCCGTCACGCCGCAACGGGCGCGCCACGCGCATGAATCCTTCAACCAGTTTGTCCACCGTGCCGGCATCGAAATCCGGGGACCGCGCCAGCTCGGCCTTTACCAGTGCCTTCATCAAATCCGCGTCTCCGAATTGCGCCGGGGCAGAGCGGCCTTCATCCTGCACCGACAGGTCATGGAACAGGGACGCATAGCGATCGCGCAGCTTGTGGAAGAAGCCCGCGGCGAAATCCGGATCCGCCCCGCGCATGTTGCGCGCGATCCGCACCAACTCCAGGCCCGGGCGGTTCGGGTCGCCCTGCGCGGGGGCATCCGACCAGCGCGACACCCATTCGCAGGCCACCCCGCCGGGCTTGAGCGCGCAAAGCGCAAGGCTGTCGCGGCCGTTGCGCTCCTTGGCGATCGCATCGAGCTGATGCTCGGCGACGCGCATCACCTGCCGCAGCGGCACCTTGAACTGGGCAAAGACGATCGCGGCCGACATGGTGGCGGACAGGGGCTTCCCGCCGGTCTGCCGCGCGGCCTCCTCGAACGCCTCGTCATACAGCCGGCGGATGTCATGGGCCGCAACGATCGCCGTATCGACCGGCAGCATGGCCAGAACGTCGTCGCCCCCGGCATAGATCAGCACGCCCAGAGCCTTGTTGCCCGGCTTGAAACAGTCGATCACCTTCCGCGTGAAGATGGCCAGCCCTGTCTTCACCTGATCGGCATCTTGCCGCAACAGCGCGCCGATCCTGTCCCCGTCCATCTTGAGCAGCGCATAGAACTCGCTGGGCGCGTCGGTTTCGGTTTCCTTGCGCAGCGTCTTCAGGGCCGCCATCAGCGTTGCCCGGCCATTGGCTTGCCGGAAATCCTCCTCGGGCCAGACGCGAATGCCGTCTTCATGCAGAAGATAGCCGTTGAGATCGAACGGCCCGCTGTGCGGAAGGTCGAACAGATCGGTCGCGATCTTGTCCAAAAAGCCTTCCTTGAGGCATTTCGCGGCCGCATTCGCGTAAGCATCGCACGCGGTCTTGTGGCTTGGATTGGCGATCTTCTTCAGCCAGGGAAGCGCCGCGACATAGCTGTTCGAAGGCCAGTTCCTCACATTGATGGACTTGCCGCCCGGCCTGAACCCGATCACGTCCTGGATATTTTCAAGCAGGGGAAACAGCCGCTTGATCAGCGCGATTGCGCACAGCCGTTCGTCCTGGCGCAGGTTGAGCCGCCCGACCTCGCCCTGCATCGCCTGCCAGAAAGCGTCCTGCTTGGCCTTCTGGCCCAGCCGGGTATAGCCCGAAATCTCCTGCCAGAATCCCATCAGGCGGCACTTGTCCCCCTCTTCGGGCGAGGCCGGCCAATGGCTGCGCCAGTTCTTGCGCCGGTCCAGCCAGGCGCCATCGGACCCGTCGCCAGGATCCGGGCCGACAACCCAGGCGATTTCCCAGAAGTTTCCGACCTGCCGGTCCCAGATCGCCTTCGTGTCCTTGCCCTTGGCCGCGACCGGCTGCACGAACTCCTCCCAGACCGCATCGGCCAGCTTCTGCCAGGCGTCCAGCACCGCCTGCCTTGCCGTGGCTGGCTCAAAGCCCTCGGGAACGCTGGCCTTGAAGCGGTTGGGCAGCGACCCGACATGCGGCGTGCCTTGCCCCTTCAGCACCTTGAACAGCGGATCGCTCTCGACCTCGGGGAAAACGATCGTGCCGCCGTCCTTCTCGACGGCCTGCATCGCCTTGCCCGACAGCCAGGACAGCAGGAACGATCCCGCCCAGAAGTCCCGCATGCGCCGCGCATCGGCGACGAAGGCCTGCACGGGCCCGAGCGTGAAATGCAGGATGCGGGTGCTCATGGCAGAACCTGTTCAAAGGCGACAACTTCATTCTTTTGGAATTTCCCAGAACCCGCCCCGAGGAAATCCTTCAAGACATCAAGACCGGAGGCCTTGCGCGTGCAGTAGGGGTCTCCAAGAATATAGGTGCGGATTGTTTCGCGCTCCTTGTCCCTTTTCGCAACAATCTTGCCATCAAGGAACTTGGTTGGCAACAAGATAGTAGTTCCGAATACATCCGGTCCAGCCTTGTGAACATGAAACATCAGCGGGCTGGCGCGGCGATCGGACGATTCCGGAACCACGCCAATTCCCTGCTTGCTGTCGTACATGTGCGGCAGGCCGAAGGCGGATCGATAGGGTATGTCGACATCGCCCGCCCCTTTCCGGAACCAGTCATGGTCCTCCCGGAACTGTTTCAGAATTGGCTGCTTGCCGACCTCTCTGTCCGCACCGCGCCCCATGCCACGATAATTGAGCATCGCGCGGCCGAGCCTGTCCAGCATGTCGAGACTGTTGCTCGAAGGTTCGCCCGACACCCAAACCCCGCTTTCCTTGGCAAAGGCCGTCAGCGGCCATTCGGCGCCCGACAGGCCGCGGCATGGATGGTTCTCGAACAGGGCCTTCAGGGTCTTGACGTAGTCTTCCCGAGAGCCCGGCGCCTGCCACGACTGTCCATCCCCCTCCAGCTTCTGCAACGCCACCGACCCCCAGCCCCGGCGCACGCGCGCCCCAAGCCCGCCAAGAAGGCCGAGAAGCTTCAGCGCGACGCGCATCTCGCGCCGGTCGTCATCGGTGCTGCCGGGGCGGAACAGCAGCTCGACCGTGAAGCTCTGGCCCTCGACCAGACAGCTGCGCTGCAACCTGCCCGCATCTTTTCCGAATGCGCCCATGAGACCATAGCCGAGATAGCGCGCCCCGGTGCCGAGATCGCTGCTTCCGTTCTTCAGGACCTCGCCGGATGGATGCTGCTTCATCTCCCCATGCCGCACCCGCAGAAGAAAACGCCCCTGCCCGCCATCGGAAGATCCGAACAGCCGCTTTTCCCGATCGCGCAGGGCTTTCAGGGCGTCATCGACATTCCTCCCCGCCTCCTGGACGTGATGCGCGAAGTGAAACGCCCGCCACCAGAACGCCAGCGCCCCCTTGACCGAGCTGCCCCGGATTCGCGCGGTCTCATGGTTCGCGCCGCCGAGGAACATCGGAGTCGCGATGTGAAACTGTGCGCAGATGGGGTTGTTCCGGAATGATCTGGACATGATCGAACTCGGAAAAATTCCGGGGCGCGGACGATCTCCGGCAATTCGGCGAGTTCTCGAAGGTTATCCGCGGACACGGGCCGGTCAACGGTTCGATCGCCATCCCGGCGCCGGCGCAGCGGCGGGGCGGCCCGCCCGGACGGCGAAGGCGCGGTCCCGGGCGCGACCGGGCGAGCGGCGGCCTCCGCCCCCGGCGGGGCCGCCCGCAAGGCGTGGGGGAGGCATCCGCAACCCCGCGGATGGCCGGCGCCGGCGGACCGGCGCGCTGGCGATGCGCGGAACATCGCCGCAAGATCGTGCCCCGGGGCGGTTCCGTCCCGGCACCGCCCGGATCATGCCGGGCCTTCCGCGGGCGCCGGCATCTGAGGCGGCCTATTCCGCCGCGGCGACGCCCTCGCCCTGCCCGTCAAGGGTGCGCCAGTCGACCTCCTTGGGGAAGATGCCCTGCTTGGCGGAGATCGAGACATGGGGCACGCGCGGCTCCTCGGTGCCGATCGCCGGTCCGCCTTCGGCCACGCGGCGGGCCGCGTCGCTCATCAGGCGGCGGAACTCGACGATGGCGAGATCCGAGGCGCCGAGAAGATCGGTCGAGCGGTCCACCCGCGCGCCCATCGACACCCACATGGCGATGTCCTGGTTGGGAATGCCGTCGATGCCGGTGAAGCTGCCCAGCTTCATCCGGTCGCGGTTCTGCAGGAAGTCGTTGTCCAGGGTGCGCACCGGGCGCCACTTCGCGTCGAGGTCGATGCCCGGCTGGGCCCGGCAGAACTTGCGCCATTCCTCGGTGGTCGGACAGGCCTTGCCGCCCCATGCGATGAAGTGGAAGTTCGTCTCCTCGTCGCTGATCGGCACGATCACCGAGGCGACGTTATAGCGCGCATTGGGCGGGATCAGCGCCGTGAAGGGGGCGATGTATTCGGTGATCCGCAGATAGTTGTGGATCGCCGCGTTGCGGATCGGCTTGCGGATCGCGACATAGTGGAAGCCGTAGCTGGTGGTCTGGGTCTGCATCCGCGGCGACTTGTCGGTGGAGGGCCGGTACCAGGCCCGGTCATCCGCATCCGCCGTGCGCACCGGGGCGGGCTTCATATCCGAGGAGTGCAGGCTCGAGGAATGCGCCGAATCGATCTGGCCTTCCATGATCTGCGCCCAGTTCGCCGGCACCCGGATCTTGACGATCGAGACCGGCGTGTCCTCGGCCGGGGCGAAGGCCGGGGGCTCGAACGCGCGGGGCGGATTCTCGGAATCGAGCCAGGCCCAGACGAAGCCGCCCCATTCCTGCACCGGATAGGCGCGGTGCCTGACCTTGCCGTGCAGCGGCGAATCCTCGGGTTCGGAGGACATTGCCACGCAGGTGCCGTGAACGTCGAATTTCCAGCCATGATAGAGGCAGCGCAGGCCGCCTTCTTCATTGCGGCCCAGGACCAGCGACGCCTTGCGGTGCGGGCACAGCTCGTCAAGCAGACCCAGCCGGCCCTCGCTGTCGCGGAAGCACACATAGCTGCGTCCGATCGCCTCCACCCGCAGCGGCCTGCCGTCGGGCTCGGCGACCTCCTCGCTCAGGCAGACCGGAACCCAGTGCTGGCGCATCAGCCGCGCCATCGGCGCGTCACCATCGACCCGGGTCAGCAGGTCGTTCTCCTCGGGGGACAACATCCTTCCGCCGCTCCTTTCGCCATGCCCGCCCCGCCGGCGGGGCGCGGACTTGAAGCCGGAAACATAGATATCTAATATCACGGCCCGGCGCGGTCGGGCAAGGGCGGGATGCATGGCGGTGGCGAGGCAGGAGCGGCTGACGCTGGAGGTGGTGGCACGGCGGCAGCTTGCCCGCGACATCGTCGAGTTCACGCTTGCGCCCCCCGATGGCGGCGCGCTTGAACCCTTCGCGCCCGGCGCGCACATCACTGTGGAAACACCCTCGGGCGCGATGCGGCGCTATTCCCTGGTCAATGACGGCGCGGCGCCCGGGACCTATGTCATCGCCATCAAGCGCGAGGCGGCATCGCGCGGGGGGTCGGCCTCGATGCATGATCAGGCGACGGTCGGCACCCGGCTTGCGGTCGAGCCGCCGGCGAACGACTTCCCGCTGGTGGAGGCGCCGGGCCATCTGCTGATCGCCGGCGGCATCGGCATCACCCCGATCCTGTCGATGGCGCGCTGGCTTCACGCCCGCGGCCGGCGCTTCGGGCTAATCTATCTGACCCGCAGCCCCGAGGAGGCCGCCTATCTCGACGAATGCCGCACCTTTCCCGGCGCGATCATTCACCATGACGGGGGCAGGCCGGAGAGGTTCTACGACTTCTGGCCGCATTTCGAGACGCCCCGCCCCGAGCATGTCTATTGCTGCGGCCCCCGGCCGCTGATGGAGGAGATCAAGGCCGTCTCGGGCCACTGGCCGGAAGGGCGGATCCATTTCGAGGATTTCGCCCCCGTCGAGGTGGTGCGCCCCGACGACCGGCCCTTCACGCTCGTGCTCGCCCGCAGCGGCCGCGAACTGCAGGTGCCCGCCGATCTTTCCATCCTCGAGACGCTGCGCGCGGCCGGGTTGAAGCCCCTCAGCTCCTGCGAAAGCGGCACCTGCGGCACCTGCCGGACCCGCCTGCTGGCCGGCGAGGCCGATCACCGCGATCTCTTCCTCAGGGAGGAGGACAGGCGCGACAACATCATGATCTGCGTCTCGCGGGCCAGGTCGGAGAAGCTCGTTGTCGATCTGTGACCCGATACGGCTCGGCGTCGCGGGGCTCGGACGGGGCTTCATGCTCACCCTGCCCAGCATCCGCCACGACCCGCATGTGCGCCTGGTCGCCTGCGCCAGCCGCCGGGCCGAATCCCGTGCCGCCTTCCAGGCCGCGTTCGGGGGGGCAGCCTATGCCAGCGTCGAGGAGCTGTGCGCCGACCCGACCGTCGAGGCGGTCTATGTCGCCACCCCCCACGAGATGCACCGCGCCCATGCGGAGGCGGCGGCGCGCGCGGGCAAGCACATCCTGGTGGAAAAGCCGCTGGCCATCAGCCTGGAGGATGCCGATGCCATCGTGGCGGCGGCTCGGGCGGCGGGGGTGCAGCTGATCACCGGCCCCAGCCACAGCTTCGACCAGCCGGTGCTGAAAGCGCGGGCGCTGATCGGGTCGGGCCGGTTCGGTCCGGTGCGCATGATCCACGCCTTCAACTACACCGATTTCCTCTACCGCCCCCGCCGACCCGAGGAGCTTGACACCGCGCGCGGCGGCGGGGTCGTCTTCTCCCAGGCGGTGCATCAGATCGACGTGGTCAGGCTGCTGATGGGCGCAAGGGCCGAGACGGTGATCGCGGCGACCGGCAGATGGGATCCCGAACGCCCCACCGAGGGCGCCTATGCCGCCCTGATCACCTTCCGCGGCGGCGGCTTCGCGAACATCGTCTATTCCGGCTATGCCCATTTCGACAGCGACATGTTCCAGGGCTGGATCGGCGAGCTGGGCACGGCCAAGGATCCCGCGGCCTACGGTCAGGCGCGCCGGGCGCTGTCGGCGGCCCGCACGCCGGAGGCGGAGGCATCGCTGAAGGCGCGCCGCGGCTTCGGCGAGGGCGCGCAGGCCGCGGCTCCGCCGGCCCCGCATGCCGAACATTTCGGCCCGGTGATCGTCTCCTGCGCCCGGGCCGACCTGCGGTTGACGCCCGAGGGGGTGGAGATCTGGGGCGACGAGGCGCGCGACTTCGTTCCCGCGCCGCCCGACCCCGCGCCGCGCTCGCCGGTCCTGCGCGCGCTCCATGCCGCGATCCGGCACGGCCAGCCGCCCCCGCAGGCCGACGACTGGGGGCGCGAGACACTCGAGATCGCCCATGCCATTCTCGCCTCGGCCCGAAGCGGCGCACCCGTCGCGCTCGGCCGGCACTGACCAGGAGAGGGAGGGACCCCGCGTGAGCAGCCTCACGATCTCCATCGCCATGGGTGACTATGACCGCACCAGGCCGATCCATGACGGGCGGGTGCCCATCGACGGGGTGACGCCGATCACCCAGCTTCTGTCGCCCGAGGAGATGTTCTTCCGCGCCTTCCGCCACCAGGCGTTCGATGTCTCGGAACTGTCGCTCTCCTCATACTGCGTCAGGCTCGCGCAGGGCGATTCGCCCTATGTCGCGGTTCCGGTCTTCCTGTCGCGCGCATTCCGCCATTCGTCGATCTATGTCCGCACCGATCGCGGCATCGACAGCCCCGCCGACCTCCGGGGCCGGCGCATCGGCATCGCCGAATGGCAGCTGACCGCGAATGTCTGGGCGCGCGGCATCCTGGAGGATCACGGCGTCGGCCCCGCCGACATCCGCTGGGTGCGCGGCGGCATGCACACGCCCGGCCGGCCCGAGAAGATCCCCGTCACCCTGCCCCCGGGGGTCACGCTGGAATCCGCGCCCGAGGGGACGACGCTGGATGCATTGCTGCGCGCGGGAGAGATCGACGGCTATGTCGGCCCGCGCGCGCTCAGATGCTTCGACGAGGGGCACCCCCAGGTGCGCCGGCTGTTCGATGATGGCATCGCGGCCGCGGCGGACTATTACCGGCGAACCCGGATCTTCCCGATCATGCATGTGCTCGGCCTGCGGCGGACCCTTGCCGAGGCGCATCCCTGGCTGCCCGGCGCGCTGCTGAAGGCCTTCTCGGCCGCCAAGGCGATGGCCGAGGAGGCGCTGGCCGACACCTCGGCGACCAAGGTCACCATGCCCTTCGTGGAGGACACGCTGACCGCGGCGCGCCGGCTGATGGGCCCCGAGATCTGGACCTATGGCGTCGCCGGCAATGCGCATGTGCTAGAGGCCTTCCTCGACCTGCATCACCGGCAGGGGCTCTCGGCCCGGCGCCTGAGGCTCGAGGAGCTGTTTCACCCCGCGACCCTCGAAAGCTTCACGCTCTGAGACCCGGACCGGCCATGCCAGCGCCCGCAGACACCGCCGCCGCCGACGCCCGCCCGCTGCGGCCGGGCGACGTGCTTGCCATCGACACCGCGGCGGGCACCCGCCATGTGCAGGTGACCCATGCCCGCGCCCCCCATCCCGAGGTGCTGCGCGCGATCGCCCCCGCGGCGCGGCCGGACCAGGCGGCGGCCGGGATCGCGCGCGGGCCCACCGCCTTCATCGCCATGGCCGAGCTCGGCCGCGCCCTCGCGCGGGGCGAGGCCGGCCTGCGCCGGCTGGGCCATGCGCCGCTGCCCGCCGCGGCGCAGCCCTTCCCGCGCTTCCGCATCCCGATCCGCGATCGCGCGGGCGAGATCCTCTACTGGTGGCACTGGGACGGCGACAGCCTCTCGGTGGCCCCCGACCCGCGGGGGGATGATCTGCCGATCCGCGAGGTGCTGGGGCTGGAGGCGCTGCGCCGGCGGCTCGCCGCCCTCTAGGCCGCGGTTCAGCCCGACCAGCTGCGGGTGGAGGGGATGCGCAGGCCGCGCGCCCCGTGCGCGGCCTCGTCGGCCTGAAGATTGTTCAGGATGCCGAGGAGCGCTGCGCGCAGCGCCTCCCTCTGCCCCGCGTCGAGGCCGGCAAGCGCCACCTCGTTGGCCTCGATGGCAAGCGGCTCCAGCTCGGCCCGCAGGGCCCGGCCCCGCTCGCTGAGGAACACCCGCCGCTGCCGCCGGTCGTCATCCCCGGCGCGGCGCGTCACCAGGCCGCTGCGCTCCATGCGCAGAAGCGCGGCATGGGCGGTCGGCTCGGTCAGGCTGGCGCGGTTGCTCAGCTCGCGCTGGGTCAGGCCATCCTCCTGCCACAGGATGCGCAGGAACACCCACTGGCCGAAGGAGACATTCCTGGCGGCCAGACGCAGCGAGAGCGCCCGGTTGAACCCCCGGGCGCACAGACGCACCAGATGGGCGATGCGCTCGTCGCGAAAGGCGGCAAGGCGATCCGGCGCGGCACAATCGGCGGCGGGGGCCTCCTCGGAACCTGTCATCCTCTCTCCACCCTGGTCTGCGATGCCGTCTCATGGGCAAACGGCGCCGGGATGACAACCCCCCGCCGGCGCAACCCGCCATCCGCGGGCCGGCGCGGCGGGGCTCAGGCGCCGACCCCGGCCCGGGCGCGCTGCCACAGCCACATGGCCGCCAGCAACCCGACCCCGCCCAGCTTCGCCACCGCATCGCCGAACAGCAGCAGCGCGCCCGCCGCGGCAAGACCCAGCCGCGGCAGGGCGCCGAGCGGCGCGGTGAGGAACCCCTCGACCGCCGCCGCCAGCGCCACCAGCCCCACCGCCGCGCCGGCGGCGGCCATCGCGATGCCCGCCACCCCGTCCTGCAGGATCAGGCCCGGGTGGCAGACGAAGGCGAAGGGGATGAGAAACGCGCCCAGCGCCAGCCGCACCGAGGCCACCGCGATGCGCAGCGGATTTTCGCCCGCGATCGCGCTGGCCGCATAGGCCGCCACCGCCACCGGGGGGGTCAGGGCCGACATCACCGCGAAGTAGAGCACGAAGAGATGCGCCGCCATCAGGTCCAGCTGCAGCGCCGTCAGGGCCGGCGCTATCAGCACCGCCGCCAGGATATAGGCCGAGGGCGTGGGCATCCCCATGCCCAGAAGCGTGGTCAGCGCGGCCGCGACGAGGAGCGAGACGAGCAGGTCCTGCCCCGAGACCAGGAAGACAAGGGCGCTGAACTTCGAGGCCAGCCCGGTCATGGTGATGCCGCCGATCACCAGCCCGGCCGCCGCGCAGGCCCCCGCCACCGGCACCATGCGGACGGCGGTGTCGGCAAGGATCCTGAACACCGCCCGCACCCCCAGCCGGGTGGCGGCGCGCGGAAGGCTGACCAGATAGAGGGCGGCGGTGCCATACACCGCGGAATAGGTCGGGGTATAGCCGTTCAGAAGCGCCCAGCTGATCACCACCAGCGGCACGACGAAGACGCCGCCCTCGCGCAGGATGCTGGCAAGCGGCGGGATCTGCGTCCGGTCAACCCCGGCCAGGCCCTCCTTGCGCGCGCGGAAATGCACCTGTGCGTAGATCGGCACATAGTAGAGCAGGGCCGGGATCAGTGCCGCCAAGGCGATCTGGACATAGTCGATGCCGGTGTATTCGGCCATGATGAAGGCGGCCGCGCCCATCACCGGCGGCAGGAGGCTGCCGCCGGTCGAGGCCGCGACCTCGACCGAGGCGGCGAAGGCGGGGCGGTAGCCCATCTGGCGCATCATCGGAATGGTCACGCTGCCGGTCGTGACGACATCCGATGTGGGACTGCCCGAGATCGTGCCGTAGAGCCCCGAGGAGATCACCGCGATCTTCGCCGGCCCGCCGGCCGTCGTGCCGGTTGCCCAAGCGGAGATGTCATAGAAGAACTTCGCGCCGCCCGCCTGGCTCAGCGCGGTGCCGAACAGCACGAACAGGAAGGCATAGGTCGCCGCCACCCGCAGCGGCGTGCCGAACAGCCCGTCGGTGGTGAAGAAGGTGATGTCGAGAAAATGCGTGAACGGGATGTAGCCATGGCCCAGAAGCCCGCCGAGGTGATGGCCATACAGGTTGTAGACCGAGAACAGGATCACGATCAGCGTCAGCCCCAGCCCGACCGTGCGCCGGACCGCCTCGATGGCCAGCACCAGCCCCAGCACGGCGAAGAAGATATCCTGACCCGACAGGGGATCGAGCAGGGTGATCCGCTGCGCGATGGCATCGGCATTGCGCACGAAGTGCACCCCGGTCGCCGCCGACAGCGCCACCAGCCCCCAGTCGAGCGCGCCGATCCGATGCCGGCTCGCGCGCGGGCGCGGACCGATCATCAGGAAGGTCAGGACCAGCATCAGGGCGAAGAAGGTCATCGTCAGCGAAAGCGCATCGCCGCGCGAGAATGCGGCGGCGTAGATCACCCAGGCCGCCGTTGCCGCCGCGATGGCGCGGGTGAGGATGCCCGCCCGCCCGTGCAGCTGTCGCCGCACCCCGGTGTCGAACAGCACGCTCAGCATCGATGCCCCCCGGCCGCGCGCCCGCCGGCACGCGACGCGCCCAGCCGGGCGCGCCGCCGGCCGGCCATGGGCCCATGCATGCGTTCAGTGACCGGCCGCGCGATAGGCCGCCGCGGCCGCCTCGTGATAGGGCACGGTGGTCGCGCTCGCCATCAGCTCGACCGTCAGCGGCGCCATCGCCTTGTGCACCGCGCGAAGCGCATCCACATTCTCGATCAGCGCCCGCGTGATGTTGCCGACCATCTCGGGATCGGCATCGGCGCGGACGAAGAGCTGGGCCGAGACGGTCACCGTCAGCACGTCGCGGTCATTCCAGTCATAGGCACCGGCGGGGATGACGAAGGTGCGGATGTTCCACTCCCTGGCCACCGCCTCGGCCGTCTCGGGCCTGACCGGAAGAAGCACGAGATCGATCGCCGAGGCGAGCTCGCGGATCGAGCTGTGCCCGACGAAGAGCGAGTTCAGGATCATGTCGATGCGCCGGTCGCGCATCAGTTCGCCCTGCTCGCCCGAGGCGGCATACTGCACGCTGCCGCCCCAGGCGGCGATGTCCTCGGGGCTCGCGCCGACCGCGCGCAGCATGCTCTCGCCCAGCGCGCTGACGATGTTGCCGCGCCGGTTCAGCGCCACCCGGATCGGCAGCTTCTTCGCGCCGATGTCCTCCAGCGTCTCGATGCCGTGTTCCTGCGCATAGCTGCGGCTGACGATCGCCTGCATCGGCGCCCAGGTGTAGAGCACGGCGACGGTGGCAAGGCTGTTGACCGGCGCCTGGAAGGGCGGCTTGCCTTCAATCCCCAGCTTCGCCTCGGCATCGTGGATGATCGCCAGATCGCAACGCCCCTGATCGAGCAGCGCGACATTCGCCAGCCCCCCGCCCGAGGTCTGGTAGGTAACGGTCGATCCGGGATAGGCCTTCTTCACCGCCGCGTCGATCCCCGCGCCCAGAAGGCTCCACAGCCCCCCGGGGCTCGCCCCGCACAGCGTCAGATTGTAGGTCTGCGCCTGTCCGGGCGCCGCCTGCACCATCGCCAGGGCCAGCCCGCAGGCAACGCCCAGTTCCAGCAGCTTCCGCATGTTCTCCTCCCCCTGTCGCATCCGTCGGTGGTTCCCTCGCCCCCTGATGGCGGACGCCGGATGCACGAAACTTAGAATGTAAAGCTCTTGCAGTCTTGTCCACCGCCTTCTGACCGCCGCCGGCCCCGCCGCGGCCTTCCCGGCGGGTCGATCCGGGCGAAGGCAATCGGCGGGCCGCGGCGGCAGAGCGCGCGACCGCCCGGGCTTCCCCGCGCATCGGCCGCGGCGCTAGAGGCCCGCATAGCCGGCCCGGGCCACCCAGTAGTCCCAGGCGCGGGCCAGCGGCATCGGCCCCAGCAGCATCGCCGAGGCCCGCTCGATCTCGCCATCTGTCAGATAGCTGACCTTGCCCAGCTGCATCGATGCCTGGACAAGCGCGGCATTGTCCCGCAGCGCGATCGAGATCATCACCACCGCCTTCAGGTTGCCGGCCGCACAGACAGCGCCGTGACCGCGCATCAGCACCACCGGGTTCGGGCCCAGGGTCCGCGCCAGCGACAGGCCCATCTCCAGGCTGTCGACCAGCATGTTGGTGTCGCCGAATTCGTCCTGGCTGTCCCAGACGTCGATCCGCTTGCCGATCACCGCGGCCATGTGGAAGGCGGGTCGCAGAGGCACGGCGCAGATCGTGAAGGGCAGGACCGGGCGGGCGTGGTGATGGGTGACGGCATTGACGTCGGGGCGCATCCGGTAGATCGCGCCATGGATGTGCCGTTCGGCATAGGGCCGGCGCGGATCATTGCCCAGCTGGTTGCCGTCAAGGTCGAACTCCATGATGTCGTCACGGGTCACGACCTCGGGACTGCGCGACCGGGCGATGAAATAGCGCGCGGGATCGAGCGGGTTGCGGATGCTGACGTGACCGAAATCGTCGATCACGTCCTCCCGCGCCAGAATGCGGTTGGCGATCACCAGCTCGGTCACCGCAGCGTCGACAACCGCCTGACGGTGGCGGGGCGACAGATCCTCGGGCATGGCATTCCCCCGTCTGGTGCCGTGGTCCCTCTCAACGCCTACTGGCCCTGGGCGGGACAGTCCAATTCAACTTTGTCCCAACCTCATGGCGGTCGCGCCATGATCCGGCCGGGGCGCGCGCGGCGTGGGCGGGTGCGGGG